>NZ_MUBM01000154.1 GCF_002154505.1 Streptomyces carpinensis | reverse complement strand
CGCCAGAAGGCGTGCTGCACGGGAGGCACGGTGTCGTGCAGTGCGCGGGAGGTGACGAAGCTGCCGGCCCAGACGACCGTGGCCAGGGCGGCGAGCGCGATGCCGAGGCCGGCCGCGCCCGCCCTCGGCATCGCGCTCGCCGCCCTGGCCACGGTCGTCTGGGCCGGCAGCTTCGTCACCTCCCGCGCACTGCACGACACCGTGCCTCCCGTGCAGCACGCCTTCTGGCGCTGGGTGGTGGCGCTGGCCGCCGTGGCCCCGTTCGGGGCACGGCCGGCCTGGCGGGCGCGCGGGGCGATCCGCAGCCACCTCGGCTACGTCCTGCTCGCCTCGCTCCTCGGCGTCACCGTCTACAACACCCTCGTCAACCAGGCCGGAGTGACCACCCCCGCCGCCACCATGGGCATGATCATGGCTGCGTCACCGGTGCTGATGGCGGTGCTCGAACGCGCGGGCGGCGTACGGCTGGGCGCGCGCCGGGTCACGGGGCTGCTGACCGCCTGCGCGGGCGTGCTCCTCCTGGTCGGCCGGGGCGGCGGAGCGCATCTCGCGGCCGGGGACCTCTGGATGATCGCGGCGGCCTGCTGCTTCGGCGGCTACAGCGCCCTGCTGCGCCGCAGGCCCGCCGAACTCGGCGGCGCCGCCTTCCTCTTCACCACCTTCCTGTTCGGCGCCGTCCTGCTCCTGCCCGTCCAGGCCGCGAGCCTCGCCGTCCAGGGCGGCTTCGCGCCGACCCCCGGCACGGTGCTGCCCCTGCTCTACGTGGGGGTGATGTCCTCCGCCGTCGCCTTCTTCGCCTGGAACAAGGCGATCGCCCTGGTGGGACCCACCCGCGCCGGAGTCGTCTACTACCTCCAGCCGGTGTGCGTGGCCCTGCTGTCCCGGGCGCTGCTGGGCGAACGGACCGGGCCGGCGCAACTGCTGTGCATGGCGCTGATCCTGGGCGGGGTCGCGCTCGGCGCCACGTCCCCGCGCCGGGGTGCCGCCACGTAGCCGGCGGCCATGGCCTAGGTTGCCGCCATGGCCGAGTGGGAGATCCGGAAGCTGCACATCCTGCGGACACTGCGGGAGCAGGGGACCGTGACCGCGACGGCCGAGACGCTGCGCATGACGCCGTCCGCCGTCTCCCAGCAGTTGACGAACCTCTCCGCACGGCTCGGGGTGCCACTTCTCCAGGCACAGGGACGGCGGGTGCGGCTCACGGACGCGGCACGGCTGGTGCTGCGGCACGCGGAGGCCGTGTTCGAGCAACTGGAACGCGCGGACGCCGAACTGGCGGCCTACGCGCGGGGCGAGGCCGGCGAGGTGCGGGTCGGGGCCTTCTCCACCGCGGTGCCGGCGCTGGTCGTCCCGGCCGTACGGGCGCTGCGCGCCGCGCATCCGGGGGTGTCCGTGCGGGTGCGGGAGGCGGAGGCCGAAGAGGCGTACGAACTGCTGGCCGCCGGGGAGGTGGACCTCGCGCTGTCGCTCGCCGCGCACGCGCCGAGCGCGGCGGACCCGGGCTTCACCCGGGTGCCCCTGCTCGCCGACCCGCTCGACCTCGCCCTCCCACCCGGCCACGAGCTGGCGTCGGCGGATCGGGTACGGCTCGCCGACCTGGCGGCGGAGGCGTGGATCTTCGGCGGGAGCGGTCCCTGGTCGGACATCACCCGCGCCGCCTGCGAGGCGGCCGGGTTCAGCCCGTACCAGGGACACTCCGCGGCCGGGTGGACGGCGATCCTGGCCATGGTGGAGGCGGGCATGGGCGTGGCGCTCGTCCCGCGCACGGCGGCCGTGCGCAGGGACGGCGTGGTGATGCGCGCGCTGACCGAGGAACGGCCGCACCGGCACGTGGTGGCGGCGGTACGGAAGGGAGCCGCGGACGCGCCCGCGCTGGAGAGGGTGCTGACGGCCCTGCGGGAGGTGGCCGCCGGGCTCTCCGGCCAGGAGCGGCGGGAGTGAACGTACGGCGAGGGGCGCCCGGTGCTCGACCGGGCGCCCCTCGCCGTCGTACGGGCGGCCGCAGGTGACCGCCGGGGCGTTACCGGGCCGCCGCGTCGGCCGCCTGGGCCTTCAGCGCCCGCTCGACGCCCGCCCGCGACTCCGACACCAGCCGGCGCAGGGCCGCGTTCGGCTCGGCGGAGTCCAGCCACGCGTCGGTCCTGCGCAGGGTGTCCTCGGAGACCTGGATCGCCGGGTACAGGCCGACCGCGATCTGCTGGGCGATCTCGTGGGAGCGGGTGTCCCAGATGTCCTTGACCACCTCGAAGTACCGGTCGGCGTACGGCGCCAGCAGCTCGCGCTGGTCGGTCTGGACGAAGCCCGCGATGACCGCCTCCTGGACGGCGTTCGGGAGCTTGTCGGAGTCGATGACCGAGGCCCAGGACTCCGCCTTCGCCTCGGCCGTCGGGCGGGCGGCGCGGGCGGTGGCCGCGTGCCGCTCACCGGCCGCCGTCTTGTCCCGGCCGTACTCGCCGGCGATCTCCGGCTCGTCGAACCGGCCGACCGCCGCCAGCCGCTCCACGAACGCCCAGCGCAGCTCGGTGTCCACGACCAGGCCCTGGATCGACTGCGAGCCGTCCAGCAGGCCCTCCAGCAGGTCCAGCTGCTCGGGCGTGCGGGCCGTCGCCGCGAAGGCGCGCGCCCAGGCCAGCTGGTGGTCGCTGCCGCCCTCGGCCGCGCGCAGATGGGCCAGCGTGGCCTCCGTCCAGCGGGTGAGCAGGGCCTCGCGGGTGGACGGGTCGGCGTACAGGTCGACGGCCAGCTTCACCTGGCGGTGCAGCGACTGCACCACGCCGATGTCGGACTCCTTGGCGATCCCGGACAGCACCAGCGACAGGTAGTCGCGGGTCGCCAGCTCGCCGTCCCGGGTCATGTCCCAGGCCGACGCCCAGCACAGGGCGCGCGGCAGCGACGACTCGAAGTCGCCCAGGTGCTCGGTGACGAAGGCCAGCGACTGCTCGTCCAGGCGGACCTTGGCGTACGACAGGTCGTCGTCGTTGAGCAGGACGACCGCCGGGCGGTGCCGGCCGGCCAGCTGCGGTACGGCGGTGAGCTCGCCGTCCACGTCCAGCTCGATGCGGCCGTCGGCGGCGCGCACCAGCTTGCCGCTCGCCTCGTCGAGGTCGTACAGGCCGATCGCGACGCGGTGCGGGCGCAGCACCGGCTCGCCCTTGGCGCCGGCGGGCAGGGCGGGGGCCTCCTGGCGGATGGCGAAGGAGGTGATGACGCCGTTGGCGTCGGTCTCGATCACCGGGCGCAGGACGTTGATGCCGGCCGTCTCCAGCCACTTCTTCGACCAGGTCTTCAGGTCGCGGCCGGAGGTCTCCTCCAGGGCGCCCAGCAGGTCGCCCAGGCGCGTGTTGCCGTAGGCGTGCCGCTTGAAGTACGCCTGCACGCCCCGGAAGAACTCGTCCATGCCGACGTAGGCCACCAGCTGCTTGAGCACGCTGGCGCCCTTGGCGTAGGTGATGCCGTCGAAGTTGACGAGGACGTCGTCCAGGTCGCGGATCTCCGCCATGATCGGGTGCGTGGACGGCAGCTGGTCCTGACGGTACGCCCAGGTCTTCATGGAGTTGGCGAACGTCGTCCACGAGTGCGGCCAGCGCGAGCCCGGCGCGTGCGCCTGGCAGGCGATGGAGGTGTAGGTGGCGAACGACTCGTTCAGCCACAGGTCGTTCCACCACTCCATGGTGACCAGGTCGCCGAACCACATGTGGGCCAGCTCGTGCAGGATGGTCTCCGCGCGCATCTCGTACGCCGCGTCGGTCACCTTCGACCGGAAGACGTACTGGTCGCGGATGGTCACCGCGCCCGCGTTCTCCATCGCGCCAGCGTTGAACTCCGGCACGAAGAGCTGGTCGTACTTCTCGAACGGGTAGGCGTAGTCGAACTTCTCCTGGAACCAGTCGAAGCCCTGGCGGGTGACCTCGAAGATCGCGTCCGCGTCGAGGAACTCGGCGAGGGAGGGACGGCAGTAGATCCCGAGCGGCACGGACTGGCCGTCCTTCTCGTACACGCTGTGCACGGAGTGGTACGGGCCGACGATCAGCGCCGTGATGTACGTCGAGATGCGCGGCGTCGGCTCGAACACCCAGACGTTGTCCTGGGGCTCGGGGGTCGGCGAGTTCGACACGACCGTCCAGCCCTCGGGGGCCTTCACGGTGAACTGGAAGGTGGCCTTCAGGTCCGGCTGCTCGAAGGAGGCGAAGACGCGGCGGGCGTCGGGCACCTCGAACTGCGTGTACAGGTACGCCTGGTCGTCGACGGGGTCGACGAAGCGGTGCAGGCCCTCACCCGTGTTGGTGTACGCGCAGTCGGCGACGACCCGGAGGATGTTGCGGCCATCCAGCAGAGACGGCAACGCGATCCGGGAGTCCTTGAAGACCTCGGCGGGGTCGAGGGCGTCGCCGTTCAGGGTCACCTCGTGGACGGCGGGGGCGACCAGGTCGATGAAGGACGCCGCGCCGTTCTCCGCGACGTCGAAGCGCACCGTGGTCACGGACCGGTAGGTGCCGCCCTCCTGCGCGCCGGAGAGGTCGAGATCGATCTCGTACGAGTCAACGGTGAGCAGCTTCGCCCGCTGCTGTGCCTCTTCGCGAGTCAGGTTTGTGCCAGGCACGCGGTCATCTCCTCGTGGTGTGTCGGTGCGGTCATCCTTCCACGGGACGTGCGCGGAAGGCGATGTCCGGATACCGCCGGTGAAAGGACCCTACGGGCGCGAGCCTGGAGGCATGAGGACCACCACGACGACCACGACGACCACGTACCCGGCACGGCCCATCGCCCCCGCCGTGCTCAAGGAGCTGCGGGAACTAGACGACGCCGGGCATGCGGCGCGCCCGTTCGCCGACGCCGAGGGCGGCGCGCCGCTGCGCTGCTGCCTGCGCAGGAGCGAGCCGGGGGAGCGGATCGCGCTCGTGTCGTACGCGCCCCTGCGCCGCTGGGCGGCGGAGACGGGCGCCACCCCTGGGGCGTACGACGAACAGGGCCCGGTGTTCATCCACGCGGAGGACTGCGCGGGGCCGGACGGCGGCGGCCTGCCCTTCACGAACGCCCACCGCACCGTGCGCCGCTACTCCGCCGACGGGCGCATCCTGGGCGGCCGCCTGGTCGAGGGAAGGCCCGCCGCGTTCGAAGCGGCCCTCGTGGAAGCGTTCGACGACCCGGCCGTGGCGCTGGTCCACGTCCGGGCCGTCGAGTACGGCTGCTTCCTCTACGAGGTGCGCAGGGGCTAGCCCCTGACCCTGCACACGAGGTGCGCGGGCGTCAGCTCCTGAGCTCCGCCGCCACCAGCTCCGCGAGCTGCACCGCGTTCAGGGCCGCGCCCTTGCGGAGGTTGTCGTTGGAGATGAACAGGGCCAGGCCGTTGTCCACCGTCTCGTCGCTGCGGATACGGCCGACGTAGGACGGGTCCTGGCCGGCCGCCTGGAGGGGGGTCGGGATGTCGGAGAGGGCGACACCGGGGGCGCCGGCCAGCAGCTCGGTGGCGCGCTCCACGCTGATCGGGTTCGCGAAGCGGGCGTTGACCTGGAGGGAGTGGCCGGAGAAGACCGGGACGCGCACACAGGTGCCCGAGACCTTCAGCTCCGGGATCTCCAGGATCTTGCGGGACTCGTTGCGGAGCTTCTGCTCCTCGTCGGTCTCGTTCAGACCGTCGTCGACGAGGTTGCCCGCGAAGGGAAGCACGTTGAAGGCGATCGGGCGCTTGTAGACGGACGGCTCGGGGAAGTCCACCGCCGCGCCGTCGTGGGTCAGCTTGTCGGCGTCCGCGACGACCTTCTGCGTCTGACCGTGCAGCTCGGCCACACCGGCGAGACCCGAGCCGGACACCGCCTGGTAGGTGGCGACGACGAGCGCCTGAAGCCGCGCCTCCTCGTGCAGCGGCTTCAGGACGGGCATCGCGGCCATCGTGGTGCAGTTCGGGTTGGCGATGATGCCCTTGGGACGGTTCGCGATCGCGTGCGGGTTGACCTCGGCCACCACCAGCGGCACGTCCGGGTCCCTGCGCCAGGCCGAGGAGTTGTCGATCACCACGGCGCCCTGGGAGGCGACCTTTTCGGCCAGCGCCTTCGAGGTCGCGCCGCCCGCCGAGAACAGCACGATGTCCAGGCCGCTGTAGTCGGCCTGGGAGGCGTCCTCCACGGTCACGCCGTCGAGGATCGTCCCCGCGGAGCGGGCCGAGGCGAACAGGCGAAGCTCGGTGACCGGGAAGTCGCGCTCCGTGAGGATCCTGCGCATGACCGTGCCGACCTGACCGGTGGCTCCGACGATTCCGATCCTCACGGTGACTCCCTCTCTGGTGCTGTGCATGCGTGTGCGCTCGGCCGAGGCCTTTCCATCATGCGGCCGACCCCGACCCACGTGTCCAATTCTTTGCGTGCCGTGCTCGAGGAATGGGACGAGCCCGAGCCGATCACGGTTGCGGTCCTGCGGCGCACACCCCGTCCGAGCTGCAGAAATTCACCCGGTGGGGCCGCTGCGCCGCAAGCTGTGCTGCTGCGTGCCTGCCCGCGCGCCCGCGGCGCACACGACGATGTGACGTACGCCTCGGCGCGGGCCCGCACGCACCCCTGTGCCGGGTACCGGGAAATTTCCGCCGCCCGCGCCGAACGTTCCGCGCGGCCGCGGCGTCGTAGGGGAAACGCGTGGGGCAGAGGCGGGAGGGGAGGGCGTGTGCTGCGCAGAAGGGCGCGCCGCAGCCGGGAGACGGACCACGGCGGTGACGATCCGCTGGACGCGGCCCAGGAACGCCGGGTGCGGGCGGTGCTCGCGCTCGGCGGAGTCCCGCAGGCGGACCTGCCGGACGGGGTGCAGCAGGTCCGCCTGCGGTTGCTGGAACGGGCCGCGAGCGGCCAGGAGGCGCCGCGCGACGTCTCCGCGTGGGCCGCGGTCGTCGCCTCCAACCTCGCCATGGACTGGCACCGCGCCAAGCGCCGCCAGGAGCGCCTCGGCGAGCGGCTGGCCTCACTGCGGCAGGGCGAACACCCCGCGGGCGAGGACACCCGGCTGCTCTCCCTGGCCGTCGCCCGGGGCCTGGACGAGCTGCCCGAGGCCCAGCGCCAGGTCCTGGTCCTGCGCTTCTACGCCGACCTGCCCGTCCGGGTGATCGCCGAACAGCTCGGCGTCCCCGAGGGCACGGTCAAGAGCCGGCTGCACACCGCCGTCCGCGCCCTGCGCGAACGGCTGCACGAGGACGAGGTGGTGTGACGTGACAGCGGAACACACGGGGGCCGACGGCCAGGGCCACGACGGCGTGGACCCGCTGCTGGCCGCGATCCTGGACGAACCGCTGCCGCGCGCGGCGTACTCCGACGCCGACCGCGTGACCGAGTACCGCGCGGCCCGCGCCGATCTCGCCACGCTCCGCCGGGAGCTCGCCTTCGTCGCCGACGCGCTCACCGGCGCGGAGCCGGCCCCCCGCCCCGGCCGGGGTGCGGGGCCGGCTCCGCGGCGACCGGAGGTGCCCCGGCGGGCGCGTCGCGGCCGGCTGGTCGCGGTGGGCGGCCTGGTGGCGGCCCTTGTCGTCTGCGGGGTGTTCGGGTTGGCGTGGCTCCTCGCCGTGGGCCGGACCGGGACGGGTTCGGCCGGTGGCACCTCCGACGCCAAGCTCACCCCCGGCGGGTACGTGGCCTGTGCGCGGCTGATCGTCGAGGGCACGGTCACCCGGGTCGACCCCGAGCCGGTCACCGCACGGGATCGGATCGAACTCGCCGTGGACCGCCGCTACAAGCCCCCGACGGGCCCGGACCGGGTCACCTTCCTGATGGACCACGACGACTTGCCCCGCCTGCGGCGCGGTGACCGCGTCCTCGTCGTCATCCCGAGCTACTCGAGCAGCCCCGAGGTCCGGAGCATCGGCGAGAAGCAGATCGCCGGCGACCGCGCCTGGATTTTGGAAGGGCTCAAGGAGGCCCGCACGTCCACGTGCGACCTGGACCCGTCCTCCGACTACTGACCGCCGTCCCCGCGCGGTGGTCGGCAGACCCGCACGCAGAAGGGCGGGCGCCCGCCGTCGTGGCGAGCGCCCGCCTTTCGATCATGCGCAGCGCGGCGGTTCTGCCGCCTACGGCACGACCTTCCCGATCTGCACGCTGCCGAGGCCCGCGACCGTGCCGTGCGCGTTCACCAGCTGCACCTGCCCGAAGAACTCGCGGCCCTCGGGGGCCTCGGCGGCGGCCGTGACCTTCCCGGTGACCGTCGCGGACTCGCCGGTGCCCAGCTTCACCGCGGCCGAGTCGTCGACCGTCACGTTGCCGAGCGCGGCGGAGAAGAACACGTCCCGGTAGTCGTACGCGGTGGAACCGGACGGCACCGAGTAGGCGGCCACCTCGACGGTGTAGGTGCCGGCGGCCGGCTTGGCGATGGAGACCGCCTCCTCCGAGTCGCCGTCGGCGGACTGGGCGACCTTCTTGCCCGTCGCGTCGTACACCGTCAGGTCCAGGTCGGCCGACTTGTCGGAGACGTTGCCGATGGCCACGTCCAGCGACTGGGCGCCCTCGGGGACGGTCACCGTCGTGGTCTGCTTGGCACCGTTGGCGATCGTGGGCCGGGACGACTCGGCGGAGCCGAGCGGGCCGCCGACCAGCTTGCCGTCCAGGGCCGCGTACTTGTTCGTCACCTTCCAGGAGGCGGTGGCCGGCGTGCCGACCTTCGCCTCGGGGACGGTCACGGTCTGCGGGTCGAAAGCCGCGCCGAGGACGGTGACGTCGAGCTTGTACGGGTTGTCGAGCAGCGGCGAGGTGCGGCGCGCCTCGACCTCGACCTCCCACACGCCCGGCTGCGGGTCGGCGTAGGAGCGCACGTCGGGCTTGCAGCCGTTGCCGTCGAGGTAGTTGTTGTAGCAGTACGGGGTCGAGGTGTTGTCGACCGGGACGCCGTAGGGGTGGACGGCGATGAACCGCGTCTGGCTCTTGTCCTTCAGCCCGCCGATCGCCACCTCCAGCGACTTCGCGCCCGCGGGCACGGTCAGGAAGTAGGAGCGGGTGCTGTTGCGCTGCACCGAACCGGAGTCGGAGTAGGCGTAGGCGACCGGGGACGCCACCACGACCGTGGTCAGGATCTGCTTGTCGACCCCGGCCGTCGACGGGTCGTCGACCTCCAGGATCGCGCTCTTGAGCCCGGCGGAGCTCGGCGCGGCCTCCACCTTGACGGTGACCGGCTGGTTCAGCGGGAGCGTCACCAGCGAGGAGCCCACGACACGGAAGGTGCGGTCGGCGTTGTTCACCAGGCGCAGCATGTGCGGGACCGGACGGTCCGGACCCGAGGTGCGGGTGACGGTGACGTCGTAAACCTTCTTCTGACCCGCCTTCAGGCCGCCCTCGCGGTCGTACAGGCCGGTGCCGAAGCCGGGGGTCTTCAGCGCGTAGTCGATCGCGGTGTCGACGGGGGCCTTGACCGAGTAGTCGTGGGCGGTGGCGCCCTGGCGGATCGCCGTCCAGGCGTCCACGACGTCGATGAGGCCGGCGCCCTCCTCGTAGGCCTGGACGCCCGGGATGTGGTGGGCCGTCGAGGTCAGGGCGGTACGCAGGTTCGCCGGGGTGAGGTCGATGTGCCGCTGCTTGGCGGCGCTCAGCAGCAGCGCCGAGGCGCCCGCCGCCTGCGGGGAGGCCATCGAGGTGCCCTGGAGCATGGAGTAGCCGGCCGGCAGCGAGTAGCCCGCCTCGGCGACCGGGGAGCCCGGCAGCCAGGTCTGGGTGCTGTTGATCGCGGCGCCCGGCGCGGTCAGCGTCGGAGTGAAGCCGCCGTCCTCACGCGGGCCGCGCGAGGAGAAGGGCATCATCGCGTACGGCGTCTTCACGACGGAGCCGTAGTTGGCCGCCCAGGTCTCCTTGGAGATGGAGGCGCCGACGGAGATCACCTTGTCGGCCAGGCCCGGGTCGCCGATGGTGTTCGCGCCGGGGCCGGAGTTGCCCGCGGAGATCACCAGCTGGACGCCGTAGGTGTCGATGAGACGCGTGTAGAGCGCGGCGCGCGCGTTGTTGCCGTCGTTGAGCGCGGGCAGGCCGCCGATGGACATGTTGACGATGTCGACGCCGCGGTTCACGACCAGGTCGATCATGCCCTCGGTGAGGGCGACGTTGGTGCAGCCGCCGGTCCAGGTGCAGGCACGGGAGGAGACGATCTTCGCGCCCGGGGCCGCGCCGCTCATCTTCCCGCCGAACAGGCCGTTGGCGGCGGTGATGCCGGCGACGTGGGTGCCGTGCTCGGACTCGATCACGCCGATGTTGACGAAGTCGGCCTTCTGGCCGACCCAGGACCCGCCGTAGGGGTCCATGGGCACGTCCTTGCGGATCTGCACGACGAACGGCTGCTTCTCGACGACGTCGGTCTTCGGGTCGTCGGTGCCGAAGTACCCGATCTGGAAGCCGTCCTTGTACGGCTTCATCGGCTCGTCGTCGGTGAAGTCGTTGTTGTTGTTCAGGTCGACGCGGACCGTGCCGGCCGCCGGGTCGTAGAGCAGGCCCCAGGAGTCGGTGGTGTCGCCGTCGCGGTTCGCGTCGCCCTGGGCGTCGCCGCCCGCGGTCGAGGACTCCTTGAACGTGCTGACCTGGTACGAGCCCGCCGGGGCCTTCCAGGACTGGCCGCCGTAGGTGAACTCGGGGCCGGAGACCGAGCTGACCATCGGGCGCCAGGTGGCGTCACCGTCGATGATCGGGTCGGTCGCGGTCACCCAGTCGACGATCTTGCGTTCGCCGGTGGTGGTCTTCTGCAGCGCCGGGTGGCCGAGGTCCACACCGGAGTCGAGGATGCCGATGGTGACGCCGCGGCCGTCCGCCTTCGGGTTCTGCTTCACGAAGTCGACGGCGCCCGTCTCGAAGGACGGGTTGTACGGGTTCTCGGCGGGGGTGTTCTTGCCGGGCCCGGAGTAGGAGGTCCCGGCCGTGCCGTGGGTGGCGCCCTCGGCGGTGTCGGCGCCCGGTGCCGGGTCGTCGAGCGGGATCTCCTGGCGCAGGTCGATGGCCTGGACCGAGGACAGCTTCTCGGCTGCGGCGATCGCCGCGTCCGCCTTCGCGGTCGGCACGGTGGCGCGGACGTAGCCGAGCTTGTCGTAGGTGCGGCCCACGGAGCCGCCCTTGACCGCGTCGAGCTGCCGGGCGACCTGCTCGGTCTGCCCCGGCGCGGTCGCGATCATCATCGTGACGTTCTTGGTGCCGTCGTTCTTGGCGGCGGCGAGCAGGTCGGCGTCGTCCGAACCGAGCTTGGCACTCGCCCACTTGACGGCCGGGTCGGACGGGGCGGGACCGCCCTGGGCGGCGGCGGCCAGGGGTATCGGCCCGGCCGCACAGAGCGCGGCCACCACGCCGGCGGCCGCGGCTGTGCGGGCCAGGCGTCTCGCGCCCGGGAGCGGGGCGCGCTGGGGGTCGGAGATCATCGGCATCCCTTGTTGGTAAAGGCACCAGCGATATGCGATCGGGTTCGATCGCGGTCGTCCGGAATTCGGATCCGGACGATCGCTCAGCTTTACCCAAGGGAAAGATGTTTGGGGAGAGTTGACCGTGGCGGGATGGACTCATGGCGTACTTCCGCCATGCGTCAGGAGGGACGCAGCCTGTCAAACTCCCCTATACCGCACGGCCCTTCAGGTGCGCGACCGCGCATAGTGGCGGGACGCCTTCGCACGGTTGCCGCAGGCGGCCATGGAGCACCAGCGGCGCGTACCGTTTCTTGACGTGTCGAAGAAGTGCAGGACGCACGACTCGTGGGCGCACCTCCGGATCCGTTCCGGCGCGGTGGCGAGCAGTTCGAGGTAGTTCCGGGCGGCGAGCCAGGCCGGCCCCCACGACGGATCGCTGAACTCCGGCCGCTCGACGGGGCCCTGAGCGGTGAGCCCGGCGCGGATCCGCCCGTGCGCGAGCACGGCGTCGACGAGCGGCGCCCCTTCCTCGGCCTGGCCGTCCACGACGGCCTCGAGGGCGTCGCGGGCCCGGAGCAGATGCCGCAGCACGCCGGGGCCGGGCGCGAACCGGTCGTCCAGCCCGTTGGCCGCCAGCCACACCGCCAGTCCGTCGGTGTCGGTGAGCAGGTCCTGGACGACCCCGTCCCGGTTCCAGCGCGTGTTGAGCAGGTCGAGCGCGAGCGGCTCGCCGGTGAGCGGTCGGGGGTCGGGGGCGGTGGGCATTCGTGGCTCCTTCCGAGCTAACCCCTCAAGTGTATGTGACCGGTTGACACACCCCTGTTCTAACCGTTGAATGGTAGATGACAGGTTAACTGGAGCGGCTGAGGTGTCAGCCGCCGCCTGAAGGAGGCACCCCATGTCCCTGCGCACCGGCCACGTCGGCCTGAACGTCACCGACCTCGACCGCTCGCTCGCCTTCTACCGGGACGTCCTCGGCTTCACGCTGCTCGCGGAGGGCAAGGAGGAGGGCAGGCGGTACGCGTTCCTCGGCGACGGCGGCGACCAGCCCGTGCTCACCCTCTGGCAGCAGGCGGAGGGGGCCTACGACGCCGGCCGTCCCGGACTGCACCACCTCGCCTTCGCGGCCGAGTCGGTCGAGCGGGTCAGGGAGTACGAGTCGGCCCTGCGCGCCCACGGCGCGGACTTCCGGCACGAGGGAGTGGTGGCCCACCGGGAGGGCGCGGCCTCGGGCGGGATCTTCTTCCACGACCCCGACGGCATCCGCCTGGAGATCTCCGTGGCGGAGGGCGCCGAGGGTGCGCCCGCCCCGCACGAGTCGGCCCCGACCTGCGGGTTCTTCTAGAGATGGCGGCCGCCATGGGGATCTATCACGCCGGGTCGCGCACCGTTCAGGACCGGGTCGGGGTGCGCGCGGCGGCCGACCATGTGGGCCGGGCCGTCGGCCGGGGCATCAGACCGGTCGCCGCCGCCTTCCTGGAACTCCAGCCGCTGCTGGTCCTGGGCGCGGCCGACCCCGAGACCGGCAGGGTGTGGGCCTCGCCGCTCACCGGCGTCCCCGGCTTCGTCCGGGCCACGGGCCCGCACCGGATGTCGGTCATCGGCGGGGCGCGCCCCGGAGATGCGCTGGCGATGGCACTCGCCTCGGACGGCACCCACGTCGGCACCATCGCCCTCGATCCGCGCACCCGCCGCCGCATGCGCCTGAACGGCCGCCTGCAGCCCACACCGCGAGGCTTCGTGGTCGAGGCGGACCAGGTCTTCTCCAACTGCCCCAAGTACCTCCAGCGCAGGGAGTCCTACGAGACGGTCGACCGCACCCCGGGCGAGGTGCTCCGAGGTACGGAACTGACGGCGGGGCAGAAGGACCTCGTGGCCGCCGCCGACACCTTCTTCCTGGCCACCGTGCACGAGCACGGCGCCGACGCCAGCCACCGGGGCGGCAACCCCGGCTTCGTGCGGGTGCTCTCGCCGCGCGAACTGCTCTGGCGCGACTACCCGGGCAACTCCATGTTCCTCACGCTCGGCAACCTCGCCGCCGACCCCCGGGCGGGGCTGCTGTTCCTGGACTGGACGACGGGGGCGGCGCTGCAGCTGACGGGCGAGGCGCGCACGGAGTTCGGGGAGGACGGGGAACGCCGGGTGCGCTTCACGGTCAGCGGGACGGCGGCGACGGAGGCGGCGGTGCCACTGCGCTGGGCTGCGCCCGAATACTCACCGGCCAACCCCTTGCTGCCGTAACGTCTGCACATGCGTGAGGAGTTGCGGGTGGCGGCCTACGCCGTGTGTGTGCGGGACGGACGGATGCTGCTGGCCCGCTGGGTCGCGCGTGACGGCGCCCGCCGGTGGACCCTGCCGGGCGGCGGCATGGAGCACGGCGAGGACCCCTACGACACCGTGGTGCGCGAGGCCGAGGAGGAGACCGGCTACACCGTCGAGCCGGTCGCCCTCCTCGGCCTCGACTCCATCCGGCGCACCTACCCGCGCCCGCTCGGCGCCCACGCCGACTTCCACGGCCTGCGCATCGTCTACGAGGGCCGGGTCACGGGCGGCGAGCTACGCCACGAGACGGGCGGCTCGACGGACATGGCGGCCTGGCACCCGCTGGAGGCGGTGGCCCGCCTCGAGCGGGTCGGGCTGGTCGACGTGGGAGTGCGCCTGTGGCAGGAGCGGCCCGCCGCGGGCCGGGTGGTACGCGAGGGAACGGCCCCCGCGGCCCGCGAGGGAGACACCGGCAGGCCGTAGACACCGCGGACGCGGGCGCGCCCGGTCCGTCACTACCGGGGCAGCACCACGACATACACGGCAGGGTCGCGGTCGGCCGCCGCCATCAGGGCCGTGCGGACGACCGTCGCCTGCTGCTCGGGCGCGTCCCGCAGCTTCCTGGGGGTGATGTGGACGACCGTGATGCCCAGGCGTTCCAGGTACTCGCGCTTGCGGGCGTACTCCGACCACTGGGCGTCGTCGTTCGCCCGGGGCGCGCGGGTGTTCAGCTCCAGGGCGACCGCATGGTCCGGCCAGTACGCGTCCAGGCCGCCCAGGTGCGGGCCGCCCGGCAGCCGCAGGTCCACGTTCCACACCGGGTCGGGCAGGCCGTACCGCTCGACCATCCGGTACAGCCGGTCCTCGGCGATCGCCCGGCCCTCGGCCAGCAGCGAGTCGACCGCGTCCACCACGTGCGGCCGGTGCAGCAGCCGGGCGTCCGTCAGCTCGCGGACGATCGCGGCCGGCTCGCAGTGCCCGCCGCGCACCGCCTCCGTCAGCAGCCGCTGCACCGTGACCGCGTCGTCCAGGCAGGCCACCGCGTCCGCCAGGGCGCGCGGCACCGGGGCCACCGGCAGCCCGGTGACCGACTGCGGGACGGGCAGGTCGGCCGTGCGCACGATCCGCACACAGCCGGTCGAGCGCAGCCGGCGCAGCCGCGGCACCAGGACGTCGATCTTCTCCAGTGACAGCAGGGGCGGCGCGGCGGCGAAGCCGTGCAGGGTGAGGGCGGCGGCCCCGGTGATCATCGCGTCCGCGTACACCGGCCGGTGCGGCTGCCGCGCGGTCGGCTGGGCCGGCACCCCCGGCGCCGTCCCGGGCGCCGGGCCGCGCGCCGCGTACAGGAGCACCGCGTGCAGCCGCTCCTCGCTGGTCGGCGGTCCCGGGTGGAGCAGGAAGACGCCCGGCAGGAGCTGCTGCCAGGGCCCGCCCGCGCGGCACTGCTCGTTCGTCTCGGCCGCCGACACGCCGTGGGCACGCAGCTGGGCGGCGGTCAGGACCTGGCGGTGCGTCTCGGCCAGGTGGCTCAGGGGGCGGGGGGAGAGCGGGGTGTTGTGGTTCATGTCCGGGGACTTCCCGTGTCCGATCCGCCCCCTAACCGCTGTTACACGCCCGTCGACGAACCCGGACAAGCACGCCCTAAAGGACGGTTGTTCGGATGCCGAAAACCCCTGGTCCGTTCAGGCGTGGACCAGGGGTTACGGTGTGTCTTGACCGAATTTCGTAACGGTTACCGCATGCCAGAGCCTTGGCCAGAGCTGCGGCTCATCGGGTGACCGCCCGGGCGGCACCGGCCGCCCGGCCGCCGCGCCGGACGGCTCGTTCGCCCGCGGGGCGGCTCGGCCGGTGCCGCCTCACCCGCGCGCGTCGCACGCCTGCCCGCGCAGTGCCCGCGCCAGGTCGTCCCGGGCCTCCAGCACCAGCCGGCGCAGCGCGGGAGCGGCGCCCTCGTGCGCGGCGAGCCACGCGTCCGTCGCGTCCAGCGTCTCCTGCGAGTCCTGCAGCGCCGGGAACAGGCCCCGGACCACGTCCATCCCGATCTGGATCGACCGATCGGCCCACACCCGCTCGATCGCAGCGAAGTACTTCTCGGCGTACGGCGCGAGCAGCTCCCGCTGCGAGGGCTGGTCGAAGCCCGCGATGGTCGCCTCCACCAGCGCGTTCGACAGCGCCTCCGACTCCACCACCTGCGCCCACGCCTGCGCCTTCACCGCCGCCGAGGGACGGGCGGCCAGGCAGCGCACCTGGTGCCGCTTGCCCGAGGCGGTGTCGTCGCGTGCGAGCTCGTCGGCGAGCACCTTCTCGTCCGCCACCCCGTGCGCCGCCAGCGGCTCCAGGAACGCCCAGCGCAGCTCCTGGTCGACGTCCAGGCCTGCGATCTCCTCGGTGCCGTCCAGCAGGGCCTTGAGCAGGTCCAGATCGGCCGGGGCCGACGCCACCGTCGCGAAGAAGCGTGCCCACGCCAGCTGGTGCTCGCTGCCCGGTTCGGCCTGCCGCAGCTCGGCCAGCGCGCCCTCGGCCAGCGCCCGCTCGCCCGTCCCGCGCCACTCGGGCGCGCCGTAGTGCACCAGCGCGGAGCTCGCCCACGCGTGCAGCATCTGCAGCACGCCGATGTCGGACTCCCGGCCCGCGAACCGCAGCACGAGGTCGACGAAGTCCCGCGCCGGAAGCAGCGCGTCCCGGGTCAGGTTCCACAGCGCCGACCAGCACAGCGCGCGGGCGAGCGGGTCGGTCAGGGCGCCCAGGTGCTCGCGCAGGGTGGCCAGCGAGGTCTCGTCGAAGCGGATCTTGCAGTAGGTGAGGTCGTCGTCGTTGACCAGGACCAGCTCCGGGGCGTCCTGCCCGGCCAGCTCCGACACGACCGTCCGCGCGCCGTCCACGTCCACCTCGGCGCGCGCGTACCGCTCCAGCGCGCCCACCTGGGAGCGCCGGTACAGGCCGACCGCGACCCGGTGCGGGCGCAGCTGCGGGTGCGACTCCACCGCCTCCTGCACCACCGCGAGCTCGTCGATCCGGCCCTCGGCGTCCAGCAGCACCTGCGGTGTCAGCGAGTTGACCCCGGCCGTCTGGAGCCAGGAGCGCGCCCACGCGCCCATGTCCCGGCCGCTGGTCTCCTCCAGGACGGCCAGCAGGTCGCCCAGCCGGGTGTTGCCGTACGCGTGCCGCTTGAAGTAGCGCCGCGCGCCCTCCAGGAACGCGTCCTGGCCGACGTACGTCACCAGCTGCTTGAGCACCGAGGCGCCCTTGGCGTAGGTGATGCCGTCGAAGTTCAGCTTGGCGTCCTCCAGGTCATGGATGTCGGCCGTGATCGGGTGCGTGGAGGGCAGCTGGTCCGCGCGGTACGCCCAGGCCTTGCGGCGGTTGGCGAAGGTGATCCAGGCGTCGGTGAAGCGGGTCGCGCCGACGTTCGCGAACGTGCCCATGAAGTCCGCGAAGGACTCCTTCAGCCACAGGTCGTCCCACCACTCCA
The DNA here is from genome assembly GCF_002154505.1 of Streptomyces carpinensis. Lineage (GTDB taxonomy): Bacteria > Actinomycetota > Actinomycetes > Streptomycetales > Streptomycetaceae > Streptomyces > Streptomyces carpinensis. The sequence continues at coordinate 23,557 of NZ_MUBM01000154.1, read as the reverse complement.
TGGTGACCAGGTCGCCGAACCACATGTGCGCCATCTCGTGCAGGACGACGTTGGCCCGGCCCTCGTACGACGCCTGTGTCACCTTGCCGCGGAAGATGTACTCCTCGCGGAAGGTCACCAGCCCCGGGTTCTCCATGGCGCCGAGGTTGTACTCCGGCACGAACGCCTGGTCGTACTTGCCGAACGGGTAGGGGTAGTCGAAGTGGTCGTGGAAGAAGTCCAGGCCCTGCTTGGTGACCAGGAAGACGTCGTCGGCGTCGAAGTGCTTGGCGAGCCCCTTGCGGCACATCGCGCCCAGCGGGATCTCCAGCCGCGTCCCGTCCTCCAGCACCCGCTCGTAGGAGTCCGTCACATAGTGGTACGGCCCCGCCACCACACACGTGATGTAGGTCGAGATCGGCTTGGTCTCCGCGAACCGCCACACCCCGTCCTGCTGCTGCCCGGCCCCGTTGCTCCACACCGTCCAGCCCTCCGGCGCCCGCACCTCGAAGCGAAAGGGGGCCTTGAGGTCGGGCTGCTCGAAGTTCGCGAAGACACGCCGGGAGTCGGCCGGCTCGTACTGGGTGTAGAGGTAGACCTCGCCGTCCTCCGGGTCGACGAAGCGGTGCAGGCCCTCACCGGTGCGCGAGTATGCGCACTGGGCGTCGACGACCAGTTCGTTGTCGGCGGCCAGGTCCTCCAGGGCGATCCGGGAGCCGTCGAAGACCTCGCTCGGGTCGAGGTCCTTGCCGTTGAGCGAGACCGCCGTGACGCTCGGCGCGATCAGGTCCGCGAAGCTGGACGCGCCGGGTTCGTTGCAGCGGAACCGGATCGTGGTGACGGACCGGAACGTGCGCGGCCCCTCTCCTTCCCCGTCGCCGACCGCCGAGCGCACGTCGAGGGACACCTCGTACCCGTCGACGGACAGCAGGGCGGCCCGCTCCCGGGCCTCGTCGCGGGACAGATTCTCACCGGGCACGGGCGGCACTCCCTCGGGTCGTGTTCACGATGTGGACAGCACCGATCCTGCCATGCGGCCCTGACAGGCGGCAGCCGGGAATGCCGTGGGCGACGATCGATGTTGACCATTGAAAGACCGCATACCGAGGAGAGTCATGTCCGAGACCGCCTCCGCCGCCACCCCTTCCGGCAGGACCCCCGTCGACTTCTGGTTCGACCCGCTGTGCCCGTGGGCCTGGATGACCTCCCGCTGGGTGCTGGAAGTGGAGAAGCTGAGGGACATCGAGGTCCGCTGGCACATCATGAGCCTGGCGGTGCTCAACGAGCCCAAGCTGGACGAGCTGCCCGAGGAGTACCGCGAGCTGCTCACCACCAAGGCCTGGGCGCCGGTCCGCGTGGTGACCGCCGCCTGGCAGAAGCACGGCGAGGACGTCCTCGGCCCGCTGTACACCGCGCTCGGCACCCGATTCCACAACCGTGGCGAGGGTCCCACCCGCGAGGCCATCGCCGCCGCGCTGGAGGAGGTGGGCCTGCCCGCCGACCTCATCGACTACGCCGACCAGGAGGACTTCGAGTTCGACGCCGAGCTGCGGGCCTCCCACAAGGAGGGCATCGACAAGGTCGGCCAGGAGGTCGGCACCCCGGTCATCGCGCTGCCCGGCGCCGACGGCGAGCAGATCGCCTTCTTCGGCCCGGTCGTCACCCCGGCCCCCAAGGGCGAGCAGGCGGCCCGCCTCTGGGACGGCACGGTCGCGGTCGCCTCCATCCCCGGCTTCTACGAGATCAAGCGGACCCGGACGGCGGGACCGGACTTCAGCAACCTGTAGGACTGCGCGCTACTCGGGGAAGTCGCCGCCGTCGTCCCACTTGAGACGGCGCTGGTACCGCCTGCACCCCTGGCGGGCGCAGCGGATGTAGGCCTCCGGCGGGAAGCCCGGCTTCGCCGTGCGGACGTATGTCTTCTCGGCGTCGGTGAGGGCACGGAACTCCTGCAGGGGCCCTCCGCAGTTCGGGCACCGCTTGAACACCATGCCGTGAGCGTAAGCGCGCGGGGGCCGGCGGGCACCCTGAACGCATCCGTCCTCGTGACGGGAGGCCCCCGCGAGCCGTGTCCTCGCGGGGGCCTCCTCCTCTCCGCCCGCCCGCGTGAACGGTGAGAAGACGATCACGAGGCGGGGCGATCCCGGGCACGCCCTCAGGGTGCGAGCAGCAGCGCGTCTGTGCGGGACCTGGCGGCGGCGTACCGCCGGGCGACGTCCTGCCAGTTGACGACCTGCCACATGGCCTCGACGAAGTCGGCCTTCTGATTCCTGTACTGCAGGTAAAAGGCGTGCTCCCAGGCGTCGAAGACCAGGATCGGCGTCGAGCCCTGACCCACGTTGCCCTGGTGGTCGTAGACCTGCTCGACGACGAGGCGGCCGCTCAGGGGTTCGTGGGCGAGCACGCCCCAGCCGGAGCCCTGGGTGGTGGCCGCCGCCTTGGACAGCTGCGCCTTGAAGCCGGCGAAGGACCCGAAGGACTCGGCGATCGCGTCCGCCAGCTCGCCCACACCGTCCTTCTCCAGCGGCTCGCCGCCGCCGTCACCCGTCATGTTCTGCCAGTAGACGGAGTGCAGGATGTGCCCGGACAGGTGGAAGGCGAGGTTCTTCTCCAGACCGTTCAGCGCGCCCCACTGCTCCTTGTCCCGCGCCTCGGCCAGCTGCTCCAGTGTGTCGTTGGCGCCCTTCACGTAGGCCGCGTGGTGCTTGTCGTGGTGCAGCTCGATGATCTCGGAGCTGATCACGGGAGCGAGCGCGGAGTAGTCGTACGGCAGCTCAGGCAGCGTGTAGACGGGCATGACGGGTCCCCTCCGACCTCTTATTGCAAAGCACTTGCAACTACAAACTATCAACAACAATCCGGGGACGGGTAACAAGAAGGCCCCCACCGCCTCGCGTGGGGGCCTTCCGGAGCGGGATGCCGCAGGGTCAGTTCTGCCCGGCGCGCGTGCGCTGCCGGACGTACCCGACCGCGGCCAGGAACAGCGTCATCCCGCCCGTCGAGTACAGCTGCACCCGCGTGTCGGCCTGCCGGGCCATCAGCACGAAGATGGCCGCCATGCCGGCCAGGGCCGCCCAGGTCAGCACCGGGAACGCCCACATCCGCACGACCAGCTTCTGCGGGGCCTCACGCTCCAGCCGGCGCCGCAGCCGCAACTGCGAGACGGCGATGAAGATCCAGACGACCAGGATCACCGCGCCGATCATGTTCAGCAGCCAGGGGAAGACGTCGTTGGGGCGCCAGTAGCTGAGCAGCACACAGACGAACCCGAAGACGCTCGACACCAGGACCGCCACGCGCGGGACACCGCCGGAGACCTTCGCCAGCGCCTTGGGGCCCAGACCGCGCTCGACCAGCGAGTACGCGATGCGCGAGGAGCCGTAGATGTTGGCGTTCATCGCCGACAGCAGGGCCACCAGGACGACCACGTTCATCAGCTGCCCGGCGCCCGGGATGCCCAGGTGGTCCAGGGCGGCGACGTACGGGCCCTTCTCGACGACCTCCTCCGAGTTCCAGGGGACGAGGGTGACGATGACCACCATGGAGCCGACGTAGAAGAGCGCGATGCGCCACATCGCGGTACGGACGGCGCTCGCCACCCCGCGCACCGGGTTCTCGGACTCGGCCGCGGCGATGGTGACCGTCTCCAGTCCGCCGTAGGCGAAGACGGAGGCGAGCAGGCCGATGATCAGGCCCTCACCGCCGTTGGGGAGGAAGTCGGTGAGGTTGGAGGCACCGGGGGAGTCCGTGCCGGGCAGCACGCCGGCGACGGCCAGCACACCCAGCACCAGGAACAGCGCGATCGCGCCCACCTTCAGCGCGGCGAACCAGAACTCGAACTCGCCGAAGTTCTTCACGGCCGCCAGGTTCGTTCCGCAGAACACCACCATGAACAGCGCCACCCACATCCACTCCGGAGTGCCGGGCAGCCAGCCGGTGACGATCTTCGCGGCGCCCATGCCCTCCAGGCCGACCGCCGTGCACAGCAGCACCCAGAACGACCAGCCCGCCGTGAAACCGGCCCAGGGGCCGAAGGCCCGCTCGGCGTGCGCGGAGAAGGAACCCGAGGACGGGTGGGCGGCCGACATCTCGCCGAGCATCCGCATCACCAGCATCACGAGGATGCCGGACACGGCGTAGGCGACGACGATCGACGGACCGGCGGCGGCGATGCCCGCGCCGGAACCGACGAACAGCCCGGCGCCGATCACGCCCCCGAGGGCGATCATCGACAGATGGCGCTGTTTCAGGCCGTGGGAAAGGGAGAGGTCGTCCGCCTTCGCCGGCGTCTCGACGGGGGTGCTCGTGCTGGTGCTGCTGCTTGGCATGGGAGCGGCTCGTCCGGTGGGGGGATGGGGCAAAAGTGCCCACAGTGTGGGCAGCCCGTCCGCTCAGGCGAAGGGGCTGCCCACTATCCGGACGCGCGCTGTGCGCAGCGTGAGCGGGAGGCTACGCGGCGACCGCGACGGAGGCGACCGTGGTGTAGTGCGAGGCGTCCCCCTCGATGGAGTAGCTCTCCTTGCCCTCGATGCCGACCGGGACGTCACCGGCGACGGTCACCCGGTTCAGCCGGCGGGGCAGGCCGTCGTAGTTGTCGATGGCGTAGTGCTGGGTGATGCGGTTGTCGAACAGCACCAGCTGGTTCTCCGACCAGCGCCAGCGCAGGACGTTCTCCGGCCGGGTGACGTAGGCCTGGAGCAGGTCCAGGATCTTCCGGGACTCCGGCACCGACAGGCCGACGATCCGCTGCGCGAACCCGCCGATGAACAGCCCGCGCTCGCCGGTCAGCGGGTGTACGCGGACGACCGGGTGGGCGGTGCGGTACGTGATCGAGGTGAACTGGGACCGCTGGGCCGCCCTGTCCTCGTCGATCGCCTCGTCGGGGACCGCGTAGTCGTAGTCGTTGGTGTGCTCGGCCCACAGGGTGTCGGCCAGGCGCCGCAGCGGCTCGGGCAGGTCCCGGTAGGCCGCCGCCGCGTCGGCGATCAGCGTCTCGCCCCCGTACGCCGGGATCGTGATGCTGCGCAGGGTGCTGGCCTGCGGCGGGTTGAGCACGAAGGTGACGTCGGTGTGCCAGTGGTTGGCGCGGCCCCGCTCGCTGTCCACGGGCAGCACGTTCGGGGCGCCCTCGACGGCCGGCACGGTCGGATGGGCGGTGGTGAGGTCGCCGAAGTGACGGGCGAAGGCCTCCTGCCCCGCGTCGTCCAGGTGCACGTCGTCGAAGACGAGGGCCTTGTGGACGTTCAGGGCCTCCCGGAGGACGGCGACCGTCTCCTCGTCGAGCGGCCGGGACAGGTCGACGCCGAGGACCTGCGCGCCGATGTTCGCGGTGACCTTGCGGATCTCGATGGACATGGTGATCCCTTCGGTGGGCGGGCTCGAGTGGTGGGGTGCAAGGCGGTTCAGACGGTGGCCAGTGCCGGAGCGGACGGGGGTCCTCCCCGTTCGGGCGGGGCCGAGGACTCGGGGGCGTACTGGTTGGCGGGCCGGGGCAGGCCGTAGCGCTCCCGCAGGGTCCGGCGGGGGCCGTAGGAGGTGCGGAGCAGACCGCGGGCGCGCAGGAGCGGGACGACGTGCTCGACGAAGGTCTCCAGACCGGAGGGCAGCACCGCGGGCATGATGTTGAAACCGTCGGCCGCGCCCTGCGTGAACCACGTCTCGATGGCGTCGGCCACCTGCTCGGGCGTCCCGGCGAAGGTCAGGTGTCCGCGCCCGCCGCCGAGCCGCCCGATCAGCTGCCGCACGGTCAGCCGCTCGCGCCGGGCCAGCCGCACCACGAGCGTGTAGCGGCTCTTGGCGCCCTCGATCGCGGACTCGGGCGGCAGGTCGGCGGGCAGCTCGCGGTCCAGGTCCAGGGTGCCGGGCTCCAGGTGCAGCAGGTGCTCCAGCCGGGCCACCCCGTGCTCGTGGACGATGTGGTCCTCCAGCAGCTGTTCGGCGGCGCACGCCTCGGCCTCGGTGGAGCCGATCACCGGGATGATGCCGGGCAGCACCTTGATGTGCGCGGGGTCGCGTCCCGCCCGCTCCGTGCGGCTCTTGAGGTCGGCGTAGAAGGCCTGCGCGTCCGCGAGTGTCTGCTGGGCGGTGAACACCGCCTCCGCGTAGCGGGCCGCGAACGCCCTGCCGTCCTGCGACGAGCCGGCCTGCACCAGCAGCGGGTAACCCTGCGGAGTGCGCGGCACGTTGAGCGCTCCCGCCACGCTGAAGTACGTCCCCTGGTGCCGTGCCGGATGGATCTTGGTGTCGTCGCCCCACACACCGGCCGCCTTGTCGGCGACGATCGCGTCGTCCTCCCAGCTGTCCCAGAGCTTGAGCGCCACGTCCAGGAACTCGGCGGCCCGGGCGTACCGCTCGGCGTGCGCGGGCTCGGCGTCCAGGCCGAAGTTGCGGGCGGCCTCCGCGCCCGCCGTGGTGACGATGTTCCAGCCCGCCCGGCCGCCGCTGATGATGTCCAGCGAGGCGAACTTGCGGGCCAGGTTGTAGGGGGAGTTGTAGGAGGTGGAGGCGGTGGCGATCAGGCCGATGTGCTCCGTGGCGGTCGCCAGCGCGGTGAGCAGGGTGAGCGGTTCCAGGGCACCGGCGGGCCGCTGGGCGAGGTTGCTCCACAGCTGAGGGCCGTCGGCGAGGAACAGCGAGTCGAAGGTGCCGCGCTCCGCGATCCGGGCCAGGCGGACGTAGTGGGCGAGGTCGACGTGCGTGTACGGGTCGCTCTCCGGCAGCCGCCACGACGCCTCGTGGTGACCGGTGTTCATCAGGAACGCGTTGAGGTGCAGGGTGCGGGTCATGCGAGGTCCTCCGTGACGCCCAGCGCGGCGAGCAGCCGCTCCCGGTACTCGCCGAGCAGCGGGTCCCGGTAGGAGCGCGGGTGCGGGCGGTCGATGGTCAGGTCGAGGCCGATGCGGCCCTTGTCGAGGACGAGGACCCGGTCGGCGAGCACGATCGCCTCGTCCACGTCGTGGGTGACGAGCAGCACGGACGGGCGGTGGTGCTGCCACAGCCGGCGCAGCAGGCCGTGCATCCTGATGCGGGTGAGCGCGTCCAGGGCGCCGAACGGCTCGTCGGCCAGCAGCAGTTCGGGTTCGCGGACGAGGGAGCGGGCGAGCGCGGCGCGCTGGGCCTCGCCGCCGGACAGCTCGCTCGGCCAGGCCCGCTCGCGGCCCTCGAGGCCGACCTCGGCGAGCGCGGCGCGGCCACGCTCCACGGCGTCCCTGCCGTCCGTGCCGAGGAGCACGTTGTCCAGCACCCGGCGCCAGGGCAGCAGCCGGGAGTCCTGGAAGACCACCGACACCCGCTGCGGAGCGCTCAGCTCGCCGCTGCCGGCGACCTTGTGGTCCAGGCCCGCGATGGCCCGCAGCAGGGTGGTCTTGCCGGAGCCGCTGTGTCCGAGCAGCGCCGTGAACTGGCCGGCCGGCAGATCGAGGTCGATGCCGTCGAGGACCGTACGGCCCTCGAACGACCGGGTCAGGCCGCGGAGCGATACCGCCGGCCGGGTCAGCTGCTCAGTGTGCGGCGCCACGACAGCACCCTCCGTTCGACGAGACGGACCACGCTGTCGGAGACCAGGCCGAAGATTCCGTAGATCAGCAGGCCGACGAGGATGACGTCCGTCTGGCCGTAGTTCTGCGCCTGGAACATCATGTAGCCGAGGCCGCTGGTGGCGTTGATCTGCTCCAGCACCACCAGGCCCAGCCAGGACCCGGTCACCCCGAGGCGGAGGCCGACGAAGAAGCCGGGCAGCGCGCCGGGGACGACGATCCGGCGGATGAACGCCCACCTGGACAGGTCCTGGACCTCGGCCAGTTCGACGAAGCGGCTGTCGATGCCCGACAGCGCGGCATGCGTGTTCAGATAGATCGGGATGTAGACGACGATCGCGATGATGGCGATCTTGAAGGTCTCCCCGATGCCCAGCCAGAGGATGAACAGCGGGATCAGACCGAGGGTCGGGATCGCCCGGTTGAGGTTCACGGTCCCGTCGATCAGCGCCTCGCCGGTCCGGCTGAGCCCGGAGGCGAGCGCCAGCAGCACACCGGCGGCCAGCCCCAGGGAGAAGCCGTAAGCGGCCCGCCGCAGCGAGGTCGCCACGTCGGTGGGCAGGGTGCCGTCGGTCCACAGGTGACCGGCGGTCCGCAGCACCGTCCAGGGGGCCGGGATCGCGCCGGGGTCGAGCTGCCCCGCGGCGGAGGCGGCGGCCCACAGGGCGAGCAGGAGGAAGGGACCGGTCAGGCGGGCCGCGGGCAGGCGCCTGCCGGGAGTCAGCGCGCGGCGGGGCCGGCGGACACGCGGGGCCCCGTCGGTGACCGGCGGCGCGGCGGAGCTCGTGGTGGCGGTCGTGGTCGTGGTCGTGGTGGTCGTCGTCACGGCGCTCACCTCCGGTACTGGGCCGGTACGGCCTTCGCCGCGATGGACTCGAAGCGCCGGTCGAACAGCGAGCCGACGTCGAACTTCTTGACGAAGCCGCCCTCGGCGAGCAGGTCCGCGGTCTCCTGCTCCCACCTGATCGCCTCGTCCCAGCTCGGCGGGAACAGCGGCTTGTTGGCGAGCTTCGTGATGGACTCGGCCTCAGCGAGGGTCAGGTTCTGCGTCTTGACGTAGAACTCCCGGTTCCAGACCTCGGGGTGCTCCCACTGCCAGATCTGGCCCCTGGCCCACTGCGGTATGTACGCCGCGACGGCGGCGGCCTTCGCCCGGTCGGCGAGCACGGAGGCCGGCGCCCACAGCAGGTTGAGCAGGTCGACGACATCGGTGGGGATGGTGCGGGCGCCCTTCGAGGCGTACTGCTTCAGATACGCCGGCGCCTGGCTGTTGCCGAGCGGGGCCACGTCCACCTGGCCGGACTGCAGGGCGGTGAGGAACTGGTTGCTGGTCAGCGGGACGAGTTTCACGTCGTCGTACTTCAGGCCCGCCTCCTTGAGGGCCCGCAGCAGGACGACACCCTGGGCCTGCCCCTGCGAGAAGGCGAGTTTCCGTCCCCTGAAGTCGTGGGTCGTGCGGATGTCGCTGCCGGGCTTGGTGGCGAAGAGATAATTGGGCCTGCGGGTCAGGCCGATGGCGACGATCTTCGCGTCGTAACCCTGGTAGTGCGCCTGGATCGGCGGGATACCCGCGTTGGTGGCGACGTCCAGGGACTTGGCGCGGAACGCGTTGATGACATCGGGACCCGCGCCTATGTTCAGCCAACTCGACACCGTGAACGGCAGCGCGGGCAGTTTCGCCAGTTTGAACTGGAGTTGCTGGGCGCTCTGGTAGGAGGCGATCTTCAGGCTCGTCCCCGGCGGCACCGTGTCGGCGAGCGGGGCGGACAGGTCGGCGGACGACTTCGAGGTGGCGGCGCTGGAACCGGCGCAGCCGCTCAGCCCGGCGGTCGCGGCGGCGATGCCGACGAGTGAGGAGAGGAACAGGCGCCGGTCCGGGCCGGACGCGAGTGCGGAAGGCATGGAGGAACTCCGTAAGTTCACAGGGCAGAAGAAGGCATGCGGCAAGAAGAAGGCATGCGGGTCGAAGAGGAGATGCGGACCGAAGAAGGCATGCGGAATTCCGGGCAGGGGTATTTCCGGGCCGCGAAGTGCGGCTGACGGGAATTCACGCAGGGGGAGAGCAGTCGGAGTAAGGCGCTCCGGGGCGCTTCAACGGGTCAGCGACAAAGAGTGCGACAGCTCGTGAGCGGGCTCATGGGAAAGATGCTCCCGGTTGCGCACAACCCCTGTCAACGTTCGGGGTTTTCAAATTCATGAAGTCCGTATGACACGAAATTCATGAAGTCCGGATGACACGGCGGCCGGGCCCCGGCGGGCGGGACGGCACCGGCGAACTGTGCGAGGGCACCGGCGCGGTGTGGGGCGGCACTTTGGTGGGACCCTACAGAGGCCGTGCGCCGCCTCGGCGTCGCCCACGCCACTCCACCTCAGTGACCGGTATCACGTCGTACCCGGTGTAACCGGCACGCTTTGTGCGGAGCCCACCAAGTGCCCGTTCAAGCCTTTGTCGAGCGCTGATGGTGATCGGCGCGCGGGCGCCGGTATAGCGTCACGGTGTTCCCACGTGCCCACACACCCGCGGAGTCCCCATGAGCACCGCCACCGCCACCGCTCGCCCCGGTGCAGTCCTCGCCGACCTTCTTCCTGCCTCGCGCGTCCGCGACGTCGCCCTCGTGCTCGGCGGTGCCGCTCTCACCGGCCTCATGGCCCAGCTGTCGGTCCCGGTGCCCGGCTCCCCGGTGCCGGTGACCGGCCAGACCTTCGCCGCCCTGCTCGTGGGCACCGCGCTCGGCGCCCAACGCGGCTTCCTCTCCCTCGCCGTGTACGCGCTCGCCGGTGTGGCCGGCGTGCCGTGGTTCGCCGAAGGCACCTCCGGCTCGGCTGCCGTCTCCTTCGGATACGTCCTCGGCATGCTGCTCGCCTCCGCGGTCGTGGGCTCCCTGGCCCGCCGCGGCGCCGACCGCTCCCCGCTGCGCATGGCGGGCACGATGATCCTCGGCGAGGCGGTCGTCTACGCCGTCGGCGTGCCCTACCTGGCCCTGGCGGCCGGCATGTCCGCGTCCGCGGCGATCGCGGCCGGCCTCACCCCGTTCCTGATCGGCGACGCCCTGAAGGCCGCCCTGGCGATGGGCGTGCTGCCCACCGCCTGGAAGCTCGTCAGCAAGCGCTGACGCCGTAGTTCCTGCGGAAGAGGTTCGCCGGGTCGTACTGCTCCTTCAGCCCGGCGAGCCTCTCTCGCGTCCCGGGGTCGTACAGCCCCCTGCCGCGGTCCCCGGCGCCGAAGGCGAAGTTGAGCGACCGTCCGAGCGTGTCGTCCGCCAGCAGCGCGAACGCGGGGTCGAGCACGGCCCGCGCCCGCTCCCTGTCCCCGACGGTGAGCAACCGCAGCAGGAACCGCCCCTCGCGGTGCGGCACCGCGTTCGGGGCGGGCCTGCCGAGCACCCCGCCCAGGTGGTTGACCTGGACGACACACATCGTGGCGGCCTCCGGACCGGTCGTCCGCAGCAGTTCGCCGGCCCGTTCGACGTCCAGCTCCCGCAGCACCGCGCTGTCGCCGTAGTAGGCGTGCGGGAAGTCCGGGTCGCTGTGGATGGTGTGGCTCTCGGCGTACGGCATCTCGCGCAGCGAGTCCGCGAGCACCGGGCCGATCCGGCGCAGCGGCGCGACGAGTCCCTCGCCGTCGGCGCCGGTGTGGGCGATCCGGACGGAGACGACGTGACGCCCGCGCAGATGCGCCGGCAGGGCCGGCAGATCCGGGTACGCGGCGGCGGCGAAGGACGAGGTCAGCCCTTCCGGCACGGTCCGCGTCCACGCCTCCCAGGCCCGCAGCACCACCGCCGGGTCCACGACGCGCCCGTCGAAGGCGAGCGAGCCGCCGTACAGCGTGCGCACCGGCACGAGGCCGATCTCCAGCTCGGTGACGACGCCGAAGTTCTGCCCGGCGCCGAGCAGCGCCCAGTACAGGTCGGGGTCGGACTCCACGGTGACATGCCGCAGCTCGCCGTCGGCGGTGACGACCTCCAGCCACCGCACGTGGTCGGCCGCGTAGCCGTACTGCCTCGCCAGGATGCCGAGCCCGCCGCCCAGCGTGTAGGACACAGCGCCCACACCCGGCGCCGAGCCGTTGAGCGGCGCCAGCCCGTGCGGCCCGGCGGCGGCCACCACCTGAGCCCAGCGCACGCCTGCCTGGACGCGGACGGTGCGGGCCGCGGGATCGACGGTCACCCGGTCCATGCGCCTGGTTGTGATCAGTACGCCGCCCTCACAGCCGCCGGGCAGGCCGTGGCCGGTGGCCTGGACGCCCACCGGGAGGTTCTCGGCGGCCGCGTACCGCACGGCGGTGACCACGTCCGCGGCCGAGGAGGCGGCGACGACCACGGCCGGCCGCTGGGCGAATCCGAGCTGGAAGCCGGCGAGCTCGTCGTCGTAGCCGGGGTCGCCGGGACGGAGGGCGAGCAGGTCCGCGGTGCTGTCGAGGTGATCCATGACGTCGATGCTGCCCGGATTACCTGACATGGGCCGTCAGGTTTTCCGGCGCCCGGTCGCCTGCCGTCACGACGGCCGGCGACCCGACGCCTGCGCAGGGCCGGGCGCCGAAGTGAGGAAACGAAGAGGGAGCCCCGCGGGGCTCCCTCAGCGTCGTGTGCGCGGCTCGCGTCAGCCGACCGAGACCTTCTCCGTCTCGCCCTGCTCCGCGACCGCCGTCCGGTGTCCGCCGCCGAGCTTCTGCTTGACCACGGCGATCACCAGCACGACCGCCGCGACCAGCAGCGACAGCAGCACGGTCTCACGGCCGTCGTGCTTGGTGTCGGTGAGCATGTAGCCGAGGACGAAGACGATCAGTGCGGCCGCCGCCCAGGTCAGGTACGGGTACAGCCACATCTTCACGACCAGCTTCTCCGGCGCCTCGCGCTGGATGATCCTCCGCATCCGCAGCTGCGAGAAGCAGATCACCAGCCAGACGAACAGGGCGACCGCGCCGGAGGAGTTGACGAGGAAGAGGAAGACGGTGTCCGGGAACTTGTAGTTGAAGAACACGGCCAGGAAGCCGAAGAGGACGGAGACGGTGATCGCCGTCCGCGGCACGCCACGGCTGGTGGTCCGTGCGAACGCCTTCGGTGCGTCACCCCGCGCGCCCAGCGAGAAGGCCATGCGGGAGGCGGTGTAGAGGCCGGAGTTGAGGCAGGACAGCACCGAGGTCAGCACGATGAAGTTCATGATCTCACCGGCGTGCGCGATGCCGAGGGAGTCCAGGGCGGCGACGTAGGAGCCCTTCTCGGCGATCGACTTGTCGTCCCAGGGGATCAGCGAGACGACGACGAGGATCGAGCCGAGGTAGAAGACGCCGATGCGCCAGATGATGCTGTTGGTCGCCTTGGTGACGGCGCGCTGGGGGTCCTCGGACTCGCCCGCGGCGAGGGTGGCGATCTCGCTTCCCATGAAGGAGAAGACGACGAGCAGCACACCGGTGAGGATCGAGCCGGGGCCGTGCGGCAGGAAGCCGCCGTGGCCGGTCAGGTTGGAGAAGGAGGCCTGGTCGGCGTGGACGCCGGGCAGCACGCCGAAGACGGCCAGCAAACCGACGACGATGAACGCGGCGATGGCGACGACCTTGATCCCGGCGAACCAGAACTCGAACTCGCCGTAGGAGCCGACGGAGACCAGGTTGGTGGCGGTCAGCACCAGCATGACGATGAGGGCCCAGCCCCACTGCGGTACCGCCGGTATCCAGTCGGCCAGGATCTTGGCGCCGGCGGTGGACTCCACGGCCAGTACGACGACCCAGAAGAACCAGTACAGCCACCCGATGGAGAAGCCGGCCCAGCCGCCGAGCGCGCGGTCGGCGTGCGCGGAGAAGGAGCCGGAGGTCGGGTTGGCGGCGGACATCTCGCCGAGCATGCGCATCACGAGCACGACGAGCGTGCCCACGAGGGCATAGGAGATGAGGATGCCGGGCCCGGCGGTGGCGATGCCGGAGCTGGAGCCGACGAAGAGACCGGCGCCGATGACGCCGCCGATCGCGATCATCGTCAGATGACGATTCTTGAGTCCAGCCTGAAGTCCGGAACCAGAGGACATGGGACGGATTTCCTTTGCGCCGGTTGAGCGGTTTCTCGTACGAGGGGGGTGCCGTTGTGAGGCCGTGTACGAGCCGGTCCAGTGAATCCGAGGTGTCGGAATTCGGGAACCTTTGAATCCGGATTGTTACTTGAGGTTCCCTTGAGGTTCTATGGCGCCGCTCACACTTATCCGTCCCGGCACCCGGAGCTGCTGCCCAGGAACCGCCGTGTCACACTCGACCCATGCGCGTGTATCTCGGCTCGGACCATGCGGGCTTCGAACTCAAGAACCACCTCGTCGAGTGGCTCAAGGCGGCGGGACACGAGCCCGTCGACTGCGGGCCGCACATCTACGACGCCCAGGACGACTACCCGCCCTTCTGCCTGCGCGCCGCCGAGCGCACGGCCGGCGACCCGGACTCCCTCGGCATCGTGATCGGCGGCTCCGGCAACGGTGAGCAGATCGCGGCGAACAAGGTCAAGGGCGTCCGGGCGGCCCTCGCCTGGAGCGAGGAGACGGCGTCCCTCGGCCGGCAGCACAACAACGCGAACGTCGTCGCGGTCGGTGCGCGCATGCACACGGTGGAGGAGGCGACCAAGTTCGTCGAGACCTTCCTCAACACCCCCTTCTCCGGTGACGAACGCCACATCCGCCGTATCGACATGCTCACCGGCTACGAGACGACGGGCGACCTGCCGCCGATCCCGGCCCACCACCCGCAGCAGTAGCCGCCGAGGGCTGCCCGCACGCCACCGGCCCTCGTAGGGGGGCGCAGGAGGTGGAGCCCCCGCCGGGCCCGGGGCGGAACCCGCCGTGCCCTGGCTGTAGCCCCGGCGGGGTCTGGGATGGAGCCCCAGGCGGGTGACCCGCATCGCACCGTGGGACACCGGGGTCCGGGGCGGAGCCCCGGGCGGGAGGGAAAGGACACCGCACCGTGCCGGAAGGGCACACGATCCACCGCCTCGCGCAGGACTACGCCGCGCGCATCACCGGCGTGCCCACACGCGTCACCAGCCCCCAGGGCAAGTTCTCCGACGCCGCCGAACTCCTCGACGGCGCGGAACTCACCCGTACCGAGGCCCACGGCAAGCACCTCTTCCTCGGCTTCCGCGACAGCGACTGGGTCCACATCCACCTCGGCCTCTTCGGCAAGGTGACCTTCGGTGACGCCCCCGCCCCGCCGCCCACGGACACCGTCCGTCTGCGCCTGGCGAACCCCACCTCGTACGTCGACCTGCGCGGTCCCACGACCTGCGCCCTGATCACCGACGCCGAGAAGGCCGCCATACACGACCGGCTCGGCCCGGACCCGCTGCGCCCCGACGCCGACCCGGCCACCGCCTACGCCCGCATCCGCCGCAGCCGTACGACGATCGCCGCGCTCCTGATGGACCAGAAGGTCATCGCGGGTGTCGGCAACGTCTACCGCGCCGAGGTCCTCTTCCGGCACCGCATCGACCCGTACCGCCCTGGCAGGGACATCACCCCCGCCCAGTGGGACGCGATCTGGGCCGACCTCGTCGACCTCATGCACGAGGGCGTCCGCAACAACCGCATCGACACCGTCCGCCCCGAGCACACCCCCGACGCGATGGGCCGCCCACCGCGCGTGGACGACCACGGCGGAGAGGTCTACGTCTACCGCCGGGCGACCCTGCCCTGCCACATCTGCGGCACCGAGGTCCGCACCGCCGACCTGGCCGCCCGCAACCTCTTCTGGTGCCCCACCTGCCAGCAGCCCTGACCGGAACACGACTGATCCGGCGTATCCGTCACCGGACGTACCCGCATCCGGTTTCGTCTTCGCATCTGGTCTCGCCTTCGGGTCCGGATTCGTCTTCGTGCCCGGGTTCCTAGAACCCGTGCGGCAGCCAGGGCGCCACCGCCGACCCGAACCCCACCGACGCCTCGGCCAGCGCCCCCGTCCGCAGCTCCCGGACCCGGCCGGCCGCCGCCAGCGCAGTCAACGACACTCCACCGAGGTACGCCGCCCCCAGCTCCCGCACGGAGAGCGCCAGATCGGCCGCGTCGGACGTCCGCTCGCAGGACGCCCCCTTCGCGTCCCCGCTCAGCCGCCACCGCCCGGTGTTCCACGGGCAGAACGCATCCTCGACCTCGAACACCACGTCGACCGGTGCCTGGTACGTCCGCGCGGCCAGCGCCGCCCCGACGTCGACCGGCCGCAGGTACAGCGCGTCCCGCCGCCGTGGCCGGCACCGCCGGATGTCGGACACCAGGTACTGCCAGGCGTCGTCGACCGGCCGCGCCCGCACGGTCAGCGCCGTCGTCAGGTCGATGCCGAACAGGAAGCGCCACAGCGCGGCGTCGGTGGCCGGATCGAGCGCTGCCAGGTCCTCCAGCCGCACCGTGCCGTCGTGCCCGCCGACGCCCCAGCCGAGCTTGGTGCGGAACCGGGCGTACCCGGTGACCTCGCCGTCCCGCTCGGCCACCACGCACTGCAGCGGCGACGCCCCGTCCCGCTCGCTCTCCGGGTCGAGCAGACCCGCCCGCTCCCAGCCGGGCCGCCGGGCCAGCATCCCGGGCCGGCCGGGCACCAGCGTCGCGTACACCGCCTCGCACGCGTCGAGCACGTCGGCGGGCGCCGCATAGCGCAGCCGTATGTCGTCCGTGCCGGCCGGGACCGACAGCCCGGCCCGGCTCGTGTCGATCTCGGCGTCGAGCTGGAAGGTCGCCGCGGCGTACCCGAACCGGCCGTAGATCGCCGGCTCGGAGGCGGTCAGCACCGCCAGCGGCTCCCCCCAGGAGCGCACGTCCTCCAGCTGCCGCCGCATCATCGACGTCAGCACCCCGCGCCGCCGGTGCGTCGCGGCCACGCTGACCATGGTGATCCCGGCCGCGGGCACCAGGGCGCCGCCGGGCACGGTCATCCGGAAACTGAACGCCCCCGCGGTCCCCACGCACGTTTGGCCGTCCCAGACCCCGAGCGATCGTTCGAACTCGGTGAGCGAGCGGTCCAGTTCCCGTTCCTCCCGTGACCCCGGCCCGCCGCCGAAGGCACGGAGGAGATTGTCGTACCACGGGTCCCACTCGTCCCGCCGCAGCACCCTGAGCTCGGTCACAAGGTCACTCGCCATGCGCCATGCCTACCAGGACGTCGCGGGACGGGCGAGGGAATTTCGCGCCGCCGGCGGCCCGGCGGCCCGCCGTGAAGTCCCGCGTGAAGTCGAGCCTCGGACGGGGGATAAGTCGGACCTCCCGTGCCAAGCGGCGGGTCCGATGGATAGGGTCCCGAACTAATGGCAGTACGACGAGGGCGGCGCGCGGCAGCCGAGACGTTCACGGCCCGGTTGAAGATGCAGTGGCACCGGGTCCGCGTCGGCGTGCGCAAAGCTGCCGTCGACTACTTCCGCGGGGACGGCTCCGACTGGATCGCGCTCGGCGGCCTGCTGCTGACCATCCCGCTGATCGCGGCGCTCACGCTCGTCGACTCGGTGTGGTTCTCCCCGGCCGGCCTCGTGCTGCCCATCGTCGCCGGCGGCCTGTTGCTGCGCCCGGCGAGCCTGCTCGGTCTGTACGCGGCCGCGGCCACCGCGCTGATCGTGGAGTCGGTGCGGCTCGGCCCGTACACCGAGGGCCCCTCCCGGGTCACCCCGGGCGTGGTGCTGGTGGTCGCCGCCTGTGGCTTCTTCGGGCTGCTGATCGCGCAGTTCCGCAGCCGGGTCGGTGTGCCCTGGCGGCGCGGCGGCACCATGCTGTTCGACCTGCGTGAACGCATCCGCGTGCAGAGCAAGTTGCCGCAGCTGCCCGACGGCTGGCACCGCGAGATGGCGCTGCGCCCGGCCGGTGGCCAGTCCTTCTCCGGTGACTTCGTGGTCGCGGCCCGCACCAACGGCGGCCGCACCCTCGAGGTCGTCCTCACCGACGTGTCCGGCAAGGGCATGGACGCCGGCTCGCGGGCGCTGCTGCTGTCCGGCGCGTTCGGCGGCCTGCTGGGCAGCCTGCCCCCGCACGCCTTCCTCCCCGCGGCCAACGGCTATCTGCTGCGCCAGGACTGGGAGGAGGGCTTCGCGACCTCCATCCACCTGGTGCTGGACCTGGACTCCGGCGACTACGAGCTGTACTCCGCGGGCCATCCGCCCGGTCTCCAGCTGAGCGCGGGCAGCGGCCGCTGGGAGGAGAAGGCGGCCGAGGGCCCGCTCCTCGGGGTGTACGACGGGGCCCAGTTCGACTCCGTCAAAGGCTCCCTGCGGCCCGGCGACGTCCTGATGCTGTTCACCGACGGCCTGGTGGAGACCGCCGACCGCGACATCGCCGAGGGCATCGACCGCCTCACCGGCGAGGCCGACCGCTACGTCGTCGGCGGCTTCCACGGCGCGGCCTGGCACCTGATCGAGGCGGTGGCGAAGGACGTCAACGACGACCGTGCGCTGCTGCTGATCTGCCGCGAGGGACCTACGGCCCTGGCGCTGCGCTGAGCTGCGCCACCGCTCCTCCGGTTCCCCCTCCCGTCCCTGCCCGGCCGGTCACACTGGAGGGGTGACCCACACCCATTCACAGGAGCGGCCGTCGCTCACCCTGCCCGAGGTCGAGGCGCTCGCCCGGACCGCCCACGCCGGCCAGACCGACAAGGCCGGCCGCCCCTACGCCGAGCATCTGCACGCCGTGGCCGAGGGCGTACGAGCGCGGGGCGGCGACGCCGAGCAGATCGCGGCGGCCTGGCTGCACGACTCCGTCGAGGACGACGCGCTCCCGGAACAGTGGCTGCGTGAGGCCGCGCTGAGCCGTCGTACGAAGGCCATCGTGCTCGCGGTGACCAAGCGGGCGGGGGAGGGGCCGGAGGCGTACGCCGGGCGCATCCTCGCCACGCCCGGCGCGCTGCTGGTGAAGGAGGCGGACCTGGCGCACAACGCCGACCCGGCCCGCCTCGCGGTCCTCGACGAGGCCACCCGCACACGGCTGACCGGGAAGTACGCGCGGATGCGCGCACTCCTCGGTCTCACGGGTCCCACGGACAAGGCAACCGGCGGGTAGAGGGCCGGGAACGGGTGGGAACTAGGCGCTGACGCTTTCGGGCCGGGCCGTGCGGCTCGCGGACCCCGAGTGGTCGTGGGCGGTTCCCGTTCCGGCTCCTGCCCCCGAGGACTGCCTGAAGGCCCACTCCATCCTCGGCTCCACGGCGAAGCGGAAGACGCGTCGTACGGGCTCGGTGCACAGCAGGGTGACCACGCTCGCGGCGACCACGGTGACCACGAGCGAGCCGAGCGGGGTGTGCACCGCGGCAGCGTCGAAACCGCCCGCGTACAGCACGCTCTTCACCACGAAGCCGTGCAGCAGGTAGCCGTACATCGTTCCCGTCCCGAGCGCGGTGAACCAGGTCTGCCGGCTCGGCACCCAGGCGAAGAAGCAGGCGCTGAGCAGCACCGCGCCGCCGAACATCACCAGCACCATGACGGGGCCGGCCCACCAGGGCGCTCCCAGGTCCTGCGCGGCGCTCTGCCGGTAGACCCACGAGCCGTTCACACGCGGCACGGTCCACCAGGCACCCGCCAGCGCCACCACGAACACCGGCACCGACAGGATCCGCACCGCGCGGCGCCGCACCATGTGGAAGTGCTCGGGCTTCATGCACAGGCCCAGCACGAAGCAGGGCAGGAACTGCATGACGCGCTGGAGTTGCAGATCCTCACCGATGCCGGGGGTGAGCGACGCCAGCATGGCGATGCCCAGGGCGAGGGGCAGGGGCCAGCGCACGAGACGCCAGACCGGAGCCGTCAGGCGCCACACGAACAGTGCGCACAAAAACCAGGTCAGGTACCAGGGAGAGAGAATGCTGATCTGCTGGTCGTCGGAGTGGCCGACGAAGATCCGGAAGAGTGAATAGACGGTCTCGAAGATCACGTACGGCACGACGACGCCGGTGATCAGCCGCTTCAGCCGGTCCGGGCGCATGTCGAAATTACGCGAGAAGTAGCCGGAGATGATGATGAAAGCCGGCATGTGGAAGGTGTAGACGACGTTGTAGGCGGCTTCGAGTGTCCGGCTGTCGCTCTTGACCGCCGCCCAGGTGTGTCCGACTGCCACCAGCACGATCGCCAGGTACTTGGCATTGTCGAAGAACGGGTCACGCTGTTTGCCGGGTCTTCCTCTGTGCTCACTGGCCCGGCGGAGGCCCGGCTCGGCTGCCGGTGCCGGTGCCGGTGCCGGTGACTGAGTCTGAGGGAGCGGTGTTCTGTTCTGTCCGGGAGACGAGGCGGCGTGGAACATCTGAGGCACCCTAGCGTTGTCCGTGGGATTACGTGGAACCCCCGACCGGGAAATGTCGTTTATTCCCCGCGGCTACCCAGGATTTGACGATGCTTGTGTGACCGGACGGGTGATGATCGACACATCACGCATGCCGATCATGTACGACGCGCGCGCCTTCAATGTCCTGATTCGTCATGACGAGTTGTGCCATGAAACCCCCGTTCGTAAGTGATATTCGAATCACTTGCGAACGCGATGTGTGGACATGGAAACGAAGTCATCGAATTCCGTTGTGGAGCGGCGGCGGAACCGGTGGTTCGGCACGGTCGAAGCGCGGTCGATCCGCAGTGACGGCGGGCGTCGAATTGCCGTACGGCGCACGGCCGGAGGGGGGTCCGGACCCTGTGGGCATCGAGGTCGGTGACACGGTCCTGGCCGATGATGCGTCAGGCGTCGCATAGGTGGGCCGTGTTGGTGGCACGATGGTTCCAGCGGGGGCGCGGGGTTGGCGCCTCCGGGCCGGGAGAGCGGACCGACCGAGGGTGTGATCAGTTGTGGCCATTTCACTGTCAGTGGTGCTGCTGTTGGCGATCATCCTGGTGGTGTTGCTCAGAGGGGGGTCGATCAAGGCCGGGCCGGCCATCGTCGCCGTGCTCTTCGGCTTCTTCCTCGCGTCCACCGGTATGGCCCCGTCGATCAACCGCTTCCTGAACTCGATAGCGGACACGATCAACTCGATCAACTTCTGACGAAAGCGGGCCCCCGGCCCACGCCGGGTCCGACGGAGCGCCCCCGGATGCGACCCGGGGCCAGGCGGGGTGATCCTCCGGCCTGGCCCTGAGGCGTGCGGAGCGGGGCGCGGGATCCGAACCCGCGCAGACGGTTCGGAAGATCGCTAGGCGGATCGCTGCCGAGCTGCGGGACCGCTCACCTGCGGCTGTACGACGTCCTGTCCGCGACTCCCCGCGACGTGCCTTCCCGGCCCGCACTTCGAGGCCGAGGCGTGGGTGGGGTGCCGGCTCGTCCGCGTCGGCGCGTGCGCCGTCACCACTCGTCGCGGTCGCCGATCACCCGGAAGCTGCCCACGACGCCGTCGTCGCCGAAGAAGGCACCCGGGATGCCGTTGCCGAACATGCCTTCCTGGGTGGTGCTGGTCACAACGCCGTTGGTGGCGCCGTGCGGACTGACGGTGGCGACCGGAGCGCCACCGTCACAGGTGAAGCCGCGGAAGACCTCGACCGTCTTCCGGCTGTCGTTGAAGATGTTGAAGCTGTTGGAACCCAGTCCGCTGGCGGCGGAGATGCAGCCCTCGGCCGAGGCGGAGTACGCACGTTCGTTGAAGTAGATCCACCCCTTTTCCTCATGGTCGTGGCCGCGTCCGCCGCCTTCGCGGTCGCGGCCCTCGTTCTTCTCGCCGCCTGAATCGCCGCGTCCGGAGGGCGCCGTGTCAGGGGCGGTCTTCTGGGCGGGTTGAGCTGCTTTCTGGGCGGGTTGAGCTGCTTTCTGGGCAGGTGCGGCCGCCCGGTGGGCGGGTGCGGCTGCCCGGTGGGCGGGCTTGGAGTCGGGGGCGGACCCGGTGGTGGCGGCGTAGGTGATACCGGTGGCTGTGAGGAGGGCCGCGCCTACTCCGGCGGCGGCCACGACAAATGTGCGCGTGGGCATGTCACTTCCTTCATATGTCACGGACGTTGATCGGCAAGCGACTTCCGACGAACGTAACTACAGCTGTCATAGCTGTCATTTCGGACGTGTCCCAGGCGTGACGTCATGAGTCCAGGCAGGTGGAAACGCGGCATTCACCGCATACCGACGGCACATCCGCGCTCGGCACACCGCCGGCGGCCCAGAGGTGCGCGAGGTGGGGTGGACCGATCCCGGTTCCCGGCTTCCGGCTTCCGGGAACGATCTGGGCCGGGTCGGAGGAAGCTTCCTCCGACCCGGCCCCGGGCCATCTGGAGCGACGGGAATCGAACCCGCGTGGCCAGTTTGGAAGAGCGCGTACGCGGATGTGCGGTGACCTGGCCAGACCTGCGCGTTTATGAACTGGTTGCCGTGACTCCCCGCTGTTCCCCGTGCGGTACCCCGTCATCGGGCACGCAGGGGGCACGTGTGGCTCTCTGCCGTGTTCTCAGCCCTCCTGCGTCCCGGAAGCCTGTCCCGGGCCCTGCTCGGCTCTCACGCGGTGCTCTGAGCCGTCTCTTGCGCTGTTCTGGCAGGAGAACTCCTTGGTCAACGTCGGTATACCCGTGGTAGACCGGAGGGTCCGTCGCCACTGTCCGGGAGTACTTCATGCGCCGCCTCGCCGTCTTCCTCGCTTCGTCCGACGGGCACGACCCGGCGCATGCCGAGCTGGCCGCCAGCGTTGGCACAGAGATGGCTCGGCGCGGAATCGGCCTGGTCTACGGCGGTGGTCGCCGGGGGCTGATGGGCGTGGTGGCGGACAGCGTGCTGAAGGCGGGCGGCGAGGTCATTGGCGTCATGCCGCGCAGCATGGTCGAGCGGGAGTGGGCGCACGAGGAGGTGACGGAATTGCTCATGTGCGACTCGATGCACGAACGCAAGGCGATCATGGCTGAGCACGCCGACGCCTTCGTCGCCCTGCCCGGCGGCCTCGGCACTCTGGAGGAGATCTTCGAGGTGTGGTCGTGGCGCCAGCTCGGCTTCCATGCCAAGCCCGTCGGCTTCCTCGATGCTGGAGGCTTCTGGACACCGCTGATCGACGCTCTGCGTGGCATCGTCGACTCTGGTTTCCTCCCCGCGTCCACTCTCGACGACCTGGCGGTCGCCCCCGATCTGCCCGGCTTGCTGGAGGCGCTGGAGGAACGGCTGAGCAACATCCCCCAGCCCGCGCACGGAGAGAGTCTCCGGTAGCTGATCAGGAGCTATGAAAACCCGTCGCCGGTAATCCGCCCGTCACCACCACTCACTCCAGCTCCCATCCAGTCCGCCGCCGACCCACACACCGTGGAGCGGGCGTGGTTCATGGCGTCCAGGTGGAGCGCGCCACTGTACGAACGACCTGGACGCCATGGGCCGCGTCTGCTCGGCTCCGCCTGGGTCGGCGGTGGAGGGGATGGGAGCACCCGACGGACGCTCCTACGCGCCCGCAGTCGGCAATGGCGCCCCCTCCGTCCCGGTGCCGGCCGATCCCCCGCCGGAGACATCGTCTTTGACCTCGGGCCGCTCCATGCGGTGATCGACTCATGACACCCGGCCCTGTCCACATGTGGGCGCGCGTCGGCGCAGGGCGGGCCGAAGGCAGGAGCGTCGCCCGCAGCGGAGCCGGGAAGCGCGCCCGGCGGAGCGGAGCGCAGCGCCCAAGAGCGCTGCGGGCAAGCGGACGGTGTCCATTCCCGCCGCGATCCTCCCGGATATCCGTGATCACCTCGAACGGTATGCCGAACCGGGCGCGGACGGGCGAGTCTTTGTCGGTGCCAAGGGGGCGACTCCTCGGTCGGAACCACTTCAACCGGCTGTGGCACAAGGCGTGCAGCGAAGTCGGTATCAGGGGCCTGCACTTTCATGATCTTCGACACACCGGCAACACGCTTGCGGCCTTGACCGGGGCCGGTACTCGGGAGCTGATGGCCCGGATGGTTCACAGCACCATGCGGGCCGCGCTGATCTATCAGCACGCCAGTGCCGACCGCGACCGGCTGATCGCCGATGCCTTGAGTGGCCTCGTCGACAAAGGCCGGCGGAACCGCAAGGGGCACGCGGGGGACACGGCGGACTGATCGCCGCTCCCGGAAACACTCGGGGCCAGGCAGAGGAAACAACCTCTGACCTGGCCCTGAGTGATTTGGAGCGGGCGACGGGAATCGAACCCGCGT
>NZ_MUBM01000153.1 GCF_002154505.1 Streptomyces carpinensis | reverse complement strand
GCGTTGGGGTGGGCGGCGGGCTCGGAGGAGTCCGGGGTCCAGTCGCGGCCCTTCCAGTCCGTCAGGTGGGCCGGGGACTCCGGCGTCATGCCCTCCCACCACACGTCGCCGTCGTCGGTGAGGGCGACGTTGGTGAAGACCGAGTTGCCCCACAGCGTCTTCATCGCGTTGGCGTTGGTGTGCTCGCCGGTGCCGGGCGCCACGCCGAAGAAGCCGGCCTCGGGGTTGATCGCGTACAGCCGGCCGTCCTGGCCGAACCGCATCCACGCGATGTCGTCGCCGATGGTCTCGACGGTCCAGCCGGATATCGTCGGCTCCAGCATGGCGAGGTTGGTCTTGCCGCAGGCGCTCGGGAAGGCGGCGGCGACGTACTTGGCCTCGCCGGTGGGCGGGGTGAGCTTGAGGATCAGCATGTGCTCGGCCAGCCAGCCCTCGTCGCGGGCCATGACGGAGGCGATGCGCAGGGCGTAGCACTTCTTGCCCAGCAGCGCGTTGCCGCCGTAGCCGGAGCCGTAGGACCAGATCTCGCGGCTCTCGGGGAAGTGCGAGATGTACTTGGTGGAGTTGCACGGCCAGGGGACGTCCTCCTGGCCCGGCTCCAGCGGGGCGCCGAGGGTGTGGACGGCCTTGACGAAGAAGCCGCTGTCACCGAGCTCGTCCAGCACCGGCTGTCCCATGCGGGTCATGGTGCGCATGGACACGGCGACGTAGGCGGAGTCGGTGATCTCGACGCCGATCGCAGAGAGCGGCGAGCCGAGGGGGCCCATGCAGAACGGGACGACGTACATCGTCCGGCCCTTCATCGAGCCGCGGAAGACGCCGCCCTTGCCGTCCGTGCCCTGGAAGATCTCCCGCATCTCGGCGGGGGCCTTCCAGTGGTTGGTGGGGCCGGCGTCCGCCTCCTTCTCGGAGCAGATGAACGTCCGGTCCTCCACGCGGGCCACGTCGGACGGGTCCGAGGCCGCGTAGTAGGAGTTGGGGCGCTTGATCGGGTCGAGTTTCCGGAACGTGCCCTTCCGGACGAGCTCCTCGCACAGTCGCTCGTACTCGGCCTCGGATCCGTCACACCAGACCACGTTGTCCGGCTGCGTGAGTTCCGCGATCTCGTCGACCCACGAGATCAGGTCCTTGTGGTTGGTCGGGATGACGGGGGGAGCCGCGATGTCGCGCGCCACGATCGCTCCTAAATGAGGGGTTTTTTGTCTTGTCGCCCCGTGGGGGCTGCGACCCGGATGCTTCGTAGCCGCTCATCCGGTGCCGACCGCACTCATTTGATCATCCGACTAACCCGCGCATCTGTCCAGAGGGCCGCACAGGTGAGCGGCGTGAGGAACGCCACGGTTTCCGTGATTCTTTGCGTCCACGTTGGGTTCAGGAGGAGGACTTTTTGCGTTTCGCCCGCTCTTCGCGATCACTCGCTGCTCACGCTGCGCGTTCACACCCGACTTACGGTGACGTAGGTACCATGCCCCCCATGACTACGTCCGCCTCCGACGCGCCCCTGGACCGGCCGGCCGGCGGCCGCGGTCCGGCAGCGCTCCCCCTGCCGCATCCGATCAAGCCCAAGCTGCGCGGCTGGCTGCACCTGGGCATGTTCCCTGCCGTGCTCATAGCGGGCCTCGTGCTCACCGCGCTCGCCGACTCCACCCGCGGGCGGATCGCCTGCGGCATCTACGTCCTCACCGCCTGCCTGCTGTTCGGCGTGAGCGCGCTCTACCACCGGGGCAACTGGGGCCCGCGCATGGGCGGCGTACTGCGCCGCCTCGACCACGCGAACATCTTCCTGATCATCGCGGGCACCTACACGCCGCTGACTCTGCTGCTCCTGCCCGGCGCGAAGGGCCAGTGGCTGCTGTGGGGCATCTGGGCCGCGGCCGTGGCCGGCATCGTCTTCCGGGTCTTCTGGGTCGGCGCCCCGCGCTGGCTCTACACCCCCTGCTACATCGCGATGGGCTGGGCGGCCGTGTTCTTCCTGCCGGACTTCCTGCGCACCGGCGGCATCGCGGTCCTGGTCCTGGTGATCGTCGGCGGGCTCCTCTACAGCGCGGGGGGCCTCGTCTACGGCATCAAGCGGCCGAACCCGTCCCCCCGCTGGTTCGGCTTCCACGAGGTCTTCCACTCCTTCACGCTGGCGGCCTTCGTGGTCCACTACGTGGGGATCTCGCTGGTGGCGTACCAGCACGCCTGACGCTCCCGCCCTCCGCCCCTTTCGCGGCCACGGCTCACACGAGCCGTGGCCGTTCTCGTGTGCGCGCGAAAGTTCATATCGATTGACAGTATCTAGATTTTGAGAGTTACTTTCATTTCATGGCTACTGTCACCCAGGTGGAAGGCGTACGGCGCGACCCGCGCCGCTGGTGGGCCCTCGGGGCCCTGGTCGCGAGCATGCTCACGCTCGGCTTCGACACGACGATCCTCAACGTGGCACTGCCGACCATGGCCGGCGAGCTCGGCGCCACCACCGGCCGGCAGCAGTGGATGGCGGACGCGTACGTCGTCGTCTTCGCCGCGCTGATGCTCCCCGCGGGACTCCTCGGCGACCGGTTCGGGCGACGCCGGATGCTCATCGCCGGGCTCGGGGTCTTCCTCCTCGGCTCGCTGGTGGGCGCGCTGGCAGAGGACGTGAACTGGGTCGTCGCGGCCCGGGCCTTCATGGGCGTCGGCGGGGCGCTCGTCACCCCTCTCGCGCTCTCCGTGCTGCCCTCGCTCTTCGGGCCCGACGAGCGCACCAGGGCCGTCGGCATCATCTCGGCCGCCTCCGCGCTCGGTCTGCCGCTCGGCCCGATCATCGGCGGCTGGCTGCTGAACCACTTCTGGTGGGGCTCGGTCTTCCTCGTCAACGTCCCGATGGCCGCGATCGGCATCGCCGCCTGCGTGTTCCTGCTCCCGGAGACCGGCGACCCCGCGTCCCCCCGGGTCGACGCCCTGTCCACCGCGCTCACCGCGACCGGCCTGGGCGCCCTCGTCTACGCGATCATCGAGGCACCCGACCGCGGCTGGGACGACACACTGGTGCTCGCGATGTTCGGCGCCGCGGTTGTGCTGCTCGTCTCGCTGGTGCTGCGCGAACGGCGGGCCGTGCGCCCCATGCTCGACATGACGCTGCTGGCCCAACGCGGCTTCCTGTTCAACACGCTCGCCGCGACCCTGGTGATGTTCGTCCTGTCGGGCCTGCTGTTCGTGCTGCCCCCGTATCTGCAGGCCGTCCTCGGCCATGACGCCCTGGGGACCGGACTGCGCCTGCTGCCGATGATGGGCGGCCTGATGCTCGCCGCGCGGGGCGCGCAGCCGATCGTCGCACGGTTCGGTCCTCGTGCCGTGGTGAGCGCCGGCCTGGTGGTGCTGGCCTTCGCCGCACTGCTCGGCAGCCGTACGACGGTCGACTCCGGCTACGGCTTCACCGCGCTGTGGCTCTCGATCGCCGGCGTCGGGTTCGGATTCTCCGTCGTGCCCGCGATGGACGGCGCCCTCGGCACCCTGCCCCGCGACCGGGCCGGCAGCGGCTCGGGCCTGCTCATGACGCTGCGCCAGGTCGGCGCCGCGATCGGCATCGCCCTGCTGGGCAGCCTGCTCGCGGGCGTCTTCCGCGACCGGCTCGACGTCACCGGGCTGCCCGTCCAGGCCGCCGACACCGCCGGTGACTCCGTGGTCGCCGCGCACCTGATCGGCGAGAAGGCGGGCTCGGCCCGTCTGGTGGCCTCCGCGGACAGCGCGTACGTCCACGGCATGGGCGTGGTCCTGCTGGTGTGCGGCATCGCCGCCCTGGTCTCCGCGCTGCTGGCGGCGGCCTTCCTGCCGAGGGCGACGCCCGTGCCGTCCGCGGAAGGCGTCGCCCCCGACGTGGTCACCCCGGCGGGGAATGCCCGACAATGAGCCCCATGACGGCCGCACGTTCCCGCTTCTCCCCCGCCGACCGCCCCCAGCTGGGACTTCGTGAGCGCAAGAAGATCAAGACCCGCGAGGCGATCCGCGACGCGACATACGCGCTGATCAAGGAGCAGGGGTACGACGCCACGACGATCGAGCAGATCGCCGACCGGGCCGAGGTGTCGCCGTCGACCGTCTTCCGTTACTTCCCGACCAAGGAGGACATCGTCCTCACGGACGAGTACGACCCCCTGATGGTGGAGGAGTTGCGCGCACGGCCCGCCGACGAGTCGTGGATCGACTCGCTGCGGCACGTGATCCACATGGCCCTCGACACGATGATGGCGGAGGATCCCGAGGTGGTCCGGATGCGGGCGCACCTCGGGATCCAGATCCCGGCCGTCCGCTCCCGAATGGTCGAGAGCATGTCGGAGACCGGGCGTCTGATCCGCGAGTCCATCGCCGAGCGCACCGGCCTGGACCCGGACAGCCTCGAAGTGCGCGTCTACGCGATGTCCCTCACCGGCGGCCTGATGGAGGTGTACATGCATTGGGCGGAGAACGACTTCCGGGGCGAACTCCGCGACCTCGTGGACCGCGCCCTCGACGTCCTGGAGCACGGCCTGCCCACCGAAAACCCCTGAGCCCAGGGCGCCCCTTCCGTGACATCCTGACCGGGTGAACGGTCCCGAGATCCACGTCGAGTTCGCCCCCGAACTGGCCCTCTTCGTGCCGAACGAGCGGCGCCGGGGAGCCGGAGAGGTCGCGACCGACGGCGTCTCCTCACTCGGCCACGTCGTCGAGTCCATCGGCGTCCCGCTGACCGAGGTCGGGAGCCTGGTGGTGGACGGCCGCGAGGTGCCCACCTCGTACGTCCCGGCCGCAGGCGACTCCGTGCAGGTCCGGGCCGTCGAACGCCCCCAGCAGGTCCCGGGCGCCCCCCTCCGCTTCCTCCTCGACGTCCACCTCGGCACCCTCGCCCGGCGCCTGCGCCTCCTCGGCGTGGACACCGCGTACGAGTCGACGGACATCGGCGACGCGGCGCTCGCCGCCCGCTCGGCGGCGGAGAAACGGGTCATGCTCAGCCGCGACCGGGGCCTGCTGCGCCGCCGCGAGCTGTGGGCGGGCGCCTTCGTCTACAGCACCCGCCCCGACGACCAGCTCCGTGACGTCCTCGGCCGCTTCCACCCCGAGCTACGGCCCTGGACCCGATGCACCGCCTGCAACGGCCTGCTGCGGGAGGCCACCAAGGAAGAGGTCGCCGACCAGCTCGAACACGGCACCCGGCGCACCTACGACGTCTTCGCCCAGTGCCGCGCCTGCGGCCGCGCCTACTGGAAGGGCGCCCACCACGACCAGCTGGAGGCGATCGTGCGGGGCGCGCTGGCCGCGTTTCCGAGCCGGTAGGGGTTTTGTTCAGCCCGTGGGCGCGACCTCGTCCGCGGTGTGTGGCCGTGGCACCAGGGCCCCTGCCCGTACCGGCCGGGTCCTGGCCGCGGTGGTCGCGGAGTGGAGCCGGCGCAGGAGGAGCACCGCGGCCGCCACCAGCAGCCCGTCGCGTACAGCCAGGGTGGCGACGGCGGACCAGGTGCTGTTGACGACATCCCAGTAGGTGAACGGGTAGATGACCAAGGTGAAGCCACACGCTGCGAGGATCAGGCGGGCCGGGGCCCGCATCGCGGAGGTGCGCCAGGTGGTGCCGACGGCGGCGAGCCCGACCGTCCAGAGCATGAACTGAGGACTGAACACTCGGCTGGTGAAGACGCAGAGCAGGACTGCGGTGAGCCCCAGGAACGAGGGAGCGGCGTCCGTGAAGAAGCTCGCCGGAAGCCGCCGCCTCAACCACAGCAGCCAGGCCAGAGCGAGGACGTTCAGGACCAGGAGTGCGCGCGACACGAGTTCCACGTACGGGCCTGTGAACTGCATGGCGCCGTAGGCCAGCTGTACCTGTCCGGGCCAGCCGAAGTGGCGGGCCACGTGGAAGGGCAGCGCTCCGAACGACTCGATCTGAAGGCCGCGATTGCTCTGTCCGATGGCGAAGGACCACACCCCTGGCAGGACGGCACCGAGCACCAGGCAGATACCGGCCGCGACCGCCAGGGCCCGCTTCCACGCCGAGCGCGCGGCCTCTTTCGACCCGATTCCCAGCAGTACCAGCACAGGCCAGAGCTTCATGGTCGCCCCGACGCCGGCCAGGGCACTCCCGGCTCCGGCGCGGGACGGCAACCAGAGGAGAGCGGCCACGCAGAGACCCGTGACCGTCATGTCCAGACGCGCGTAGGGCATCGACCCGAGCAGCGGGACGCCGAGCGTCCAGACCCAGGCGCCCACCATGCTGCGCTCCGGCCGGCGACCGGTGCGCACCAGCCCGGCGAACACGGCGGCGTCGACCAGGAAGGCGGCCACGAAGAAGGCCTTCTTGTAGGTGAGTACGAACAACAGCACGGGTGCCACAACCGCCAAAGACATGCCGGGGGGGTACTGCCAGGTGTCGTCACCCACGGGAAATCTCCCGGACTGAAAGATCGACAGCCAGTGCTGGTAGATGGAGACTTCCCCGTCGTTCCCGTCCGCGACCGGCAGGGTGACCAGGCCGAAGACCAGCATCAGCATCAGCAGCCTGCTGATCCCCCACTCGAAGAGCGGTCCCGCAGGTCGCCCCCGGTCCAGTGCGTTGCCGATCATGAGACTCCTTTCCCTCGTGCCGCAGCCGCATACGGCGGCACCTCGTCGGGCGACGCACGTCGGACCGCACCTCGGGCCGTGCGCTGTGAACGGGCGTGCCCAGGTGATGAGGCGAGGTGTCGGGGCCTTCCGCGGCGTGCCGCCGGCGTCGCGGTCCGCATCAGCTCAGGCCGGACGTGGAGCAGCGCCGCTGTCACGCGAAAGCCCTGTTCAAGACGGATCGCGTCGATGCTTCAGACCACGGGAACCCTAGCGGTGGTGCCGCTTCGGGTTGCGGCGCAGTGCAGGGCTGCGGCACTTTTCGCCCGTTCGGCGGGCTTAGGACCGCGCATCCGCAACCCGGCACCGTCTCCGCCATCAGCCGGGAGTTCGATCGCAACCCACCACTCGGCCGGCGGCCTCGACGCCGGTGAGCGGGCCTGACGCCGCGCGACTCACCCGCCGAGCGCGACCCGCAGCCGCTCCGGATCGGTCGTCGGCGCGTCGCAGGTGAAGTTGCGGCAGACGTACGCGGCCGGCGCGCCGTTCACGAGGGGACGGTCGGCGAGCAGGGGGAACTCGTCGCTGCCCGGGACGCCGTAGGCGACCACCGCGCCGGGGGCGGCGCCCAGAAGTGCCGTACGGTGCAGGGTCTTCGCGGCCTCGTCGGCGAGCGAGGACCCGACCACCGCCACCTCGCGCGGCCCGTCGAGCGCGGCCTCGGCGACGGCCAGCCCCCAGCCGATGAAGCGCGGAACGCGCGGGCCGAGTGCCCGCACGACGCCCAACGCCCGCTCCGCGGCGGTGCGGTGGGCCTCCGACCCCGTGTGGGCCGCGTAGGCGAGCAGGGCGCCGGCGGCCGCCGTCCAGCCGGAGGGGGTGGCGTTGTCGGTGGGGTCCTGCGGCCGGCGGATCAGTTTCTCGGCGTCGGCGGCGGTGTCGTACAGGGAGCCCGACTCCGGGTCGACGAACCGGGTCAGGACGTGGTCGAGGAGCAGGCCCGCGAATTCCAGCCAGACGCCCTCGCCGGTGACCGACGCCAGTGCCAGGAAGCCCTCGGCGACGTCCGCGTAGTCCTCCAGCACCCCGGCGTTCGCGCCGGCGTGCCCGTCCTTGCTGGTGCGCGACAGCCCGGCGTGCTCGTCCATGTGCAGCCGTACCAGGAGGTCGGCGGCGGCGACCGCGGCCTCGACCAGGTCGGGCCGGTCGAAGTACGCGCCGGTCTCGGCGAGGGCGGCGATCGCCAGGCCGTTCCAGGCGGCGACGACCTTGTCGTCCCGGCCCGGAGCGGGCCGCTCGGCGCGCTCGCCGAGCAGACGGCGCCGGACGGAGGCGATCCGCTCGGCGTCGAACACGCCCTCCTGCTGAGGCAGTTGAAGGACCGAGGAGCCGTGCTCGAAGGTGCCTTCCTCGGTCACCCCGAAGTACTGGGCGGCGAGTTCGGCCTCCTCGGGGCCGAGCACGTCGCGCAGCTGCTCAGGGGTCCAGACGTAGTAGGCGCCCTCGACGTGCCTCCCGGTGCCGTCGTCGCTGTCGGCATCGAGGGCGGAGGCGAAACCACCCTCTTCGGTGCGCAGCTCGCGCACCATGAAGTCGGCGGTCTCCACGGCGACCCGGCGGGCGAGCTCGGAGCCCGTGGCGCGCCACAGGTGGGCGTAGACACGGCACAGCAGGGCGTTGTCGTACAGCATCTTCTCGAAGTGCGGCACCACCCAGTCGCGGTCGACGGAGTAGCGGGCGAAGCCGCCGCCGAGCTGGTCGTAGATGCCGCCGCGGGCCATGCGCTCGCAGGTGTCCCGGGCCATCTGCAGGGCTCCCTCGGAGCCGGTGCGGGCGTGGTGGCGCAGCAGGAACTCGATCACCATGGACGGCGGGAACTTGGGCGCCCCGCCGAATCCGCCGCGCTGCGGATCGTACTCACGGGTCAGCCCGAGGAGGGCCTGCGCGAGCTCCTCCTCGCCCGGGGTCTGCGTACCGCCGTAGTCGATCTCCCGCTGCGCGAGGTCCCGCACGATCTTGCCGGCGACGTCGGTGACCTCCTCCCGCCTCGTCTCCCAGGCCTGCCGCACGCCCTGGAGCACCTGCCGGAAGGAGGGCATGCCGTGCCGGGGCGCGGGCGGGAAGTACGTGCCGAAGTAGAAGGGCTCGGCGTCGGGCGTCAGGAACACGGTCATCGGCCAGCCGCCCTGACCGGTGGCCGCCTGCACCGCCTCCATGTAGACGGCATCGACGTCGGGCCGCTCCTCACGGTCGACCTTGACGCTGACGAAGTGCTCGTTGAGGTAGCCCGCGGTGGTCGGGTCCTCGAACGACTCGTGGGCCATGACATGGCACCAGTGGCAACTGCTGTAGCCGATGCTCAGCAGGACCGGCACACCCCGCTTGCGGGCCTCCTCGAAGGCCTCGCCCGACCAGGGCCACCAGTCGACCGGGTTGTCGGCGTGCTGGAGCAGGTACGGGGACGTTTCGTGAGCCAGTCGGTTCGGCATACCCCCATCCTGCCTCACCCGCTCCGGACGGGCACGGAACGTGACCGGGGTCGGCGGTGCCGCCCCGCTCCCGCCGCCCCGATCGCCGCCCTCTCGCCTTCGCGGGTGGCTCGAAGGACACTCGTACGCACAGGAGTTGTCGCCGGAGGGGGACGGTACATGCGGGACAGTCATCGGGTGGAGGCCGAGCGGCTGCTGGCCCGGGCCGTGGAGGAGGAGGTACGGCGATCGGGCGGGCGTGTGGACGGCGGTGTGCTGCTGTCGCGGGCCCGGGCGGCGCTGGACACCCTCGCGCAGCCGGCGGCCGAGGAGTACGAGGCCTACACCCGGGCGCTGGACGAGGCGGCGGCCGGGCAGCTGACCTTCGCGCAGCGGTATGCGCAGGAGGGTGCCGGGACGGCCCTGATGGTCGCGGTCGTCGCCGCGCTCGCCGCCGCCGTGGCCGATGTCGCCCTCGGTACCGGCACGGGCACCGCCGTCGGCGCGGGCGTCGTGGTCGGCGTGGTCGGCGTGGCGGCCACCGTCCTGAAGGTGACCGCCGCCCATCTGCCCGCGGCCCACCACCGGGCGGGCGCCGCCGGTCAGCCCGGCGGCTCCGAGCAACTGCGGCTGCAGTGGCTGACCGCCCTGGAGGTACGCGGGATCCGTCCCTTCCTCGACCAGCAGCGCGTACTCGGCGCCTCCACGGCGCCGAAGAAGTCGGCGCCCCGGCTGCGGGGCACGGACAAGAGCGCGGCCGCCCGCAGGCGCAGCGTGCTGGAGCAGTCCTTCGGCCAACTGCCCGAACCCGTGGGCGTGTTCGCGGGGCGGCGGCAGGAGATGGCGCGGATCCGGCAGTGGGTGCAGGCGGCCCGTGCGAGCAGCGAGACCCGGCCGACGGTCGTCGTGCTGCACGGCGCGCCGGGCTCCGGCCGTTCCACCCTGGCCGTCCGGGCGGCCCACGACCTCAAGGACCAGTTCCGCGGTGCGGTCGTCGTCGACCTGCGCGGGGACAACGCGGAGGAGGCGCCGCTGACCACCCGCGAGGCCATGCTGCATCTGCTGAACCGGCTCGGCGCGCCCCGCGAACAGTTGCTGTTCCGCGAGCGTTC
Source organism: Streptomyces carpinensis (assembly GCF_002154505.1). GTDB lineage: Bacteria > Actinomycetota > Actinomycetes > Streptomycetales > Streptomycetaceae > Streptomyces > Streptomyces carpinensis. The sequence continues at coordinate 2,108 of NZ_MUBM01000153.1, read as the reverse complement.
CTCCGCCGACCAGCAGGTCAAGCGGCTGGGCGAGCTGTACGACCAGCACCTGACGGGCCTGCCGGTGACGATCGTGCTGGACGACGCCTCGGACGCCGAGCAGGTCCGTGCCCTGGTCCCCGAGCGCTCCGACAGCCTGGTCCTGGTCACCTCCCGCAGGCCGCTTCGGCTGCCCGAGGACCTGCCGGCCTGGGTGTACCAGCTGCCGGTGGAGGCTCTGGACGAGGCGGGCGCGGAGGAACTGCTGGGCGCCGCGGCGCAGGACGGTTCGGGGCCCTACGACGCCGAGTCCGCCGAGCGGATCCGCCGGTTGTGCGGTGGGCTGCCGCTGGCGCTGCGGATCGCGGGTTCCTCGATCGGCCCGCGCTCGCCCCGTCAACTGGCCACGGATCTCGGGGCGTACGGGCCGGTGGAACCGGTCGAGCGGGTGCTGTGGCTGCGCTACACCGACCAGTCGGAGCCGGCCCGGCGGCTGCTGCGGCGGCTCGCGCTGGCGGGCCGCGCCTCGCTCGGCGCGGCGGCGGCGGCCGCGCTACTCGGCACGGACGAGGCGGAGGCGTCCCGCCAGCTGGCGGCCCTCACCGGGGCGGGCCTGATCGACCATGTCCGGGGCAGCCGCTACCGGCTGCACGACCTGGTGCGGGACTTCTCCCACGCCCGTCTGCTCGACGAGGAGGAACCCGGCGAGCGTACGGCGGCCCAGGAGCGGCTGATCGGGAACTACGCCGAGCTGGCCGACTCGGTGCTGCGCCTGGTCGACGGCAACAACTCCACGCGCTCCGACCGCTTCAGCCCGCACGGCTTCACCTCGCTGGACGAGGCACTGCGCTGGCTGGACGACGAGTCGAGCTTCATCACGGCGGCCCTCCGGCACGCGGAGGGCGTGGACCAGGCGGCCGTGCTGAACCTGCTGGGCGCACTGTGCGACTACTGCCTGCTGCGCGGCGACCTGTACCGCCTCGGTGAGATCAGCGAGCTGACGCAGGCCGTCGACCAGGGGCTGCTGGTCCGCTCGGTGCAGTGGCGCACCGGCATCGCGGCCCGTCAGCTGGGCGAGCTGGACAAGGCTCGCACGACGCTGACGTCGGTGGTGGATCTGTACATGCAGGCCCACCACGACGCGGGCGCGGCCCGTGCGCTGAACTCTCTCGGGATCACCCTGCACCATCAGGGCAATCTCACGGAGGCGGCCGCCAGGCTGCGCGAGGCCCTGGACCTGCAGGCGGTTCCGGAGTTGGCGACGGACCGGGCGTGGACGATGCACGCGCTGGCCGCGGTGGAGCGGGACCGGGGGAACCTGGCTCAGGCGCTGGACCTGCTGACGCGTTCGCTGGTGCTGCACCGCGAGGGCGATTCGGTGCACGGTGAGGCCTGGGCACACTTCCAGCTGGGCCAGCTCGCGCTGCGCATGGGCGAGGTGGAGCGCGCGGAGGCCGACCTGGAGCAGGCCCTGGACCGCTACGGCCGTACCCGTGACGCGCGGGGCGAGGCCTGGGCGCTGACGCAGCTGGCGCGGGCCCGGCTGGTGGCCGGTGACGGCTCGGGGGCGGTGGACGGGCTGCGGCGGGCGGCGGCCCGGCATCGTGACAACGAGGACGCGCGCGGCGAGGCGTGGACGCTGTACCACCTGGGGCAGGCGCTGGAGGAGACCGGCGATCTGGGCCAGGCGGTGCGCGAGCTGGAGCGGGCCCGGACGATGTTCTCCCGCATGCGCGACGTGTACGGCCTGGCCTGCGCCCGCCACCACTCCGCCCGGGTGACTCGCGATCAGCGGGCGGCGCAGACCGGTTCCCTGCGCAACTCCGGCTTTGCCCGCCAGCTGCTGGTCGACGCGCGCGCCGACTTCCAGCGCATCGGTGTCGCGCACGGCGAGGCGTGGACGTGTCTGGAGCTGGCCGTGGTGGACGCGGGCAACGCCCGCACCCAGCAGGCGCTGGCCCTGTGCGACGAGGCGGTGGCTCTGTTCGCCTCCTACGGCGACCGCCGCGGCGAGGACTGGGCGCGCTTCCTGCGCTGCACCCTGCTGCCGTACGCGGCGCCCGGCGGCGTCGAGGTCGGCACGGCGGTCGCGCAGGAGGAACTGTCCGCCCTCGCCCGGGCCGGCCACC
>NZ_MUBM01000152.1 GCF_002154505.1 Streptomyces carpinensis | reverse complement strand
GCACTCCGGGGCCGGCCCCGGTCACTGACGTGGCGGTTCTGAAAGCGGCCGGGCTGGTGTGGAGGCCGGCGGGACGTACTGGGCGCCCGACGCGCCTGAGAAACATAAGAAGCTTCTTCTCCGTGAAGATCCTGTGAAACCGTCTGGCCGCCCACCGCGTCTACCTTCCCGACGACACCACCAGACCCGGCGTATCACATCCCGCCGGGTGTACCCAGGGGGGACCCACATGGCACTCTTCGGCAACGCGCACGCCGTCAATCCGGCCGAGGCCCAGCAGGAGTACGCCCGCCTGCTCGGCCAGGGCGAGCAGGTCCACGCCGCCTACCTGCTGATACGCGACACCATCCTGTTCACCGACCGCCGCCTGGTCCTGGTGGACAAGCAGGGCATCACCGGCAAGAAGGTGGAGTACCACTCCATCCCGTACCGCAGCATCACCCACTTCGCGGTGGAGACGGCCGGCCACTTCGACCTGGACGGCGAGCTCAAGATCTGGCTTTCGGGCACCGCGGCCCCGATCGAGAAGACGTTCACCAAGGGCGTGGACATTTACGAGGTGCAGGCGATTCTTACGCAGTACGTCGCACGGTGACGCATCACGGCGCGTATCTGCGGGTCCTGCCCTCCGCCGGGTGATGCAGCAGTACGCCCGCCACCACCGTGTGCAGCGTGAACACGAACCGGGGTGGACCGAGTCAACATGTCTCCGTCCACCCTGGGCCGTGCATCAGCACCACGAACACCACGGTGAGCAGCATCAGCACCAGCGGGCCGACAGACACTCGCGTTGCTGCGGCAGTTGGATGCCGCCTGCGCAAGCGTCGACGACCTTGCCCCGGCAGTGATGGAGTCTTTTGAGAAGCGCCCGGACGCCGAAATCATCACCGGCTTCCCAGAGTTCTGCGCACTCAGCGGCGCCCGGGGGTTCGCCGGGATCGGCGACGACCGATCCGGCTTCGCCGACGCGAAAGGCCTCAGGGCTCACGCCGGTTCAGCCCCGATCGCCAGGGCCTCCGGCAAGAGCGTGGCCGTCCTGGCCCGCCGGGTCCAGAACCAACGGCTGGCCGGCGTCGGTTACGTGTGGGCCTTCGCCGCCATGGCCCACTCAGAGGGCGCCAGAGCTCACTATCCAGGTGACCCCGAGGACAGCCCCCAGTCGCGGCAGGCGGTGCTGTCGGCCCCGGCAGAGTGGGGCGTGATCGGTCTCAACGGCTGCTGGGGGTGGGTCGGAACGGACCGCTCTGGGCCGAGGGGCAGAAGGTGGTCCTGCTGTTCGACAAGGACGTCACCACCAACCACCACGTCTGGGGTGCGGCCGACGGGCTGTGGGAAGCGCCGACGGTCGGGGGTGCGGTGCTCACCCGAACGACCGGTGCCCACCCGGATTCAGGTGCTCGCCCGGAATCCAGGGCGCCGAGCCGTGTTCAGGTGCGCGGCCCGGCCTGGCAGGGGCTGAGTGCGGGCAGCCGGCCGGCGAAGTACGAGCGAGGCGGGACCCCCATCAGGGACCGGAAGTCGGAGGTCATGTGCGACTGGTCGAAGTAGCCGGTCGCCGTGGCCAGTTCGGACCAGCGGGCGCTCGCCGCGCGGGTGACGACCGTGCGGACGCGGTCGATACGGGCGTAGTGCTTGGGGGAGACTCCGACGCCCTCGGCGAACAGGTTCCGTAACTGCCGCTCGCTGACGGCAAGTTCCCGAGCCACGTTCCTGACCTGCGCGGGTCCCCGGCCCAGCCGTACCGACAACGCGTCCACGCCCGCCCGCAGCACCGCTGTCCGGGACGGATCCACGGCGTCGGACAACAGGCCGGGCAGCGCCTCGGCGAGGTGGGGCACCGCCTCCTGTGGGTCCAGCCACCGCAGCTCGCCGGCGAGCCGCCGCGCCGCACCTCCCGGCAGCCCGTCCAGCGCAATGACCCGGCCCACCAGCACGGCGGCCGGAACACCCAGCAGCGGCCGGGCCGTACCCGGCGCGAGGTTCAGCTCCACACAGGAGACGCGGTTCTTTCCCTCGTGGTACGAGGCGCGCACCCGTGGTCCGACGGCCAGCACGTCACGCCGCCCGTCCGCCGTCACCCGCAGCACTACCTTGGTCACCGCTTCGGGCAGTCGGACGAACGTCTCCTCGGGCGGCCCGGTGAAGGACAGGGTCCGCACCCCGGCGATCCAGGGGTGCAGCACCTCGGGCGTGGCCGGCGGTTGCTCGGCGGTGGTGTACGGCACCTTTCCACGGTAAGCGCCCCGCACCGCGTTTCCGACGGGCCGACCGTGCCGGAATTTCCAAGAACCGGGCGCGGTAGGCGGGGCATCGTCGGCCTCATGATTCTGGTGACGGGTGCCACGGGCACCATCGGGAGTGACGTCGTACGACAGTTGGCCGCGCGCGGTGAGAAGGTGCGCGCCCTGACCCGTGACCCGGCGAAGGCGCGGGTGGCCGCCGAAGTGGAGGTGGTGCGTGGGGACTACCGCGACCCGGCCTCCCTGGACGCCGCGCTGACGGGGGTGACGGCCGCCTTCCTGGTCCGGCCGCCCGGTCCCGACGAGGGCCAGGATGCGGCGCTGGTCGCGGCGGCCGGGGCCGCGGGCGTAGGCCGGCTGGTGAAGCTGTCCGCGATCGGCACGGGCGAGGGCGCTTCCGGCCCCTCCGCGCTCTGGCATCTGGAGGGCGAGTGGGCCGTGCGGGAGAGTGGGGCCGAATGGACGGTGCTGAGGCCGTCGTCGTTCGCCTCCAACACGCTGAGCTGGGTCCCGGCGCTCCGGGCCGGCGAGCCGGTGCCCAACATGACCGGAGACGGGGCGTCGGGCGTGATCGACCCCCGTGACGTGGCCGCCGTAGCGGTCCGGTCCCTGGTCGAGGGTGGACACGCGGGGCGGACGTACACCCTGACCGGGCCGGAGGCGATCAGCGTCCCGGATCAGGCCGTCGTACTCGCCGCGGTTCTGGGCCGCCCCGTCCCCACCCGGGACCTGTCGCCGGACGAGACCCGCGAATTCCTTCGTGCCGCCTGGGGCATGGACGAGCACCGGGCGGACGGCGTGCTGGCCGGCGTGGCGTTCGTCCGCGACGGTGGCAACGCGGTGGTCACCGACGACGTGCCGCAGGTGCTGGGCCGTCCGGCGCGCACGTTCCGCGCCTGGGCCGAGGACAACAGGGGGCTTTTCGCTTCGGGGTGACTTTCGTGCATGCCGGCAGGTGTACAGCGGGGCGACGCGGGCGACCGGTCACCCCGCGGCATGCGGTGATCAGGCCGTGCCACGGACGACGGTGACGGGGCAGTGCGCATGGTGCAGCAGGGCCTGGCTCACCGATCCCAGGAGCAATCCGGCAAAACCGCCGTGGCCCCTGGCTCCGACGACCATGAGCTGGGCGGTCATGCTCGCCTGGAGCAGTACTTCCCGGGTGTCGCCGCTCGCCACGTCCTGTCTGACCACGACATCCGGATACCTTTCCGTGCGACCGGCGAGTGCCTGGGCCAGAAGGCGCTCGGCTGCCTCGGGGCCCGTGCCGAGCGGCGCATGGTCCGGCAGCCACGCGTGCACAGCCACGATCTCGGCCTCGCGCAGCGCCGCCTCGGCGAAGGCGAAGGCGATCGCCTTCTCGCCGGCCGACGAGCCGTCCACGGCCAGCACGATCGGCCCGTAGCCGGCGGGTTCGCCGCGCACGACCATCACCGGACACTGGCTGTGTGCGGCCAGGGACACCGCCGTCGATCCCAGCAGCATTCCGATGAAGCCGCCGGTACCCCGGGCGCCGACGACCACGAGGCCGGCGACGCGCGACTCGGCCTCCAGCACCGCCACCGCGTTGCCGGTCACCACGGCCTCGGCGACCTCCACATCAGGCGCCATACGCCGGGCGAGCTGCGCAGCCTCGTGCACCACGCGATTGAGCGGCGACGGGTCCAATGGCGCATACATGGGCCTGACAGGCCAACTGAAGGCGTGCACCACACGCAGCTCCGCACCACGCCGCTGGGCTTCCCCCGCGGCCACCTCCACCGCGGCAAGACTCGACGTCGAGCCATCCACTCCCACGACGACCAGATTGCCCACCGCTCCTCCCTCGCTCGCTTCGGCTTCCCACCCTCGCTCCGGTGGTGCGTTGCCGCCATTCGGAGCGGCAGGCTCGAAAGGGACGGTGTTCCCCGGGCCTGACCTTTTGCACCCAACGGCTACGACCGTTCGGATGAAACCCGGTGGAGCCCTTCACCGGGAGGCGACCGCTTTCACGGCCACGTTCCTTCGTACTCAGTCCGTCCATCCCTTCGCGGGTCCGGAGGAACACGTGTGTGCCCGCCCGCGGGCGGCAGGGATACGTCTACCGGTTCGACCTGGCGCCTGCCGAGCGAGACCTTCCGCGGGAGCCACCTGGCAGGGCCGGCCGTCCGGACCTCGGCGGCCGCGCCATCGGTGAGATGGCACGGCCGTGGTGCGGATGCCGGGTGGCGGGTGTCAGGCCCAGGGGGAGGTCACGACCCAGCTGGTGTCGTCGGCCCAGAGGGCGGTGTTGTCCCACAGGTGGGAGCCGCCGTCGCTCGCGATGTAGGCGGCGTGGTCGTAATGGCGTACGAAGTCGCTGGGGTAGTTGGCGGACCGGAGTGAGATGCCCTGGCCGTTGTGACCCGCCTGTGGGCAGAAGGTGGCGTCCTGCCTGAACAGCGCGCCGCCGTCGTCGCTGTCGACGCGCAGATGGAAGTCGTAGTGGCGCAGGTACTGGCCGGGTTTGTCGGCGGACTCGAAGGACACGCAGGAGGCGTCGCCCAGGCCGGCTCGTACGATCCAGGTGGCGGCGGCCTTGTCGGCGGACGAACTGGACGAGGAGACCGTCGCGATGGCTGCGTTGCTGTCGGCACTGTTGTGCCGGAGGTACTCGGTGGTGCAGCAGGACGTGGTGGCCCGCAGCGAGACCCTGGAGCCCGCGGTGACTCCGCCGGCCGTGGCGGACTGCGCGTAGCCGGCCGCGTTGATGTCGGCCTGCACGGCGTTCTCGGTCGCGTCCGACGGGTAACCGGAGGTCATGACGCCCTCGTAGAAGGTACCGGCGGAGCTGTTGCTGTTGTCGCCGCCGATGCCGAGGATGACGGCCCCTTCCTTGTGCATCGGGTTGTAGCCGGAGACGTTGGGGCGCGGGCCGCTGTAGTAGGTGGACAGACCGCCGGACTGTGCGTTGCCGGCCCGGATCGCCCATTGGTTCGGCCCGCCCTTGACGGCGGCGGTGACGAACCGGTGGCCGACGCTCGGGTCGCCCGCGTTGTAGCCGCGGTTGACGCCGGAGAACAGGCCGTTCTCGAGGTCGGCCATGACCCATGGTCCGTTGCCGGTGCCGTAGCCCCAGGACTTGCCGTTGCCGAAGTAGATGGTCTCCATGTGGCCGTTGCCGGTGTCCCGGCTGCTGGTCTCGGCGTTGCCGTAGTCGAAGCAGCAGCCGCCGTTGTAGCGGCTGCCGTCGAGGATCGCGTACATGCCTTCCGGCTGGTCTCCGGTCGCGATGCCGGTGGTGTTGTTGTCGCGGTACCCGGTGCCGGGGGCGATGAAGACCCCGTACGCCTTGTGGCCGCCCACGGTGACCGGCGCGGCGGATGCTTCCGCGAGGTTGTCGTATCCGCCCGCGGCGGGACCCGAGAACCCTCCGGGCGGTGCCTGGGTGAGGTTGTTGCCGCGGCCGGACTGGTCGTAGACGACGGTGATGAGGCAGCTCGTTGCCGCGCAGAAGGAGTCCTGCGCGGCGGCGTCGGCGTAACCGCCCGTGCTGAGCACACCGATGTCTCGGGTCGCGCCGTCTGATGCGCGCTTGACCTGGTAGAGACGGCCGTTGTAGGCGGAGTACAGCGCGCGGGTCGTGCTGTGCGCGGCCACGCAGGGTGTGCCGCCGGAGGCGTACAGGTCACAGGGGAGCGAGCCGGCGGCTGCGGCCCTGCTGTCGGCGGATGCCTGACCGCCGAACACAGCCATGGCCAGCGCCATGGCCAGCGCCAGCAGGGTGAGCGGTCTGACCCGCCCCAAACGGGCCGAGGACACAGACATGGATTGTCTCCTGGGGGGTGAGTGGAGTGAGGCGGCGTCCCACCGCCTGATGCGAATGCCATGGGCATGTCATGCGAGGCGACCTCCCACGTGCATCCGGGGTCATTCAGGGAGGCGACCTGTTGGGCGGTATTTCGAACGTCGGTCGCAAATACGGACAGTGCTTGATGATAGGAATCCGCCGAAGGCTGTCAACGCCTCGCACGCGTCCGATACTTCGACCACCGAAGACCGAGCTCAGCGGGTTGGGAGCCGTTCGCGCGGCCACGGAGTCGGCTGCGGCGGTGTTCGAGACCTCGGAAGTCGTCGCGCACCGCCCCGGCGAACGGCCGATGGCCCCGCCCCGGTGATCGGGGCGGGGCCATCGGCCGTTGATGCCCGTGCGGCGGCGCCGGTGCTCTACTTGACCGCCATCTCACCGAGTTCCGACCAGCCGTCCTGGTCGATCGTCGTGTTCACGATGCGCGGCGTCTCCGCCAGGTAGCGCGGCAGTTTTTCCTGGGCGGCCTTGAAATGCGCGGACTGGACGTGTGCGGCGCCCGCCTCGTTGTCGCGGAACGCCTCGACGAGAACGTATTCCGACGAGTCGTCCAGGCTGCGGGACCAGTCGAACCAGAGACAGCCGGGTTCTTCCCGGGTCGCCCGGGTGAAGTCACCGGAGATCTCCGGCCACTGGTCCGCGTGCTCGGGCAGTACGCGGAACTTGGCCGTAATGAAAATCATGGGGCTCTCTTTCTGTGATTGCGTGGCCGGGCCCGTTTCCGGGTCACGGTACGAGGATCGCGCGTCCGCGGACCCGCCCGGCGTCCAGGTCGGCCAAAGCGTCCTGGAACCGGTCGAGCGGATACGTCGTCGTGTGCAGCCGTACCCGGCTCTGCGCCGCGAGCACCATCAGCTCGCAAAGATCCGTGTAGCTGCCAACGAGGTTACCGATGAAGTTGATCTCCGACGAAATGATGTCGATCGTCGGGACGTCGATGTTCTCGCCGTATCCGACCACGTGGTAGTCGCCGGCCCGGCGCAGCATGCGGACGCCGTCGCGGGTGGCGCCGCCCTCGCCGACGAAGTCGACGACGACCTCGGCACCGCTGCCGCCGGTCAGCTCCAGCACCTGCTCGACGTGGTCGCCACCGGTGACGACGCCGTGGTCGGCGCCGATGGACCGGGCCAGCTTCACGGCCTCCGGGTTACGATCGACGACGACGAGTTCGGCGGCGGTGAGTGCCTTGAGCACCTGGATGCCGATGTGGCCGAGGCCGCCCGCGCCGATGATCACGCACCGGTCGCCGGGCCGAAGCCGCCGCGCCGCCTTGGCCGCCGCGTGGTAGGCGGTCAGGCCCGCGTCGGCGAGGGCGGCGACGTCGGCCGGTTCGAGGGAGTCGTCGAGGCGGACGACGCTGCGGGCGGACGTCTTGAGGTACTCCGCGTAGCCTCCGGCGGTGTCGATGCCGGGGAACTGCGACTGCTCGCAGTGGACGTCGTCGCCGGCCCGGCAGGCACGGCACAGTCCGCAGGTCATCAGCGGGTGGAGGATGACCTTGTCGCCCTCGGCGACGTTGGTGACGGCGCTGCCGACGGCGTGCACCCAGCCCGCGTTCTCGTGCCCGATGGTGTAGGGCAGCAAGACGCCGGACTTCTCGGCCCACTGTCCTTCGAGGATGTGCAGATCGGTGCGGCATACCCCGGCGCCGCCGATCCTCACGATCACGTCGTGCGGTCCGGTGACCTCGGGGACGGGCACCTCGGCCAGGCGGATGTTGTCGAGCAGGTCGTGGCCGTACCCGACGACCTGGACTGCCTTCATGCGATCTTCTCCTTGGTCGTCCGGCCGTCCCGGGCGGGTGCCGTGCTGTGCGCGGCGGGGGCGGCGCTCGCCGGGTTCCCGCTGTCGCAGGCGCGAGGCGCCTGGTCGGGGGCGGAGTCGGGGTAGCGGGTGCGCAGCAGTCCCCGGCAGAAGTGCGCGTTGCCGTCGATGGAGATCTGCACGGAGCGGGCGAACCGCAGCCGCAGCGGGATCTCACCGGGCGGAAAGGGCCTGCCGCCGTCGTCGACGAGGGCCGGGTCGGTGGGCGCGGTGCCGAGCCCGAGGGCGGCGCGGCGGCGCAGCAGCGCCCGGGTGGGCGCGGTGTCGGGCAGGTCGCCGAGCACCACGTCGCCGAGCTGTTCCTCGGTGAGGTCGGGCCGTGCTCGCAGCAGTGTGGTGAGCGCCCGTTCCATGGCGGCGGCGTGCGCCTTGCGTCGGAAGATCTCCCGCAGCTCTTCCAGGTCCTCCTCGGCCTCGTGGCCGAACGTGCCGCGATAACCCGCGTCGGCGGCCAGGCCCCGGTTGATCAGGTCGGAGTCGTGGTGGTCGTCGAGCAGGACGGTGACCTCTCGGGCGCCGGGCAGCGCGGTCAGCGCGTCCTTTGCGTCGGAGGCCATGAGGTAGGCGAAGTTGGGGGCGCAGAAGGATGTCGGCAGCCGCAGGTGCACGGTGACGTGGCCGTCGTCGGCCGTCAGGGAGGAGACGAAGCCGAGGTCGGTGATGGGTTCGTCTAGCTCCGGGTCGTAGACGGTACCGAGTGCGGCGCGGGCCGCCGCCCGGAGTCGCGCGGGCCGCATGTCAGGCCACCGCGGGTTCGGGCAGCCGGCACTCGGCGGGTACGTCGATGCCGTACATGGCGGCCGCGTTCAGGCCGAGGATCTTCTTCTTCTGGGCGACGGTGAGCTGCGGGTACTCGTCCATGTCCTCGGGGATCTGGAAGTCGGCGAACCGCTCGATCAGCCACTTCGGCGTCCACAGCGCGTAGTCGCTGGAGAACTGGATGCGGTCCTCGTCGAGCCAGTAGAGCAGCTCGCCGATGATCTGCGCGAAGTAGCGGGGCCGGGTGTGGATGAACGGGATGGCGACGGCGAGTCCGGCGTGGACGTTGGGCTCCTGGGTGGCGATCCAGCAGAAGTCCTCCAGGCGGGGCAGGCCGCAGTGCTCGACCACGAAGTTCAGGTCGGTGAAGTCGGTGGCCGCCTTGTCGACGTCGGCCACGTCGAAGGCGTCCCGGTCCAGTGGGCGGATGGTCGGGCCCTTGTGGATGTGGATGTTCCTGATGCCCAGTTCCTGGCAGGTTTCCAGGTAGCGGTAGGTCCACGGGTCGTCGAGCTTGTAACCGCGGGAGTCGCCCCGCCACTCGGCGGTGTAGAGCTTGACCCCCTTGAGGCCGAAGCGCGCGGCGTCCTCCCGCAGTTGCCGAAGGCCCGCCTCCTCGAAGCGCGGGTCGAAGAAGTGGTTGTACGTGAGCTTGCCGGGGTGCTTGCGGGTGAGGGCGAAGGCCTCCTCGGTCTGCCCGAAGCCGGTGCGGTAGAACGCGCCGAGCCGGGCCGGCTGGAAGATCGCGTGGTCGACGTACCCGTCGACGAAGAGGTCCTTCATCAGCCGGTCGCCGCCGTAGTAGAGGTATTCCTCGTACGACCACATCTCGGATTCCGGGCTCAGATTGCGGTGATAGTCGTAGAAGCAGTCGATGAACTGCTTTCCGTGGATGTTGAGCTGGTTCTCGGGCCGTGCGTCCCAGAGAGCGACGTGCGCGTCCACGATGAAATAGTTCTCGCCGTCCTTGCGGTACATGGCGTCCCTTCCATATCGCCGGCAGCTTGTGGAGCACCGTAGAAAGCGGGGGAGGGCGGCGGCAGCCGTCGGGTGTCTCACTTTGAGACATCCGGGCGGGCGAGGGGCGTACCGGCGGGCAGTAGCGTGGCAGGGGTCGACGCAACGACGCGTCCTGCGGAGGTCGAAGTGGACAACGCGCACACGGACGTCTCTCCCGCGGCCTGCGGCGAGGTCACCGCGCTCCCCCCGCGCCTGCGGGCGTCGTGGCAGCGCAGCGAGACGTACGGACTGACGCCGGAGGAGATGCGACCCGTCTTCACCGGCTCCGTGGACACCGGATCGCTGCTGTACGAGTGCGGTCACGAGGTGCTGCAGGGGCTGCGCCGAACCCTGGCGAACGAGCCGGTCAGCCTGATGATCACCGACCACGAGGGCCTGGTGCTGTGCCGCCTCAGCGACGACGCCTCGATCGACCGCTCTCTGGACCGGGTGCATCTGGCGCCCGGCTTCTACTTCGCGGAGTCCAACGCCGGCACCAACGGGCTCGGCCTCGCCCTCGCCGACCGCGCCCCCTCGCTGGTGCGGGCCGAAGAACACTTCTGCACCGGGCTGCGCGGCTACACCTGTGCCGCGGCACCGGTCCTCGACCCGGTCAGCGGGCGGGTCGCCGGCACCGTCAACCTGACGACCTGGTCGGACTCCTCCTCGCAGCTCCTGCTGGCGCTGGCCCAGGCGACCGCCGGGAGCACCACGGCGCTGATGCTGGCGCGCGGCTCCGGCCGCCGCGTCCGTCCCCTGCCGCGCGGTGAGGTGTTCCGGGTGTACGCCGACGGCGCCGAGCACTACGACGACGCCGAGCGCCCCCTGTCCGCCGCGTGGACGCAACGCCTGGCGACGGCCCGCGCGGCGCTCGCCGAGGGGCGTGTGGTGGCGGTCGTCGGCGAACCCGGCGCGGGCAAGACGGCGCTGATCTCGGCGGCACGCCGGCTGACCGCGCCGCGGGAGCGGGTGCTGGCTGCGCGGCCGCCCGCACCGGACGACATGCGGGCGTGGCTGACGCTGTGGACACCGGAACTGGCGAAGGACGACACATGCGTCATCGTCTCCGGCGTGGACGCGCTGCCCGCGTGGGCCGCCGCCGAGTTGGCCGGGCTGTTCGCCCGGGCCCGCCGCACGGGCGAGGACGGACGGCCCCTCCTGCAGCCGTTCGCGCTGACCGCGTCCGACTACTCGGCCATCCCGCCCGAGCCGGCCTCACTCGTGGACACGGTGATCGAGGTGCCGCCGCTGCGGGGCCGCCCGGACGACGTGATGCCACTCGCCCGTCACTTCGCACGCCGGCACCGGGGCCACGAGGTGACGTTCACACCTGCCGCCGTACGGGCCCTGACGGCGTACGAATGGCCGGAGAACGTACGTCAGTTGAGGCATGTGGTGCGCGGTGCGGCGTCCAGGGCGGACGTGATCGACGCGCGGCATCTTCCGGCGGAGGTGTTCACCGGCGCCCGGTGCCGGCTGAGCCGCCTCCAGGAGCTGGAGCGCGCCGAGATCGTGCGTTGCCTGACGGAGCCGGGCATGACGATGGCGCAGGTGGCGGACCAACTGGGCATGAGCCGCGCCACGCTCTACCGCAGAACGGCCCGCTACGGCATCGACATCCCGGGCCGCGCCCACCGCTCCTGATCCCCTGAACAGACCTCCGTACACCGGCCGTTGGGGATTCATACCGACCCCAGGTCGGACGACACCCAGTGTTCGGGGCGCATGCGGACGACGACCTGCTCGCCGTGGTTCTTCCAGGCGAAGTCCACGTAGGCGTCGACCTTCTCGGCCGGGAGGTAGCGGGACGAGATCTCCCGCAGCTGATCGACGGTCGCGGGTGCCGTGTCGATGACGGGCCCCTCGACGGACACGTACCGGATCGTGGGTTCGAGCCGGTCGACCATCAGTGAGAACCGGCCTGCGCCCTTGATCAGCTGGTGCTTGCGGGAGTCCAGCCCAGTCATGATCCAGACGGTGCCGCCCCGCGCGTACTGGTACCAGATGGGCACGGTCAGTGGGCCTCGGCCCGCCCCTGCGTCGACCGCCAACGCGGCGACATGCGGCTCGGCAAGGAACTGCTCGCGCTCTTCGCGGCTCAGGGGCATGTCGGTTCCTCCAGGGTTGCGGAGCGGACGTCTTTGTCATCCGTGCCCCGTCCCGGCGCCTTCCGCACCGGACCGCAGGCCGCGAACGCCGGTCGGACTGTTTCCTCACCCGATCGTCCGAGAGGATAGCGCCGCCCGCAGACGGACTCCGTCCCCTCTCCCCACCTGTGACCTGCGGCCGCACACCCACGAGCGGCAGGCGCTCGCCCCGCTCCGCTGAGGTCCGCACGCCGCGACGCCCGCCGCGACGCGCCGCACACCGCGACGCGCCGCGGGCTGCTGTGCCCGACGGGTCAGCTGTGGGAGACCGTCAGGCCGTAGAAGGCGACGCGGGCTCCCTTCGTGGTGCTGTCCGAGGACGACTGGTTGTACGAGCCGGCCTTGAAGTACTGCTTGTAGGGCTTGAAGGACGAGGGGATGGCGTAGTGGGTGGTGGTGCCGTTGACGGTCAGGTCGATGGTGTCGCCGCCGGAGACGGCGATGGTGTAGCTCCAGGTCCTGCCGATCGCCACGTGGCCCACCGTGTGTGGTGTCTGGCCTCCGGAGGGGGAGTTCTCGGTGCCGAGGACGATGTCGCCGTTGGCGTGGTAGTACAGCTCCAGCAGCGGTTTGGTGGACGAGCCCCCGGTGCCGAGGTGGATCTGCCCCACGCACACGTTGGACGTCACCGACACCACGCGCAGGGTCGCGCTCATCCGGTGGGAGCCGTCGAGCGACCAGTCCGCGGCGCTGCCGTCGCGGTTCATCTCCCGTAGCTCGGAGCGGGCGTAGTTGGAGTTGGGCGTCGTGACGCCCTTCTCCGGCGCCCAGAAGGTCATCGCGCCGTCGCGTGTGTCGGTGTAGAAGTAGGCGTCCTGGTAGCCGTTGGGGCCCTGGAGGCGGGACGAGGGGATGGTGGTCGGTGATCCCGGGGAGCCGACCGGTTCCTGGAGCTGCCATATCGACAGGTCGAAGTTGCCGCCGGGCGCGACCTTCGGGTCCGCGGCGTTCGCGCTGCCGCCGCCGAAGACCGCCAGGGTGCCGACGAGGCCCGCGACGGTCGTCGTCGCCAGTAGCTTGGACCGGGTCATGTGCATGGATCCCTCCCGTGAGAGGCAGAGCAGCCGTTCCTGCGTGGCTGACGTGGGGGGCGAGGGGTGGGGACGGCGATCAGGAGTGTTTATCTACCTGAACGCTGAGCGCATGCCTGAATTTCTGATGACCCGTAAACTAAAGGTCTGAACCAGGCATGTCAAGCGGCCGGAGCGGAATCGCACCCCCGGACTTGAGGCCGCCCGAGGCCCCGCATCGGCGAGTTGCAGAAAATGCATCCCGTCATTGCGCTCATTGCATCGTGCTCCGATGGTGAACCCGTTGAGATCCGCGGCACGCTCTCGGCGACCTGCGGCCTTCCGGCAGAGCACACGCGAGGAAGGCGCCGGTCCGGAAGCGGGCGGAGGACTCGGCACACTCAGCCGGACCAGTGCAAGGGGCACCTGATGATCCAGAAGGACACGACTTTCTACAGCGAGGGCAGCCGCCTCAAGGCCACCATCTACTACCCCGACGACCTGCCGGAGGGCGGGCAGCACCGGGCCCTCGTGATCAACTCCGGCTATCAGGGGTTCAACGAGTTCTATCCGAAGATGTTCGCCGGGCGGATGACCGAGCGCGGGTTCGTCTGCCTGGGCTTCGACTACCGGGGCATGGCGGACAGCGAAGGGGAGAAGGGCCGGGTCCTCATCGAGGAGCAGGTTCAGGACGTGCGCAACGCCGTGACGTTCATGCGCTCGCAGGACGACATCGATTCCCGCCGTGTCGGCCTCGTCGGCTGGGGCATGGGGGCCGCGAACGTCGTCCTCGCCGCCGAGAAGGGCGGAGGCGTCGCGGGCGTGGCTGCCCTGAACGGCTTCTACGACGGGGAGCGCTGGCTGAAGTCCATCCACACCTACGACGAGTTCCTGAAGATCGTCGACGAGGTGGAGGAGGATCGAGTGCGTCGAGTCCTCCAGGGCGAGTCCGAGCTCGCGGACACCTTCGCCCACTATCCGCTGGACCCCGCGACCGATGACTACGTCCAGAAGGAACTGGCGCAGGTCTACGGCTTCGGGCACCCGACCCGGCTGCAGTTCACGGAGTCCATCATGGACCTGAAGGTGGAGAGTGTGGTGGCGAACCTCTCGCCCACGCCCCTGTTCATCGCGCACGGCGAGCGGAACACGCTGCACCCCTACGGCGAGGCTCTCTCCCTGTACGCGTCCGCCGCTTCGCCCAAGACCCTCTACACGGTCGACGGACGGCACAACGACTTCATGTACGGCGACCACCCGGAGTTCCTGCTGCTGTGCGACCGCCTGAAGGAGTTCTTCGACGGGGCCTTCAGCGCCTCCGCCGCTCCGGCCCGCAGCATCTCGGCCTGACCGCGACCGCGGTCGGAGGCGCTCCACCGTCGGCGATGCAGAAAATGCAATCCACCGTTGCGTGTTTCACAACCGGTATCTAAGGTTCCGGAATGGCTCTCGAGCAGAAGCATGGTCCCGCGGCACAGAGCGG
The DNA here is from genome assembly GCF_002154505.1 of Streptomyces carpinensis. GTDB lineage: Bacteria > Actinomycetota > Actinomycetes > Streptomycetales > Streptomycetaceae > Streptomyces > Streptomyces carpinensis. Next base: position 14,257 of record NZ_MUBM01000152.1, on the reverse strand, counting down.
CGCTTCGCGGGTGATGGCGATACTGGACGCACTGACGTCGGCGGATCCGGCCGTGTTCCCTGACGGTCTGAACGTGGCGGACGTCGCCAGGGCGCTGGGACGCGAGAAGTCCGTGGTGTCCCGGCAGTTGCGCAGCCTGCTCGAGGCAGGACTGATCACCCGGCGTCCTTCGGGCCGGTACGAGCTGAGCTGGCGGCTCTTCGCGCTGGCGGTGCGCGCGGGAGACCAGCGGCTGACCAAACTCGCGGCCCCCTTGTTGCTCAGGCTGTCCGAGACGGTCCGGGAGCGCAGCTACCTGACGGTTCTCAGCGACGGCGAGGTGCTCACCGTCCACTCGGAGAGCTCCCGGCGCTCGATCGAGGCCGTGAACTGGGTGGGCCGGACGGTGCCGGTGAACAGAAGCTCCAGCGGCATGGCCCTGCTGCTGGACCACGAGGACGAGCACATCCTCGCCATGGTCCAGCGCGGGGACGACGGGATCTCGGCCCGCCAGGCCCACGAGTTCCTCGCCCGGGTCCAGGAGGCTCGCAAATGCGGCTATACCGTGGCGAATCGGATATTCGATCCGGAACTGCTGGGCATCGGGGTGCCGGTTCGGGACTTCACCGGCCGGATCAACGCCGCGGTGAACATCTCCGGTCCGGCGTTCAGGATCGAGCCGCACATCCAGGCATTCGCCGGGCACCTGCTCTCGACGGTGCAGGCCCTGCATGCCTCCCTCTGCTCCGACGTGCGGTCGTGCGCTGACCGGAGCGATCCCTGAACGGTCGTCGGCACCTGCCGACACCCGTCCATCAGAGGACGACTGCCGATACCCATCGATCAGAGCCCAGGACGACAACCATGCGACATCTTGCTCAACCTTTCGCGGAGGCCGGCGCGACCTGCCCGCGGCGGCCGGTTCTCGACGCGGTTGCAAGCCGCGGCAGTGGAGGGCCGGCCGGCCGATGAAACTCATCGCCTACATGACGGACAACGCCGACCTGCTGGTCTTCTTGACGGAGCAGCACATCGAACTGGTCCTGGTCAGCGTCGGGATCTCCGCGGTCATCGGGATCGGACTCGCCCTCCTCACCCAGTCCACCCCACGCCTGCGCCACGGGCTGCTGTCACTGACGGGAACCCTGCTGACCATCCCCTCCTTCGCCTTGTTCGCCCTCATGATCCCTCTCATGGGACTCGGCGTCGCCCCGACGATCGTGGCCCTCGCCGTCTACGGGATCTTCCCGATCCTGCGCAACACCGTCACGGGCATCGAGGGGGTCGACCCGGCCGTCGTCGAAGCCGCGCGCGGCCTCGGCATGAGCCCAGGACGCAGGATGCGCACCGTCGTCCTGCCGTTGGCCTGGCCCGTCATCCTCAACGGGATCCGGACGGCGACGATCATGCTGGTCGCCACGGCGGCCATCGGAGCCGTCGTGCACGGTCCTGGACTGGGACAGGAGATCTTCCGGGGGCTGGAGCGCATCGGGGGAGCGAACGCCATCGAGGAAGCCCTCTCAGGAGTGATCGGAGTGATATTCGTCGCTCTGGTCCTCGACCTGTTGTTCATCGCGATTGCCAAGATCACCGCTCTGCGAGGACTGAATGTCAGATAGGCCCGCCCCGAGCCAGGACGCCATGATCTTCCTGGACGGCGTCTCCAAACATTACCCAGGCCAGGCGAAGGCGGCCGTCTCCGAGCTCTCGATGGAGATCAAGCGAGGAGAGTTCGTCGTCCTGGTCGGCCCGTCCGGTTGTGGGAAGACCACCACCTTGCGGATGATCAACCGCCTCGTCGAGCCGACGCGGGGGCGGATCTTCATCGACGGCAAGGACGTCACCCACGCCGACGTGGACAGTCTGCGACGCGGTATCGGCTACGTCATCCAGCAGATCGGCCTGCTGCCCCACCTGACCATCGCCGACAACATCGCCCTCGTGCCCAAGATGCTCGGGATGAAGAGGACCGACCGCCGCCGACGGGCGGAGGAGCTGCTGGAGTTGGTCGGGCTCGACCCTGCCGTCCACGTCGGCCGGTACCCCAAGCAGCTCTCCGGCGGTCAGCAGCAGCGGGTCGGCGTGGCCCGCGCACTGGCGGCGGACCCACCGGTGATGCTGATGGACGAACCGTTCGGCGCCGTGGACCCCATCGTGCGGGAGAAGCTGCAGATGGAGTTCCTGCGGCTCCAGGCGAGCATCCGCAAGACGATCGTGATGGTCACTCATGACATCGACGAAGCACTCCGGCTGGGCGACCGCATCGCCATCTTCGGCCCCGGTTCCCGACTGGCCCAGTTCGACACGCCGTTGGCGATCCTGAGCAATCCCGCCGACGACTTCGTCCGCGACTTCATCGGCTCCGGCGCCCCGGTTCGCAGACTGTCCCTCCTCAAGGTCTCGGACGTCCTCGCCTCCTTCCCCTCGGACATGCCCAGCCTGGCGAACGCCATCGAGGTCGACGCCGGTGAGACCGTCCACAGGGCGCTCGAGCTCGTCCTGGCCTCAGGGGCCGAGGGCATCGAGGTCGGCGGGGCCGGGGGCACCAGCCGCTACCTCGATCTCCAGTCCCTGCTCACCGCCGCCGCGCAGCCGACGAAGGTCCTCTCATGAGCACCGCGGCGGTCGAGGAAGTCCCCGCACCCGGCACGCGCCGCTCCACGACATGGGTACTGCCGCTGGTCGTGCTCATCCTGCTGGGCGCGGTCTGGGCCTACGTCCACTCCCTCCGGATGGACTCCATCGAGGCGCGCAGCCTGGCTGCCGAGGTCGTGCTGACCGCGCTCTGGCAGCATGTCCAGCTCGTCGTCGCATCCACCCTCCTGACCATCGCCATCGGCGTTCCGCTGGGAGTCCTCCTGACCAGGCCCCGCACCAGGAGAGCAGGGGCGGTCGTGCTCGCGGCGGCGAACGCCAGCCAGGCGGTTCCGTCCATCGGAGTGCTGGTGGTACTGGCCATGGTCTTCGGCGTCGGCTTCTGGATGGCGGTGGTGGCACTCGTGCTGTACGCCCTCCTTCCCGTGCTGCGCAACACCATGGTCGGGATCCGTCAGGTCGACCCCGCGCTCATCGATGCCGGACGGGGCATGGGGATGAGCCCCACCGAGGTGCTCTGCACCATCGAACTGCCCTTGGCCGTACCGGTGATGCTGGCAGGCATCCGCGTAGCGCTGATCCTCAACGTCGGCGTCGCCACCCTCGCGGCGTTCACCAACGCCGGAGGCCTCGGCTCCGTCATCTCCTCCGGCATCTCCCTCGACCGGATGCCCGTGCTCATCGTCGGCAGCGCCCTCACGATGGCCCTGGCCCTGACCGTCGACTGGCTGGCCGGCCTCGCCGAGCGCGTTCTGCGTCCGCGCGGCATCTGAGACCGCGCTCGTTCCCGCAGACCAACACGTCAAGCACCGTAGGAGGTGTTTCGCATGCGCAAGATCAGGCTTGCGGCCATAAGTCTGCTCAGCGTCGCCCTCGGCAGCGGCTGCGCTCTCACCAGCAGCCCTCCGGGACAGGGCGGAGGCCCCGCCAAGGACGGCCCTCTCAAAGGGGCCACCGTGAACGTCGCTTCCAAGAACTTCACCGAGCAACTGCTGTTGTGCGAGATCACCGCCGAGCGGCTCGAATCCCAGGGAGCCAGGGTCAAGCGCACGTGCGGCATGAGCGGCACCAACGCCGTCCGTGCCGCACTGACCAGCGGCGCTGTGGACATGTACTGGGAGTACACCGGCTCCGGCTGGCTGGCCCTGCAGCAGAAGGCGGGCGTCACCGACCCGCAGGTCCTGTACCGCAAGCTCAGCGCCATGGACAAGGCCAAGAACGACGTGGTGTGGCTCCCGCCCGCGGCGGCGAACAACACCTACGCCGTCGCGGCGAAGACGGAAACGGCGAAGAAGCTCCACGTCTCCACCCTCTCCGACTACGCCAAGCTGGCCACGGCACAGCCGGGCAGCGCCGGCTTCTGCGGCGCCTCGGAGTTCTTCGGCCGGGACGACGGCTGGCCCGGGCTGCAGAAGACCTACGGTTTCAGTCTCCCCAAGTCCAAGGTGGCAGAGCTGGCCGAGGGACCGATCTACAACGCCGTCGCCAAGGGCAACCCCTGCAACTTCGGTGAGGTCTTCGCCACCGACGGCCGGATCTCCGCCCTCGGGCTGACCCTCCTGAAGGACGACAAGAGGTTCTTCCCGCCCTACAACCTCTCCCTGAACGTCCGAGGCGCCGTCCTGGAGAAGAACCCGCGGATCCGGGCGGTGATGGCTCCGGTGAGCAAGCTGCTCACCACCTCCGAGCTGCAGAAGCTCAACGCACAGATCGACGTCGACGGCAAGACTCCCGAGGAGGTGGCGGGCAAGTGGCTGAGCGCCAACAAGCTGAAGTGACAGGCGGCCGGGAGTCCCTTCGTGTGGGACTCCTGCAGACCGCGCCCGTCTTCGGCGCAGTGGAAGAGAACCTCGCCCGCATCGCCGGCCTGCGCAGCGGTCTCGGCCCGATCGACCTCGCCCTCACCCCGGAGCTCTCGGCCAACGGCTACGGATTCGCTCCGCCGGGGGAGACCGACCTGTTCACCGGCGACGACCCCCGGCTCGCCGAACTCCTCTCCCAGGGAGTCGGAGTGGGCTTCGCCGAGAGGAGCGCCTCGGGCCTGCCGTGGAACAGCTACCTGCTGTCCGATCCCCTGACCGGGATCCGGCACCTCCAGCGCAAGCTGCATCCCGTCTCGTACGCGCCGTGGAACGAGCACCTCGTCTTCCAGCCCGGCACCGAACTGTCAACCGTCGACATCCGCACGGCCAGAATCGCCACCGCCATCTGCAATGACATGTGGCATCCCGTCATCCCCTGGCTGGCCGCGCACAGCGGAGCCGAAGTCCTGGTCGTGCCCGTGGCCAGCATGGAGGGAGCCGACCCCAAGGGGATCCGCCGCACATGGGAGGTGATCCTGGAACACGCGGCCGTGCTGCTGCAGTGCTACGTCGTCTTCGTCAACCGCTGTGGCACGGACGGAGGAAGCCGGTTCTGGGGTGGCTCCCGCGTTCTCGGCCCCGACGGCGGCATCCTGGCCTCCCTCGGGGACGAACCGGGGGCCGCCGTGGCCGAGCTCGACCTGACGGCCCTGCGCCGACTGCGCGACGACGTCCCCCTGCTCACGGAATCCCGGGCCGACCTTCTCGCCGGTGCGCTCGGGACGAGCCACGTCCGGGATGGAGAGCAGACCCGTGTTTGACGTCCACGTACATGCCGCCCCCGACGTGCTGGAACGGATCGGCCACGACGACCAGATCGGGGCGAGCTACGCCGCGGCCGGCTACAGCGGCTTCGTCCTGAAGGCACACCACGAGTCCACCGTGGGCCGGGCCAGCGCCCTCAGCCGCTCCTCAGGGTTGCAGGTCGTCGGGGGAATCGCCCTCAACCGTGCCGTCGGCGGAATCAACCCGGCAGCCGTCCTCTCGGCTCTGTCCACAGGCGGTCGGGTCGTGTGGTTTCCCACAGCGGACGCTCACACCCAGGAAAGCGCCCACCTGCCGCGGCTGGGAGACCTGGACGAGCGTCTGGACCGCTCCGTGCTGTCCGTCCCCCCGGTCCTGCCCGCGGACGACGCAGCCACCAAGGACATCGACCTCGTCCTCGACCTGATCGCCGAGCACGACGCCGTGCTGTGCACAGGGCATCTCAGCGGCGGGGAGTGCAGGTGGCTGCTGGAACAGGCCCTTGACCGGGGCATCGGCAGGTTCCTGCTCACGCACCCCTCCTACACCGTTCCCGCCATGCCGGTGCAGGAGATCGCCGAGCTCGCCGAGAGGGGTGCCCACGTCGAGATCACCGCCTACCAACTCCTCCACCAGCCAGGGATGACAGCGTCCCGACTCGCCGCCGTCGCCCGGGCGGCAGGGCCACGCCTGGTCCTCGCCTCCGACGCGGGACAGCCCGACAGCCCCGAGCCCCCCAGAGCCCTGGACCAGCTGATCGACGCACTGTCCGGCCAGGGACTGGACCCTGGATGGCTTCGGGACGCCGCCGGCGACACGCCCAGGAGCCTCGTTCTCCCGTGACGGCTGTCGCCGGCAACGACTGAGCCCCGGGAAGCCGCGGCGCTCCCAGTCGGGCGCAAGCTCGCGCGGACACCACGCCGCTGCGTACGGATCCACACCAACACCAGCACATCAAGGCGCAGGAGCGGCAGGAGAGATGGCCTCAACCGCAACAGACAGCCCGAAGGCCTCCGGCAAGGCGTTCCTCGACGACCTCCGCATGCGCCTCGGCGCTCTCGTCGATGACTCGTCCCTGACCAGAGCGCTCCATTCGACCGACGCCTCGAACTACCGAGTCGTCCCTCTGGCCGTGCTCGTGCCCAAGTCGAGGGACGACGTGGTCGCAGCCGTCCGCATCGCCCGCGCTCACGGGATTGCGGTCACGGTCAGAGGAGGAGGCACCTCCTGCGCCGGAAACGCCGTCGGCCCGGGCCTTGTGATCGACTTCTCCCGCTTCATGAACCGCATCCTCTCGATCGACCCCGAGTCCTCGACGGCCGTGGTGGAACCCGGGGTCGTGCTGAGTACGCTCCAGAACGCGGCCCTGCCCTTCGGCCTGCGGTTCGGCCCCGATCCGTCCACCGCCACCCGCTGCACGATCGGCGGGATGATCGGCAACAACGCGTGCGGTCCGCACGGCCTCTCCTACGGGCGCACGGCCGACAACGTGGTCTCCCTGACCTGGCTGACCGGCCGCGGCGAAATCATCACCGCCGGCTCGGGGGCCGGCGCACTCGAAGCGGTTCCCGGTCTGGACGCCTTCGTCTCGGAGAACCTGGCCGTGCTGCGCACCGAGTTCGGACGTTTCGGACGCCAGATCTCCGGCTACTCCCTCGAGCACCTGCTCCCGGAGAACGGACGGAACCTCGCGGCTGCCCTCACCGGCACCGAAGGCAGCTGCGGAATCCTCCTCGAGGCCACGGTCCGGCTCGTCCCCCGGGCATCGGCGCCGGCCCTGGCGGTCCTCGGCTACAGCGACATGGCCGCCGCCGCGGACGATGTGCCCAACCTGCTTCCCCTCCATCCCCTCGCGCTGGAGGGCCTGGACGCACAGCTCGTCGATGTCGTCCGCCGGGCGCACGGCGGTGCCGGCGTCCCGGCGCTGCCCGCCGGCGGGGGATGGCTGATGGCCGAAGTCGGCGGCGCGACCTCGCAGGAGGCGGTCGAGGCGGCGCACAAGCTCGTCGCCGCATCCAGCTCAGCCGACGCCGTGGTCCTGCCCACAGGTCCCGAGGCGGCCAGGCTGTGGCAGATCCGCGCAGACGGCGCCGGCCTGGCCGGACGCACCGCCGACGACACGCAGGCCTGGCCCGGCTGGGAAGACTCCGCCGTCCCCCCGGCCAGGCTCGGAGACTACCTGCGGGGACTCCAGGCCCTCATGGCCGAGGAGGGCGTCTCCGGGCTGGCCTACGGCCACTTCGGCGACGGGTGCGTCCACGTCCGCATCGACTTCCCGCTCGAGGCCGGGGGCGCGCTCATGCGCAGGTTCCTCCGACGGGCCGCGGCCCTGGCCGCCGAGCACGGCGGCTCCCTCTCCGGCGAGCACGGGGACGGGCGTGCCCGCTCCGAGCTGCTGCCCACCATGTTCGGCCCCAAGGCCCTGCGCGCGATGGAGGCCTTCAAGGCCCTCCTGGATCCCGAGGACCTGATGAACCCCGGCGTCGTGGTCCGTCCGGCACCGTTGGACGCCGACCTCCGCCGTCCACAGGCCCTCCAGCTCCGCGCCACCGACGGCTTCGCCTTCGCGCACGACGGCGGAAACATCACGGAGTCCGTCCACCGGTGCGTCGGGGTGGGGAAGTGCCGGGCCGACCTTCGTGCACAGGGCGGGTTCATGTGTCCCTCGTACACCGCCACACGGAACGAGAAGGACTCCACCCGAGGCCGCGCGCGAACCCTCCAGGAGATGCTCAACGGCGGAGTCGTCACCGGTGGCTGGAGCTCCCCCGAAGTCCACGAGGCCCTCGACCTGTGCCTGAGCTGCAAGGCGTGCGCGAACGACTGCCCCACCGGCATCGACATGGCCACGTTCAAGTCCGAGGCCCTCCACCAGACCTACAAGGGGCGCTTGCGCCCGCTCAGCCACTACACACTCGGCCGGCTTCCGCAGTGGCTCAAGCTCGCCGCGCCACTCGCCCCACTCGTCAACCTCGTGAGCCGTGTTCCGGTGCTGCGCAGAGCCATGATGGCGATGATGGGCGCAGACACCCGCCGGTCGCTGCCGTCGCTGCCCCGAAGGCCGTTCCGCTGGAGCAGGCCGGCGAAGAGCGGCGGAGGCAAGACGGACGGGCACAAGGTCCTGCTCTGGGTCGACTCCTTCTCCGACGCCATGGCTCCGGACATCCCACGGGACGCCCTCGAGGTCCTCTTCTCCGCCGGGTGCGACGTCGAGATCGCCGCCCCCGGAGCCTGCTGCGGACTGACCCTCGTCTCCACGGGTCAGCTCACCGCTGCCAAAGCCAAGCTGCGCAAGACACTCGACCTCCTGCTTCCCCACGTCAGGGACGGAAGGACAGTCATCGGTCTCGAACCCAGCTGCACCGCCACCCTCCGTTCGGACCTCCTGGAACTCCTCCCCGACGATCCCCGCGCCGCCGAGCTCTCCCGCTCGGTCAAGACCGTCGCCGAGTTCCTCACCTCCATCGACTGGACACCGCCCCGGACGGCACGGAAACTCCTCGTCCAGCCTCACTGCCACCACCACTCCGTCATGGGATACGGCGCGGATCAGGCACTCCTTAAAGCCATGGGCTGCGACGTCGAGATCTCAGCGGGATGCTGCGGCCTCGCCGGGAACTTCGGCATGGAGAAGGGCCACTACGAGCTCTCCGAGGCGATCGCGCAGGGCGGCATCCTCGCCAAGGCGTCGGCCGGACCGGACCGGGAGGTCCTGGCGGACGGGTTCTCCTGCCGCACCCAGGTGCGCGACCTCGCCGGCCTGGACAGTCGCCACCTGGTGCAGATCATCGCCGAAGCCCTCCGGCGTGGATCGGCGTCATCGCCCTGAGCGCATCGAGTGACCGGCGGGCAGGCGGCGGCCCGGGGCACAGGCCCGGGCGCGCCTCGGGGAACCTGCTGCCGGCCTCGTCCGCAGGGCCACCGCCGGTCTTCTCCGCGGCGTAGGGGAAGGGGTGGACCGGGCGGGACGTGGTGGTGCCGTGGCTGTCCGACTTGGGCAGGCCGGGCGAGAGTGAAACACACCACGGTCACGCCCGTCTCTCCAGGTGGCTGTGACGGGTAGGTTCCTACGGCACGCGTCCGCGGAGAAGATGGCCGATGGGCACGCCCCATTGATCGCGGATACCCCGTCAGACCCTCCTACGAGGAGAGAACACGAGACATGTCTTCTCATGAACCCGCGCACCACCCACCGCAGCGCATCGGCGTCGTGGCCGAGTCCGTTTCCGGGGAGACGCGTGTCGCGGCCACCCCCGCGACGGTGCGTCAGCTTCTGGGCCTGGGTTACGAGGTCGTGGTGGAGCCGGAGGCCGGCGCGGCCTCCGGCTTCAGCGACCAGGCCTACCTCGATGCCGGTGCCGAGATCGGCGAGGCGTGGACCGCGGATGTCGTCCTGAAGGTGAACTCCCCCTCCGACGCGGAGATCACCCGGCTGCGGCAGGGCGCGACCGTGGTCGCCCTGCTGGCCCCGGCACAGAAGCCCGAACTGCTTCAGGCGCTCGCCGATGCCGGGATCACCGCTCTGGCGCTGGACGCGGTGCCGCGCATCTCGCGTGCGCAGTCGATGGACGTGCTGTCGTCGATGGCGAACATCGCCGGGTACCGGGCGGTCGTCGAGGCCGCGCATGTCTTCGGCCGGTTCTTCACCGGGCAGGTCACCGCGGCGGGCAAGGTGCCGCCGGCGAAGGTGCTCGTCGCGGGCGCGGGTGTCGCCGGTCTGGCGGCGATCGGCGCCGCCTCCAGCCTCGGCGCGGTCGTACGGGCCACCGACCCGCGGCCGGAGGTCGCGGACCAGGTGAAGTCGATGGGCGGTGAGTACCTTCCGGTGAACGTCGTGCAGGAGACGAGCACCGACGGGTACGCCAGGACCACCTCCGCCGACTACGACCGAGCCGCCGCCGAGCTCTACCACGAGCAGGCGCAGGATGTGGACATCGTGATCACCACCGCGCTGATCCCGGGCCGGCCGGCGCCGCGCCTGCTGACGGCGCGGGACGTCGCCGCCATGAAGCCAGGCAGCGTCATCGTCGACATGGCCGCCGCCCAGGGCGGGAACGTCGAGGGCACCGTGCCGGGGCGCGCGGTGGTCACCGACAACGGTGTCACCGTCATCGGCTACACCGACCTCGCCTCCCGGCTGCCCACCCAGGCCTCGCAGCTGTTCGGCACCAACCTGGTGAACCTGGTCAAGCTGCTCACGCCCGGCAAGGACGGGCAGCTGACGATCGACTTCGACGACGTCGTGCAGCGTGCCGTCACCGTGGTGCGGGACGGCGACGTGACCTGGCCCCCGCCCCCTGTCGCGGTCTCGGCCGCGCCCGCCGCGCAGCCCGCGGCCGAGCCCGCCACACCGGAGCCCGAGCAGCCGAGGCTGACGGCTGCGGGACGATTCGGCCTGATCGGCATCGGCATGCTCGCGATGTTCCTGCTGGTCGCCCTCGCCCCCGCCCAATTCGCCGGGAACTTCACGGTGTTCGCCCTCGCGGTGGTGATCGGCTACTACGTCATCGGCAAGGTGCACCACGCGCTGCACACACCGCTGATGTCGGTGACCAACGCGATCTCCGGAATCGTCGTGATCGGCGCCCTGCTGCAGATCGGGCACGAGAGCCGGATCGTCACCGCGCTGTCCTTCGTGGCGATCCTTCTGACGAGCGTCAACATCTTCGGAGGCTTCGCCGTCACCCGCCGCATGCTGTCCATGTTCTCGAAAGGCTGAGCCGAGATGACCTCACTCACGGCCTCCCACGCCGCCGACCTGGTCGCCGCCCTGTTGTTCATCCTCAGCCTGGCCGGCCTGTCCCAGCACCGCACCTCCCGCTCCGGCGTCGTCTACGGCATCGCCGGCATGGCCCTCGCACTGGTCGCCACCATCGTGATGGCGGCGCAGAGCATCACCGCCGGTGCGGTGGCCCTCATCGTGCTGGCCATGGCACTGGGCGCGGCGATCGGCCTGTGGCGGGCCCGCCGCGTCGAGATGACGCAGATGCCCGAACTGATCGCGGTGCTGCACAGCTTCGTCGGCCTCGCCGCGGTGCTCGTGGGCTGGAACAGCTACCTGGAGGTGGAAGCGCACGGCGCGGCGCAGAACCGGATCGGCGCCGATCTGCTGGGCATCCACCACGCCGAGGTGTTCATCGGCATCTTCATCGGTGCCGTCACCTTCACCGGCTCCATCGTCGCGTTCCTGAAGCTCTCGGCGCGCATCAAGTCCCGCCCGCTGATGCTGCCCGGCAAGAACGCGCTCAACATCGGAGCGCTCGTCGCGTTCGTCGCGCTGACCGTATGGTTCACGGTCAGCCCGAACCTGCCCCTGATGATCGCGGTCACCGTGCTGGCGCTGGCCCTCGGCTGGCACCTGGTCGCCTCGATCGGCGGCGGCGACATGCCCGTCGTCGTCTCCATGCTGAACAGCTACTCGGGCTGGGCAGCGGCCGCGGCCGGCTTCCTGCTCGACAACAACCTGCTCATCGTGACAGGCGCACTGGTCGGCTCCTCCGGTGCCTACCTGTCCTACATCATGTGCAAGGCGATGAACCGGTCCTTCCTCTCCGTCATCGCGGGCGGCTTCGGTATCGACGCACCGTCCGGCCGCGACGAGGAGCACGGCGAGTACCGCGAGGTGCGCGCCGCGGAGGCGGCCGAGACGCTCGCCGAGGCCCGCTCGGTGATCATCACTCCCGGTTACGGCATGGCCGTGGCCCAGGCCCAGCACCCTGTCGCGGAGCTGACCCGGCAGCTGCGCGAGCGGGGCGTGGAGGTCCGCTTCGGCGTGCACCCCGTCGCCGGGCGCCTGCCCGGGCACATGAACGTGCTGCTCGCCGAGGCGAAGGTGCCCTATGACATCGTCCTGGAAATGGACGAGATCAACGACGACTTCGCCGACACCTCGGTCGTGCTGGTCATCGGCGCGAACGACACCGTCAACCCCGCCGCGACCGAGGACCCGGGCAGCCCCATCGCCGGCATGCCGGTGCTGCGGGTCTGGGAAGCCGAGCACGTCATCGTCTTCAAACGCTCCATGGCCTCCGGCTACGCGGGCGTGCAGAACCCGCTCTTCTTCCGCGAGAACAGCAGCATGCTCTTCGGCGACGCCAAGCAGAGCGTCGAGGAGATCCTGCACGCGCTCGGCGCCCACGACCACCACAAGCCGACGCCGGGCACGCGCCAGGCGACGACGGCGGGCCGGTGATCCGGTTCTGAGCATCTTCGCCGTGGCCGGACCTGCTCGGTGACGGCCGCGGGAGGTCGGCCGGTTGCGGTTGCCCTGCTCATGCGGCGGCGCAACCGGCCGAAACCGCTCGCCCCTCCCTCCGGTGCACGTCGTGGCACGCACGGAACTCGCCGGACGGAAGACACCGTACGGAAGACACCGTGCGGGAGGGCAGGCCGCGCGTGGCGCCGAACGAGTGTGACCGGCGCCCCCTTCGAGGCGACGGTCACCCTCACGTCGTTCCTGCTTCGAACGGGATTCGTTCAGAGGCGGCCTCTAGTACCGACCGCCGTGGTCGTGACCTCCGTGTCCGTAGTAGCTGCGTCCGTAGCCGCCGTAACCGCCGTGGTCGCCATGACCGCCGTGGCCGTGGCCGCCGTAAGCGACTGCTTGCGCCGGGGCGGCCGGCGCGGCGACGGCCGATGCGGCGGCGCCGCCGAGGGCGAGGCCCGCAACAGCGGCCGAAGTCCATTTGGCAATACGCATGACCAGTCTCCTGTGAGGATGGAGTCGCAGGTTGTGAACCTGCCGCCTGCCTGGGATCGGTGGCGTCCGAGGAGCTGAAACCTCGACGTGAAGAATGTCCGTTTAATCCCTTTTGTATGGCCTCCGCGCTTGCTCGCTGAGGGGCTCGGTTCAAGCTTGGAGAGGGGTGGTGCCACTACCAGCGTCTCTGAATAGCTAAGCGAACCTATGCGAACCGTGGGGTCCGGCGTGGGTTCTGCCCATCTGGGCGGGGATGCATGAGCGTGGAGATGGAATCCCGCGCCGAGTGCTGCTCCGCGTGGCCGGTGTCGGCTGGTGGTGTGTGTGCTGATCGTGGTCACGTTCTGGTGCCGGTGGGCTGCGCGGGGCAGCCGGGTCCGGTCCGTTGGTGCGTGTCCCTCCGGACGCTGACCGGCACGGCCGAGGGGCCGCGTCGGGGAGGGGACCTCACGTCGCCCGGGCGTGAGGCGGTTGGTTCTTGGCCGGGTGGGGCCGGTCTTCGACCGGTCCGTCCGGTGGGTCTTGGGGGTGGCCGTGATGACGGACTTGGCTTCCATCGCGTCCACCACGGCGTGGATCACCATGGCGCCGCTCGTGCGGTCCACGACGGTCTTGGTCTGGTGAGCGAGGCCGCGTGCGGCAATACGTCGCCAAGCGCCCTGGTCTCGGTCGCCCTGCCAGCCGCATCCGGGGCAGATGGCCCATTTCCAGCCCGGCACGGTGGGCCGGTCGGGTGCCTTGCGGTGGCGCAGCGGGGTCAGACACGCGGGGCAGTGCTTTGAGGTGTTGCGCGGCGGCACAGTAACCACGGCTATACCGACTTCGGCGGCAAGGTGGCGCACGTGGTCGGTGATCTGCCCGCGCACCGTCTGCGAGAGGCGGGTGTTCTGGGTGCGGCCCATGCCACCGGCTTCCATCGACCGCAGGTCTTCCAGGTAGATGACCGTGGCCCCGGCCGCGACAGCTTGGTCCACGGTCCAGCGGGCGGCAGACCATGCCAACGCGTCATTGAGGTTCGAGCGGCGCGCCGAGACGCGCCGGATCTCCTCCGCCAGCCTCGCCGCCCTGCCGTCCAGGGAGGGGTCGGCGAGCCGGTCGTAGTGGTCGGTCTTGGCGTGCAGACGCTCCGAGATTCGACGCAGCCGGTACTGCTTGGCCAGCACACCAGCGGCCCGGAACTGCGCGCCCGCCCCGACATCGGTGATCTGTCCCTCGTCGTGCAGCCGGGCCGCACCCGCGCTGAGAAGGGTGTTCAGGCCCCAGTCCACGCCGAGCGCGACCGTGTGGCCGGTGCGCTGGATCTTGGGCACGGGGTGGGTGTGGGCGAGATCGGCGCGTACCTTCCCGCCCGCGATGCGCAGGGTGGGCAGGTGGATCA
>NZ_MUBM01000151.1 GCF_002154505.1 Streptomyces carpinensis | reverse complement strand
ACAACAACACCAACAACAACACCAAGGGCAACGAGGGCAACAACAACCACGGCAACCGAGGCGAGCACCGCCGCAGGCACCACGAGGAGGGCTGGATCCACATCAACGAGCGGTCCTACTCCGCCCACCCCAACGGCTGCATCACCGTGGTCAGCGGCCTGGGCTCCAACAGCTTCAACATCCGCAACGACAGCCGCAAGACCGTCGAGTTCTTCCGTGGGGTCACGTGCGACAACGGCGCCCCCATCGCCACCGTCGGCCCGTGGAGCCAGAGCGACGGCGTCTTCGTCAAGCGCGTCCACGGCGGCGTGAAGGTCAAGGACGGCGTGGTCGGCAGCTTCCGCATCGTCAAGCGCTTCGACTTCGAAGACCGGGACGACTTCGGCGACCGGGGCGACCGGGGCGACGACCGCGGCGACCGGGGCGACGACCGCGGCGACGACGGGGGCGACTACTAGAGCCGGCCGTACGACGCCGACGACGCAGCACCCCGGCCCGCCGTAATCAGGCCGGACACCGCAACCGAACACACGACACAGACACCCGACACACAGACACACACCAGAGAAACCCGGCCCGCCGTAATCGGGCCGGGCTTCTCATTTCCAGCCGACCCAGGCTCCCCCGGCCGACCGGGCGACCGTACGCGATCGCCGGCAGATCGCCCATGCCCTGCGCACCGTAGCCATCGTCCTCACCCTCGGCCACCTCGGCGCCGTCATTCTCGGTCGGCCGCTTGCCGGCATGCCCGACCACTCAGGACACCCCTGAGACACACGTCACACTCTCACCCTTGTCACAGGAAGCCTTCTCGTCTTGTCAAAGATGCGTCGGCCGACACGGCACAACCGCAGGTCCCCCTCTTCACGAGGCGGATCCGGAGAGCATGCGGGTGTCCTTGGACGGTGTCCTCGGGCCCCTCGACGTGGCGCTCACTGCCGGTGGCACGGTGAGCGCCACCGCGGGCACGCGCCGCACTCGCGAGAGCGTGTGCGGCGCCTGCGCCGTCGTCACCGGCGCGGCCTGGTGACATCCACGGCCACCAATGCATATATCGGACACAGTCATCGTAAGGAGGACCATGCCATGAAACTCGCTGTCATCGGTGGAACCGGGCTGATCGGGTCGCAGGTCGTCAAGAAGCTGAACGCGGCCGGGCACGAGGCCGTCCCGCACTCCCTGTCCACCGGCGTGGACATCATCGAGGGCCAGGGACTGGAGGAGGCCGTGGCGGGCGCCGACGTCGTCATCAACCTGACGAACTCCCCGACCTTCGACGCCGCCTCGCTCGACTTCTTCCGCACCTCGATGGAGAACATCCTCACCGCGAGCGCGAAGGCCCACGTCGGGCACGTCGTCATCCTCTCCATCGTCGGTGTGGACCAGGTGCCCGACCTGGACTACTACCGGGCGAAGGTGCTCCAGGAAGACATGCTCAAGGCAGGGACGATCCCCTATTCCATCGTCCGCGCCACGCAGTTCATGGAGTTCATGGACGCGACTCTGGCCATGACCACGGAAGGCGACACCGTCCGCCTGCCGCGCACCCCGATCCAGCCGATCGCCGCCGACGACGTCTCCAGTGCCGTCGCGGAGGTCGCCGCGGGCAGCCCTCTGAACGGCGTCCTCAACATCGCGGGTCCCGACGTCTACCCCCTCGACGAGCTGGGCCGGATCACCATCACGGCCAAGGGCGACGGGCGCAACGTCGTCACCGACGACGACGCCGGTATGTTCGCCGCCGTCCCCGGCGACGTCATCGTCGCCCCGAAGGACGCCCGGATCGCCGCCACCCGCTACACCGACTGGCTCTCCTGACCCGGCGCCGCGAGTCGGCCCCTGCGGCCCGGTCCTGGGCCGCAGGAAGACGGGCCGAGCAGTCGATTCCCGACGCCGTCGCGGCACTCGCGCGCGAGGTCTCGACAGCCGGCGAACCCACCGATGAGCAAAGGTCACACACGTTGCCGTCCGAGAACGATCCAGTGGAAGACGTCGAGAACCTCCAGCAGGCAGAGGCGGTGTTCAGCACCGCTCGTGCTCGCATGTTCGGGATCGCCTACCGCATGATGGGCAGCGTCAGCGAGGCGGAGGACATCGTCCAGGAGGTCTGGATCCGGTGGCAGACCTACGATCGCTCCACGGTCCGCAATCCGCACGCGTTCCTCACCACCATGACGACACGGCTCGCGATCAACGCCCTGCAGTCCGCGAGGGTCCGCCGCGAGACCTATGTCGGTCCGTGGCTGCCGGAGCCGGTCGACACCAGTGGTGACCCGGCCCTGGGCGCCGAACGTGGGGAGGCTCTGGAGGTCGCGGTGCTGATGCTGCTGGAGAAACTCACCCCCACGCAACGGGCGGCCTATGTGCTCCGGGAGGCGTTCGACTACCCGTATGAGCAGATCGCCGAGGTCATCGGCCAGACTCAGGCGAACGTGCGCCAACTGGTGAGCCGGGCACGGAAACTGCTGGCCGCGGAGAAACGGGCCAGTGTGCCGGCCGCCGACCACGAGCGGTTCCTGACCGCCTTCCTGGCGGCCGCGAAGACGGGGAACGTGACCGCGCTGGAAGAGCTGTTCGCCCAGGACGTCATCTCCTACTCCGACGGCGGAGGTGCCGTGCGCGCCTCGAAGTTCCCGGTGACGGGCCGTCACCGTGTGGCGCGGTACGTCCACGCGTTCGCCGACAGGTTCTGGACCGGCGTCACGGTGGAGCCGGCTCAGGCCAACGGCCGGCCCGCGATGCGTCTGTCCCGGGACGGAGAGCTGTTCGCCGTCGTCACGGTGAGCGTCACCACAGACGGCATCGACCGAGTGCTGTGGATGATGAACCCCTCGAAGCTCGCCGCCGCGACGAATCCGGGCACACCGCACTGACGGTCATGCGGGAACCCCTGCCTCCTGCCGGAGGGACCGCGTTCGCCCTGGGCGACCTGCTCGCGCTGCCCTTGAAGGAGGTGATCGCGATCGCCGGCCGGACCCCGCGGGCGGGCCGGAAGCTCGCGTCCTGGGTCCGCCGGCACATCGGTGAGCGCCGCCGGCGGGAGACCGTCTCCGGTGTACGCACCCGGGTCGTGGCCGCTTTCCGGACCGCCTGCCATACGGGAGACCTCGCCACTGTGCTCTCACTGCTCGACCGGGACGTCACCCTGATCGGCGACGGCGGCGGCAAGGGCCACGCCCCCCTGAACCCGATTCACGGCGCGGACCGCACCGCCCGGTTCCTGCTCGGCGGACTGTGGCAGCAGCCCGGAGTCGAGACCACGCTGCACTCCGTGAACGGCGGGACGGGTCTGGTCCTGCGTCACGACGACAGGGTGTGCGGTGTCGTCAGCTTCACCGTGCGGCACGAGAAGATCACCGCTGTGTGGTTGGTACTCAATCCGGACAAGCTCCGCAGCTGGAACCGCCGTTGACCGAGACCATCTCCGCACCGTCCGTCAGGCGCTCTCCGCCTGGGGAGGGGGCATGGGCAAGGTCAGCACGGCGTTGGTCATCGGGGGCGGCATCGCCGGCCCCGTCACCGCACTCGCACTGCGCCGGGCGGGCATCGAGGCGACGGTCTTCGAGTCGCACCCGTCCGCGGCCGACGGTGTGGGGGCGATGCTGAGCCTCGCGCCCAACGGGATCGACGCGCTGCGCGTCGTCGGCGCCCACACCGTCATCGAGGCCATCGGGCAGCCGGTCCCGGGTGTGGTGATGGCCGACGGCGGTGGAAGGCGCCTCAGCGCGTTCCACGGCTTCCCCGGCCTGCCCGCCACCCGGGCCATGGCACGCGCCGACCTGTTCCGCGCACTCGCCGATTTCGCGAGCGCGGACGGCATCCACCTCGCCCACGGCAAACGGCTCGTGGCCGCGGAGGACGACGGCGACTCGCCTTCCGCCGCACCTTCATGGGGTACTGGGGCCTGCCCGCCGGACGCATCGTCTGGTTCGCCGGGCTGCCCAGCCCCGAGCCGATGACCTCGGCCGAGGTCAAGCGCGTACCGGCCGGCCAGTGGCTGTCCCGGCTGCGGGAGCTGTACGCCGACCACACCCCGGGCGGGCCCTGCTCGCACACACCGAACCCGGTGACCCGGTCTCGGTCGGCCCGATGGAGCGCATGCCGTCCGTGCCGCACTGGCACCGCGGCCGCATGGTCCTCGTCGGCGACGCGGCACACGCGCCGTCCTCCAGCTCCGGCCGGGGCGCGTCGCCGGCCATCGAGGGCTCCGTCGAGCCGGCCCGGTGCCTGCGCGACCTGCCCGCCCCCGAGTCCGCCTTCACAGCGTACGAGCGGCCGCGCCGCACCCGCGTCGAGATGACCGGCGGCGACGCCGCGGCCAGGAACAACGCCAAGGCGGGACAGGCAGGCGACAAGCCGGCTTCCCCGCACCGGAGCAGATGTCCGCCCCGTCCACCGCCACCACATCGACCGGGACGAGATCGTCAAGAACTGACCGCCGTCTCCGGAGACGGTCACGAGGTGCTCGGCCTCCTCCGGTTGCGCCTCGGCAGCCGTGCGGCATGGCTGTCGGCCGTCTCGTGGTTCTTAGGGGGACATGTGAGAGTTTGAGACTGGAGTGCCAAGGGCGGGAGCACGGCATGAGCACTGTGACCATGACGAATTCCGTCGCCGGGAAGCTGCGGGCCCGGTGGCAGGCGGCCCCGCGTCCGCGGTGGCTGATCGCGCCGGTGATGCTGATCGTGGCCATACCGGTCGCCGACGGTTTCCTGCCCCCGGACGTCCACATCGCCCACCTGCTGGTGGTCGCCGTGGCGATCACCGCCATGGGCACCGGCCCGCGGGCCACCGCGCTGGTCGGCGCCCTGGCGGTGCTCGCGCTGATCAGCGCCGGGGTGGTCCGAAGAACCCTGGCCACGGAGAGTGTCGTCGTGGAGCTCGCGGCGCTGACCGTGCTCTGCGCCCTTCTGGCGTTCTTCACTCATCTGCGAGAGGGGCGTGAGCGGGAGCTGGTCCGGGTGCGTTCGGTGTCCGACGCGGCTCAGCGCGTCGTACTGCGCCCGCTTCCCGAGCGGGCCGGTCCGGTCTCCCTGGCCTCTGCCTACCGCAGCGCCGAGGCCGACACGGGCATAGGCGGCGACCTGTACGCCGTGGCACGCACCAGCGGATCGACCCGGCTGGTCATCGGGGACGTCCGCGGCAAGGGCCTGGCCACGATCAGCGACACGGCCATCGTGCTGGGCGCCTTCCGCGCCGCCGCCCACCGGGAGATGCCTCTGCCAGATCTGGTGGCCTACGTGGAGGACGCGGTCCGCTGGGGCCTGCGGGAGTTCTCGGAGCCCGCCGAGGACGCGCCCGAGCGGTTCGTGACCGCCGTGGTGCTGGACATCCCGGACGACCGGCCGCTGGTGCACGTGATCAGCTGCGGGCACCCACCGCCTCTGCTGCTGCGCCGCGGCACCGCCACGGCGACCACACTCGCCGTGCCCGAGCCCGCGCCTCCGCTCGGCCTCGGCGGGATCTCCGACGGAACGTACTCCACCACGGCCTTCCCCTTCGCGGCGGGAGAGCGGCTGCTGCTGTACACCGACGGTGTCACCGAGGCCCGTGACAGCCGGGGCGTCTTCTATCCGCTCGCCGAACGCGCCGCGGCCTGGGCGGACCACCGGCCCGAACATCTGCTCCGAAGGATCGCCGCCGATCTGGAGGCGCACGTCGGCGGACGGCTGCACGACGACATGGCCATGATCATCCTGGAGCGGAACCGGGAACCGGCGGCAGCCTGACCCGCCGAAGGCCGGCAGCCCGGCGACCGCAGGGGCGGGGCAGGGTGACCCTGCGCAGGCTACGTCCAGCAGTGGCAGGCACGCCCTGGCGCGGGGCAGAGGGAAATGATCTGATGAAAGCTCCTGCGCAGGGTCCCCGAAGCACGGCAGACAGAAGGACAGGTCGCCCATGGAATACCGCCACCTCGGCCGCAGCGGGCTCGTCATCAGCGAGATCGCCTACGGGAACTGGCTCACCCACGGTTCGCAGGTGGAGGCGGACGCCGCGACCGCGTGCGTGCGCGCCGCGCTGGACGCGGGCATCACGACGTTCGACACCGCCGACGTCTACGCCGCCACGCGCGCCGAGACGGTGCTCGGCGCAGCGCTGCGGGGTGAGCGACGCGAGGGCCTGGAGATCCTCACCAAGGTGTACTGGCCGACCGGACCCGGCCGCAACGACCGGGGGCTGTCCCGCAAGCACATCATGGAGTCCATCGACGGGTCGCTGCGCCGGCTGCAGACCGACTACGTGGATCTGTACCAGGCGCACCGGTACGACGTGGCCACACCGCTGGAGGAGACGATGGAGGCGTTCGCCGACGTCGTCCGCTCCGGCAAGGCCCTCTACATCGGTGTGTCCGAGTGGCCCGCCGAGCAGATCCGCCGGGCCCACGCCATGGCGCGCGACCTGCACTTCCCCCTGGTGTCCAACCAGCCCCAGTACAACGCGCTGTGGCGGGTGATCGAGGGTGAGGTCGTGCCGACCTGCGAGGAGCTCGGGCTGGGTCAGGTGGTGTTCTCGCCGCTGGCGCAGGGTGTGCTGACGGGCAAGTACGAGCCCGGTCGGCAGCCGCCCCAGGGGTCACGGGCCACCGATGACAAGGGCGGCGCCGGCATGATCGCACGGTGGATGCGCGACGAGGTCCTGGAAGCGGTGCAGCACCTCGAGCCGCTCGCCGCCGAGGCGGGGCTGTCCCCGGCCCAGCTCGCGGTCGCCTGGGTGCTGCAGAACCCCAACGTCTCGGCGGCCATCATCGGCGCCTCGCGCCCGGACCAGGTGGCGGAGAACGTCAAGGCCTCCGGTGTCGTGCTGGAGGCCGGGCTGATGGCCCGTATCGAGGAGATCCTGCGGCCGGTGGCGGTCACGGATCCCAAGCGGGTCCACGACAGCGTGCCGGAACGGCGCCCCTGAGTCGTCGGGAACTCACCGGGCCGGGCGGTCCTGCCCGGCCCGGGTGACGCCGCTGCCGCATGGCCGGGCCGGCGCGCTCACCCGCCGTGGGCTCCGTCAGGTCTCGCCGTCGGCGGCGATGGCCGGCCACAGTGCGGCGACGACCTGCTCAGCGAAGTCGGCGGGGACTTCTCGACCGGTACGCAGGTAGTCGGCGAAGTAGCTCCCGAAGCACAGGCTGACGACCATGTCGAGATCCGCGTCCTCGCGGACGGCTCCGCGCCGCTGAAGCGACACCAGCGTCAGCAACAGCTCCTCGCAGCGGGGCCGCACACCGTGCTCACGCAGCTGTTCGAGCAGGCCCGGCGCCCGTTCGACCTCGGCCATGAAGTTGCCGTGCAGCGCCATGGCCTTGTCGTTGTAATACCGGGGGTCGAGACGTCGTACGGCCTCGGTGAAGGCCTCACGCGAGGCAAGCCCGTCCATGTCCAGCGGCGGATAGGCCTCCCGCTGCTTGCGCAGCCCGTAGCGGAGGGCGTCGATGACGAGGTCGTACTTGTTCGCCCAACGCCGGTAGAGGGTGGGGCGGGTGACACCGGCGTCGGCGACGATGTCCCCGATCGTCATCGACGAGTAGCCGTCACTGGCCAGCCGCCGCCGGGTGGCCTGGATGATCGCCTCCTCGATCGCCGGGTCTCTCGGCCGGCCGGCGGAGGCCCCCGGCGACGCCGAATCCGCACGGCTGCCGTGCTTGCCTCCGCCCGCCTCCGGGCGGCTGCGGTTCGCACTCGTCATCACATGCCCTTCCCGACACACGAGCCTGTCAGCACCAGGGGCCCATCCTGCCCTCCTTTTCGTTACAGATCCTCACCGAAACCGTGGCGTGGAGACGAAAGGGCGGGTGCCCGAGATCGGGGCCGCACCGGTGCAGGGCCCGACCCGCGCGTCCCCGGTCGTTCAGGCCCTCGCGTGCCCGGTCGTTCAGGAGGGGTTCGAGTTGACTTCCTGTTCGGCCCAGACCGTCTTGCCGGCCGGTGAGAAACGCGTGCCCCGTCGGGTGGAGAGCTGCGCGACGAGGAAGAGGCCTCGACCGCCTTCGTCGGTCACCCGGGCATGGCGCAGGCGCGGGACGGTGTCGCTCGTGTCGGTCACCTCGCAGACCAGCACCTGGTGGCGGATGAGACGAAGGGTGATGGGGCCGGCACCGTGCCGGATGGCGTTGGTGACCAGCTCGCTGACGATCAGCTCGGTGGTGGCCGCGAGACGCTCCAGTCCCCATTCGGTCAACCGGGCCGTGGCAAGGGCCCTGGCGTCCGCGACGACGACTGGCTCGTTCGGCAGGTCCCAGGAGGCGACCTGTGTCGGACTGAGCGCGTGTGTACGGGCCAGGAGCAGGGTGGCGTCGTCGAAGAGCGCTCGGGTGGACAGGGTGTCGAGCACGTCCGAGCAGAGCTCTTCCAGGGGGCGGTCGGGCTGTGCGAGAACCGTGCCCAGGCGGTGCATTCCGGCCTCGATGTCCTCGTCCCGTGTCTCGACCAGTCCGTCGGTGTAGAGGGCGAGCACGCACCCCTCGGGCAGTTCCAGCTCCACGGCCTCGAAGGAGGACTGCCCCACGCCGAGCGGTATGCCGGAGGGCAGGTCGGGGATCGTGACCCGGCCCTGCGGCGAGATGACGACCGGCGGCGGGTGACCCGCTCGTGCCATCGCGCAACGCCGGGTGACGGGGTCGTAGACGGCATACAGGCAGGTGGCGCCCACTTCCGTGCTGGTGTGCCTGTGGACGTCGCCGTCCTCGTCGGCGAGGCGGGAGATCGTGTCGTCGAGGTGTGCCAGCAGCTCGTCGGGATGCAGGTCCATGTTCGCGAGCGTGTGCACCGCCGCGCGCAGCCGGCCCATGGTCGCCGCGGCGTTGATGCCGTGTCCCACCACGTCGCCCACGACGAGCGCCACCCGAGCACCCGAGAGCGGGATGACGTCGAACCAGTCGCCTCCCACTCCGCCCTGAGTGTCGGACGGAAGATAGCGGGAGGCCACCTCCAGGGCCGCGCCGCCGGTGAGGCGCCGAGGCAGCAGGTTGCGCTGAAGGGCGAGCGCGGCGGTGCGTTCGCGCACATAGCGGCGGGCATTGTCCAGGGACAGCGCGGCGCGGGCGACGAGTTCCTCGGCGAAGCGCAGGTCGTCCGTCTCGAACGGCGCGGAGTCGTCCATGCGCACGAAGACCGCCACGCCCAGCACCGCACCGCGCGCGTGGATCGGCACGATCATCAGGGAGTGCATCTCGTGCTCGCGGATCTTCTCCAGCCGTCCCGGATCCCGTTGGAGCCAGGTACCGCCGGAGGTGTCCAGCACCGGTTCCAGATGGGATCTGCCCGAGGCCAGGACCTGTGTGAAGGGGGACGGTGCCGGTACGAACACGTAATCCCCGTGCGACCAGAGGGATTCCGGGATCCCCTTGTGGATCGATGCCACACCGGCTCGGCGGAAGGCCGGTATGTGCCCGTTCGTCGCGCCGAGCCGGGCCAGGGACTCCTCGCCCAGCGGGACCGTCTCCGCCAGGTCGACGGTGACGTAGTCCGCCAGGCGCGGCACGGCGAGGTCGGCGAGTTCCTGTCCGGTCCGCATCACGTCCAGCGTGGTGCCGATCCGCGTGCTTGCCTCGCTGAGAAGGGCCAGGCGTTCGCGTGCCCGCTGCCTGTCCGTCACATCGACGCTCATGACGCACAGCCCCAGGGCGTGGCCCTCGGCGTCGTCCAGGCGGAAGAAGGAGGTCGAGAACGAGTGCTCCTGGCGTGTGTCCGTCTGCAGCCACGTCCGGTAGGCGTGGTCGATCCTCGGGGCTCCGGTCTCCAGGACCTCCCGCATCACCGCCTCCGCCGATTCGGCGTCGGGCCCCGAGAGCACCTCCGTCAGTCGACGGCCGAGCCGTTTCTCGCGGGGGATGCCGTCCTGGAGTGCCAGCGCGTCGTTCACCCAGACGCAGCGCAGATCTGGATCGCGGACGGCGATGCCGATCGGCGCGCTGGACAGGAGTGCCTCCATCCCGGCACCGTTCATGGGCCAGGAGGGAACGGCCGTCATCTCGGTCGCGGTCACGAGCCACTGGATCCTTCCGCCCCGCCCCGACACCGGACACGCCCGCAGGTACACGACCAGCGGACCGCCGTCGTGGCGGCGGAGTCCGACGATCCCGCACCAGCCGTCGCCGGAGCGGCCCCGGTCCACGAATTCGGAGGCCTTCGCAAGGTCCTCGGGGGCGGCCAGCACCTGTGCGGCGGAGCAGCCGACCACCTCCGCGGCCGTGAAACCGGTGAGTCGCTGAGCCTCGTGCGTCCACGCGGCCAACGACCCGTCCGAGTCCACCACCGCCATGGCCGTGCTGATCGTGTGCCCGGCCGCCCGCCCGGTGCCGGGCGTCGACTCCTCAGTTCTGGCCATCGGGGCCGTCCCTCCTGCTGGGTGTCTCTCGCGCGGCGGGACCGGTGTCGGCGAGGCGGTCGAGCCAGTCCGCCAGCAGCGCGCGCTCGGATCGCGTCATCACGGTGGTGCCGCCGTGGCGCAGGGCCTCACGCAGGGCCGCGGCCCGGCACGCGACGTCCGTGCCCTCCCCCTGGTCGCCGGAGCCCACGGTCGTGATCGCTCGCAGCACGTGCTCGCGTGCCAGGGTCGACAATTCGGGATTCCGCTCGGAGGGCGGCGTCGCGATCAGGGACAGCACGACGCCGAGACCGTTGGCGTGCACGAGCTGGGTGGCGCTCTCCACACTCATGCGCAGCCGGCCGGCGGTCGCCACGCGGGCGATGTTCCGGCGCAGGATCGCGATGGTCTCCAGTCCTGCCGGAATACCGCCGCGGTAACGCCCTTCGCCGTACATCAGGACGTAGAAGCCGGGCCGGGACAGGCCGAACTCCACGTGCAGATCCCAGGACCGGCGCAGGTCGGCGATGGGATCGTCGGTCTCCTCCAGGTTCTGCTTCTCCCGGAGGTACTGCTGGAACCCGTAGGCCGCGAGTGCGTCGAGCAGTCCGTCCTTGTCTCCGAACAGCCGGTACAGCGTCGGTGGCTGCACCCCGGCCGCCGCGCTCACAGCGCGGGTGGAGATGGCCGCACGGCCCTCACGGCTCAAGAGATCCGCTGCGGCGGACAGAACCCGTTCCCGGGTGTTCGCAGTCCGCTCCCACACATGACCGATATTAACGCCGTTATCACATTTTTAATCCCATTGATATGTTTTTGACGCGCGCAGTAAGAAGTCCCCCACGGCGGCCCTCGCGCCTGACTCCCGCGACGAGCGAGACTCCGGCGACGGGCTTGGTATAATGGTCTGACATTAAAGAAGGTCGAGAGGGAGGGGCCACCCCATGGCGGGCGGAACGCTCATCGTCGGCGCCAGTCAGGCCGGTCTTCAACTGGCCGCCTCACTAGGGCAGTTCGGAGACACGAAGCCGATCGCTCTGGTGGGTGAGGAGATCCATCCGCCGTACCAGCGACCGCCCCTGTCGAAGGAGTTCCTGACCCGAGCGAGCGATCTGGAGTCACTCGCGCTGCGTGCCCCGTCCTACTACGCCGACGCGGGCATCGATCTCGTCAGCGGCGAACGCGTCACGGAGGTGGCCCTCTCCTCCTCCGGCAGCCCCGGTTCGGGCGTGGCCCGGACGGCGAGCGGCCGCTCCTTCGCCTTCGACCGGCTGGCCCTGACTGTGGGCGCCGCGCCACGGCGGCTGGACGTGCCCGGGGCCGGCCTCGACGGCATCTGCTGTCTACGCGACCGAGACGACGCCGCGGACCTGCGCGGACGCCTGGAGTCCGGGGCTCGCGTGGTGGTCGTCGGAGGCGGTTTCATCGGGCTGGAGGCCGCCGCGGTGGCCCGCGCGCTCGGCAAGGAGGTCACCGTCGTCGAGGCCGCCGACCGGCTGATCTCCCGGGCCGTGGCACCCGTCGTCTCGGAGTTCTACCGGCAGGCCCATGTGCGGCGCGGCACCCGCGTACTGCTCTCGGCGGCCGTCTCGGGCTTCGAGGGCGCCGACGGGCGGGTGACGGCCGTCCGGCTCGCGGACGGCACCGTGCTGCCGGCCGATCTCGTCGTCGTCGGGGTCGGCGTGCTGCCTCGCACGGAACTCGCCGAGCAGCTGGGACTCGCCTGCGACCGGGGCATCGTCGTCGACGCCCACGCCCGCACCAGCAACCCCCGCGTCCACGCCGCCGGCGACTGCACCGTCCAGCCGCACCCGGTGACGGGCCTGGGCACCGTGCGGCTGGAGTCGGTGCAGAACGCCGTCGCTCAGGCCACGGCCGCCGCCGCCTCGCTGCTCGGCCGGCCCGTCGGGGCGACACCAGTGCCGTGGTTCTGGTCGTACCAGGGCGACCTCAGACTCCAGATCGCGGGGCTGTCGACGGGCTACGACGAGTACGTGGTGCGGGGCGAGCCGGACAGCGAGCGCTTCTCCGTCCTGTACTACCGTCAGCGCGAGCTCCTCGCGATCGACGCCGTGAACAGCCCCGCCGACTACATGGCCGTACGCAGGGCCCTCACGGACGGGGCGACCGTGCCGCCGAGCGCCGCGGGCGATCCGGGCACACCCCTGAAGACCCTGCTGGCCGCCGGCCGCGCCGCGGTGTCCTCCTCCTGATCATCTGCTGCTCCTGATCGTCCCGTGCTTCGATCCAGTGTGCGGCGTACGGGGGCTCAGGCCTCGCCCCGCGGGGTCAGCAGGTCGGTGAAGCCGATCCGCTCGTAGAAGGCGGTGCGGATGTCGTCGGCCACGTCGCTCACCGCCTCGGAGCCGTCGTCCGCGGGATCGATGGTGGTGCGGAACGGTCGGCTTCCCTTGGGTGTGTCGACGATCGCGACGATGGCACGGGCGACCTCGGCGGCATCGGCGTCCGGGGGCGCCAGTGCGGCGAGCCGCTTGCCGACGTCCTCCATGAGCCCGGCGTACAGCTCCTCGTACGCCTGGGCCGTGTCGGTGTCCTGCGGGTGCATCGCGTGGGCGAAGTGATTGGTGCCGGAGGTGAACGAGCCGGGCACGACGATGGCGGAGTCGATGCCGAACCGGGACAGCTCGACCGCGTAGCTCTTGGCCAGGTGGTCCATCGCGGCCTTCGCGCCGAAGTAGGGACCCAGGTACGGGGGCGTGCCGCCGTAGGTGCTGGAGGACCCCACCCACAGCAGCAGCCCGTCGCGGCGGCTGCGCATCTGGGGCAGGACGGCGCGGTTGACGCGCTGAGTGGACAGCACGTTGGTGTCGTAGATCTCGGCGATCTGCTCCGGGGTGAAGGCCTCGGTGGGACCGAGCACCATGTGGCCGGCGTTGTGGATCACCACGTCGATCCGGCCGGCCTCGTCGGTGACGGTGGCGACGGCGGCATCGACGGAGGACTGACTGGAGACGTCCAGTTCGACGGTGCGCAGCTGGACGGCGTGCTTCTCGGCGTAGGCGCGGGCGTCGGCGACGGCCGGGGCGTTGCGGCCCGTGGCCTGGCGTATGCCGGAGTAGACGGTGTGCCCGGCATCGGCGAGGGCGCGGGCGGTCAGCGCGCCGAAGCCGCTGGAGGCTCCGGTGACGAGGATGACGTACGGCATCGCTTGCTCCTTGAAGCGGTGGGACGGGGGAAACGGCGGTGCGGTCAGGCGTAGGTGATCACGCTGCGGCCGCGCGCGGTGCCGGCCGCCATCGCCTCGAGCACGGCCGGCGCCTCGTCCAGGCCCACCGGTGTGATGTCGGGCAGGATGTCGTGCGCGGCGGAGAAGGCGAGGGTGTCACGCAGGTCGTGGGGTGAGCCGGACGGGGACGCCGCCACGTGCAGCCGGTTGAGGACCATCGGCTGGGTGGGCAGCACCAACGGCTCGGCGCCGTAGCCGCACAGCAGCAGCGTGCCGTCGGGGGCGAGGCCGCCGAGGGTGGCCGCGGCCGCCTCGGTCGACGGGGACGCGTTGAGGACGAGGTCGGCGCCCCCGTCCCAGGCCTTCAGAGCCTGCGCCGGGTCCTCCTCCTGGGTGGCTACGAAGATCTCGGCGCCCAGGGCCTTCGCCTGGTCCTCGCCGCGCCGGGAACGGCCGACCACGGCGACACGCGCGCCCATGGCGACGGCGTACCGGATCGCCAGCGCGCCGATGCCTCCGGCGCCGACCACGGCGACCCGGGAGCCGGCCCTGGCCCCGCCCTGCCGCAGGCCGTTGAAGGCCGTGAGGCCCGCGCACATCAGCGGGGCCGCGGCGACCGGGTCGAGACCGGCCGGCAGCGGCGTGACGTAGCCGGCCTTCAGCAGCGCGTACTCGGCGTAGCCGCCGTCGGCGACGACGCCGGTGATGCGCTTGCGCGGACAGAGGATCTGCTCCCCCCGCACGCAGTAGTCGCAGTGTCCGCACGAGTCGTACAGGAACTGGGCGCCCACCGCGGTGCCGACGGTCGGCCATGTCACCCCGTCGCCGACGGCGGTGACCACTCCGGTGATCTCGTGGCCCGGCACGACCGGGAACCGGGCGAAGGGATAGTGGCCGCGCAGGAGGTTCAGGTCCGAATAGCAGATGCCACACGCGGTGACCTTGACGAGGACCTCACCGGCGGCCGGCTGTGGCACCTCGAGGTCCTGCAGGACGAGCGGGGCGTTCGGCCCGGTGGCGACGGCAGCGCGCATCATGGCTCCCATGAAGGACGAGGGGACGAGTGAAGATCGCGGGGACGCCTGCACCGCGGATACGATGAGGCGGCGTCTCTTTCGTCTCGGGAGAGCGGCGCCCCTGCGGGACGCGCGCCCTTCGCGATTCGTGACGCAAGCCTCCCGCCCCGTGCCGGCGGGGTCCAATGCTTCTTGTGGTGTCGTGCGATGACCGGAGCGCATCGACGCAGGAGGACGGGTGAACCGTGCAGGGCGGACCGGTGGATCTGGATCTGCGCAAGCTGCGTTATTTCGTGGCCGTGGCCGAGCGGTTGCACTTCGGCCAGGCGGCGGCCGCGCTGCATGTCACGCAACCCGCGCTCTCACGCCAGATCCAGCAACTGGAGCACGACCTGGGCGTCACGCTCTTCACCCGCAACAGCCGGGAAGTGACCCTCACTCCGGCCGGCGAGCAGTTCCTGCACGACGCCAAGGCGCTCCTGGCCGCCGGCCGTGTCGCCCAGGAGCGCGCCCGGCGCATCGAGGCCGGGGAGGACTCGCTGACGATCGGATTCATGCTGGGCACGGACGTCACCCCCGCGCTGCACGCCTTCTCCGAACGCCAACCTGCCGTGCGCCTCGAACTGGTCCGCCTGCGCTGGTGGAGCCGTACGGATGCGCTTGTCGACGGCAGCGTGGACGTGGGCTTCGTACGGCTCCCCGTGGAGAGCACGTCACTCACCGTGCTGCCGCTGTACCGGGAGCGGCTCAGCGTCGTCCTTCCGGCCGGCCATCCCCTGGCCGCCAAGGACACGCTGGACGTCGCCGCCCTGGCCGACCAGCCGCTCCTGCGGTACGCCGACGCGGACCCGGCGTGGTCAGCCGTGTGGAACGCCGATCCGCTGCCGGGGGGCACACGGCTCACGCCCGGGCCGGTCGTGCACGACATGGAGGAGATACTCGAGTACGTCCGGGCCGGACGCGGCGTGATCCTGGTGCCCGGCCCGGTCGCGGCCGTCTTCCCCCGCCCCGACATCGCCTACGTCCCCGTCGCCGATGTGCCGCCCGGCCAGGTGGCCCTGGCCTGGGACGGCACACGGCGCTCACCCCTCGTCGCACGTTTCGCCGAGGCCGCCGAGACCGCGCTGGCGGACCGGGACTGAGCCGTCGCACGGACCGCGCACGCGCCCTTTCCCTCGGCGGCCCACGCATTGGTGCTTCGCGAGTTGACGGAGGGTCAGATGACCGCCGACTCCAGCGACTCCGGCGCGAAGAGCTCCTCGGGCCGCCACCGGCGGACGGACAGCCCCTGCTCGTGGTGGTAGCGCAGGAAGTTCTCCGGTGCAGCGCCGGTACTCGCACCGGTGGCACCACTCACATCGGCATCAGCCCAGGTAGTACTCGACGAAGACCCGGTTGCCCTTCTCGTGCCCGCATGACGTCGTCCCCTCACTGTTCGGGGAGGTGTCCCACCCGGACCGCCGGGACAGCCGTATGGACTTATGGTCTGACCATGGTACCTTCCCGAGTATGATGGCCCTACCACAGCTCAGGACCGTGACCCGCACGCAGGGCAACAACGAGGCACTCAAGACCGGGGAAGTCACTCCCCACGGCTTCCGCTTCGCCTTCGAGGAAGTGCCCGTGCTCGTCCAGGCCTTCCGGCGCATGGTGCGCTCCGTGGAGTTCGACGTCAGTGAGATGGCCCTGACGACCTATCTGGTGGCGAAGGCGCACGGCGCGCGGTTTACCGCCGTGCCGGTCTTCCTGGTGCGCGGCTTCCACCATGGCGCGATCTTCCACGATCCCTCCTCGGACGTGCGCGGCCCCAAGGACCTCCAGGGCCGCAGGGTCGGTGTCAGCCGGGGGTACACGGTGACCACCGGGGTGTGGGCACGGGCCGTTCTGCGGGAGGAGTACGGTGTCGACCTCGACCAGGTGACCTGGGTGCTGTCGGGTGACGAACACGTGGCGGAGTACCGGCCGCCCGCCAACGTCGTCCCCATGGAGCCGGGCGGCTCACTGGAGGACATGGTGCTCGCCGGCGACCTCGCGGCGGTGATCGGACCCCGGCCCCAGTCTCCCGCCCTGACGCCGCTGATCCCCGACCCCGAGGAGACGGGCTTGGCCGCACTGCGTGAACGCGGGCTCTACCCGATCAACCACCTGATCGTCATCCGCGACGAACTACTGGAGACGCAGCCTGAGTTGGGCGAGCTGGTCTTCGACGCCTTCGCCCGCGCCAAGCAGCTGTACGTGGACCGGCTGAGCGCCGGCGCCATCGCCTCCCCGACCTCCACGGATCGCATGTACGGACGGGTCATGAAGGTGACCGGCAGGGACCCGCTGCCGTACGGCATGGAACCCAACCGCGCCGTCCTGGAGGAACTGATGCGCCACGCCGTCGATCAGCGCATCCTCGACCGGCCCATGCCGCTGGACACCATGTTCGCCGACAGCACGCGCACGCTGATCGCCTGAGCGGACCCGACCGTTCTCTTTGTCCTCCTTCGAAGGGACCCGTATGCGCATCGCCATCGCCGCCGACCACAACGGCCACGCCCTCAAGGCCCGCCTCACCGTCTGGCTGACGGCGCGCGGGCACACCGTCGACGACCGCGGCAGCCACTTCGAGGAGACGGTCGACTATCCGCCGCTGTGCGCCGAAGTGTGCCGGCAGGTGGCCGACGGCACCGCCGAGCGCGGCATCGTGCTCGGCGGGAGTGGGCTCGGCGAGACCATCGTCTGCAACAAGATCCGAGGGATACGGGCGGGGCTGTGCCACGATCTGTGGAGCACCCGGATCTCCCGCGGCAACAACGATTCCAACGTGCTCGTCCTGGCCGCCAAGGTCCTCTCCCCCGACCTCGCCGAGGACATCGTCGGGACGTGGCTGTCCACTCCGTTCAACGGGGGCGTCCACGCGCGACGGCTGGAGCAGATCGCAGCGCTGGAACGAGGAGAAGGACGGTTCTGAGTACGAGTCCGGCAGGCCGGTGACGGAGCACCGAAGAACCCGAGCCGGTCCTGGGCACACCTGAGCCAGGGCGCGGCAGCGTCATCTCTTCGCGGGCCGCGCCCTGTTTCCCGTCCTGTCACGGCACCCGCGTTCCTGCGGGGCCACAGCACCGGGGCGAGAACTCCAGCGCGCGGACCGGTGCCGCCTCCTCCGCCTTCGCTACCGAAGGCCGGTCAGGTCGCCGGCGGGACGGGTACACCGTCGGCGACCCTGCGGCGGGCGTGTGCCCAGGGGCGTTCGGCCAGGCGGCGCGTGATCGGGACGTCCATGCGGAAGCGGGACTCGGCCGCGGAGGCGGCGCGGGCGCTCTCGCTCACCTACGTGGTCGCCGTCGTTCACTCACACCGTGGCCTGCCGGACGCCCGGGGTCACCTCAACCGCGTCGCGGCAGGAGTCCAGGAAGGACTCCACCTGCACCACGGCCGCCGAACGGACCCGTGGGTGCTCCGGGTCCGCTCCGGGCGGGGTGTCGCCCTCGTCGCGCAGCGCGACGGGGCCTTGCGCAGCTTCTGGCGGGCCCGTGACGATCCCGCCGCTGCCGGCGGGCCCGAAGCGTTCCTCGGTGCGGTCGACGATGGGCCCCACGCTCTCCTGGAGGGAGGCGACATCGCGATGCCGGCACGCCGGAGTATGTCTCGCCGCGCTTCCGGGCCTCGCGGTCGATGAGGTAGTCGTTGTCCATGTCGGCCATCGGCCAGTAGGTGCCCGGAGTGTTCCTGCTGTGGACGTCGTGGCCGTCGATCACGGCTGCCGCTCGGCCTCGGTCGGGGGCGCGCACGGGCGCGGCAGTCGTTCTCGGGGAGTTCCTCGGCGAGCGGCGCGGGGATCCATTACCAGCGGAGCAGCTCGCCCATCAGTGTTCCCGGACCGGTCTGAGTGAGCAGCTCGCTGATGTCTTGTCCCAGCACGGCCGTTTCCCTTTCAGGTACTGACCCGCCCGCGGGTCGTTGGCTTCGGTGCTGAGCGGTGCGACCAGGGCGGCGCGGTCAGGGCTGCTCCGGTGGGATGTCGACGGTGAGGCCGTCCAGTTCCGAGGTGAGACGGATCTGGCAGGACAGCCGGCTGGTGTCGCGCCGTTCGGTGACGCCCAGGTCGAGCAGGTCTTCCTCCAGGTCGCCGGGCGGGCCGACGAGCGCCGCGAACTCCTCGCGCACCCAGACGTGGCAGGTGGCGCAGGACTGGTTGCCGCCGCACTCCGCGACGATTCCCGGAATGCCGTTCCTCACGGCGGCCGCCATGACCGAGTCCCCGACCGTCGCATCGACGGTGTACTCGGGACCGTCACTGCGGACGTAGATCACCATGAGCAAGGTCCCTGCTTCCTCTCGCAATCGGCGGAAGTCCACGGCGGACGGGCACGCTGCGGTCCCACACCGTCCACCGTGGTCTTTCCATTGGACCAGAAACATCGAACGCGGAACAAGAGACGGGACACGCGATCACCATCGGCGCATGTGCACGCCGATCCCACTCCGCCACGGCGAGAGCGAGGGGACCTCTCAGATCTGGTCACAGCCGGCTGTGGCGGCGCTCGTACGGCGCGCACCTCACCTGCCGCACCGGGCACGGCGCAGGACGTCACGGACGATCCCCGGTACGCCGAGCTCCCACGCGAACTGCTGCCGTACTGGCGCGACACCGTCGCCCCCGGTCTGCGCGCGGGCCGGACCATGGTGGTCGTGGCGTACAGCAACTCGCTGCGCGCCCTGGTCGCCACCTCCGACGGACTGAGTTCCGAGGAGCTGCTGGACCTCGACATTCCCAGGGCGATACCCCTGCGCCACGACCTCGACAAGCACCTGGCGCCACTCGCCCGCGGCGGCCGGTACCTGGATCCGGAGGCCGCCGCCGCGGCACCGGCCGAGGTGGCCGCCAAGGGATCGCGATCATCCCGTCCGACTCGTTGACGCCCTCAACTGGTGGACTTATGGTTCTACCAATTCGCCACCCCCTAATGCCCTGTCAGCGCATGCCACGCTGCACGAACCGATCAGGAAGGGCCGCCGCATGGCCAAGGACGCGATCGTCAACGACTCGCTGGCCGCGAAGTTCGCCACTGAGAAGGAATCCCCCTACACCCGCTGGGTGGCCGCCGAAGGGCTGGACATCATCGCCGCCCACTACATTCCCGACCTGCGTACGGTCGAGCTGAAGCCGTGGGAGCGGCGCGGCGGGCGGGGCGTGTTCATCAACCACGAGGCGACCCGCACCTCCAACGACTGCTACGTCTGCGAGATCCCCGCCGGCGGGAAGCTCGCGCCGCAGCGGCAACTGTTCGAGGAGATGATCCTCGTCCTCGACGGCCAGGGCTCGACGAAGGTCTGGAACGACGCCGGCGCCGAGGTCACCTTCGAGTGGCAGGCGGGCTCGATGTTCGCCATTCCCCTCAACGCGCACCACCAGCACTTCAACGGGTCCGGGCGCAAGGCGGCACGCTTCGTCTCCTCGACGAACATGCCTCCCGTCATCAACCTCTACGGCGACGCCGAATTCGTCTTCGGCACCCCGCACGACTTTCCGGACCGCTTCGACGGCGAGCCCGACTACTTCTCCCCCAAGGGCGAGCAGAAGGGACTGCTGCTCGACACCAACTTCGTCGCCGACGCGATCAACCTCCCGCTGATCGAGGCCAAGGAGCGGGGCGCCGGCGGCGGACACATCCGCTTCGCGATGGCCAAGGGCTCGATGAACAGCCACATCTCGCAGTTCCCGACGGCCACCTACAAGAAGGGCCACCGGCACGGTCCGGGCGCCCACGTCATCATTCTCTCCGGCGAGGGCTACAGCCTGATGTGGCCCGAGGGTGAGGAGCCCCGGCGCTACGAGTGGGGTCCGGGCACGCTGATCGTGCCGCCCAACATGTGGTTCCACCAGCACTTCAACACCGGCACCGAGCCGGGCCGCTATCTCGCCTTCAAGCACGAGGTGGTCTCCGTGCGCAATGCCCAGGGCGTGCCGAAGGCCTGGATCAGCCGGCGTATCGGCGGCGACCAGATCGACTACGCCGACGAGTCGACGTACGTGCGCGAGACGTTCCGCGAGGCGCTCGCCAAGCACGGCATGGAGCCGCGGATGGACGCCGTCTACGAGGCGGAGCTCGCCACGCTCCCGCCGAAGCCGGAGCCGTCCGCCACCGTCTGAGGAATTCGTCCGACGTCCACAAGGAGCGGGATCGATGCGGCACGCCGAAGAACACAACCATGACGACGGGGTGCGCACGGTCCACTCGGCGTACCTCCCTGACCACGATCACGTGCACGACGACGAGGCATACGGTGTCCTGGAGGACAATCCGATCTGGCAGCAGGACAACGTCACGCTGCACAGCGTGGGCATCGACATCGGCTCCTCGGGCACCCAGGTCCTCTTCTCCCGTCTGCACCTGCGGCGCATCGGCGAGGACCTGACGAGCCGTTACCTGGTGGTGCGGCGCGAGACGCTGCACCGCTCCCCCGTGGAGCTCACACCGTACGCCGACGACGAGCACATCGACGCCGATGCCCTCGGGGCGATCATCGACGCCGCCTACCAGGAGGCGGCCGTCGACCCGGCGCGCGTGGACACCGGGGTGGTGATCCTCACCGGCGAGGCGCTGCGCCGCCGCAACGCGGAGGCGATCGCCGGTGTCCTCGCCGAGCACGGGGGGGAACTGGTCACCGCGAGCGCCGGCCACCACATGGAGGCGATGCTCGCGGCCTACGGGTCGGGCGCGGCCAAGGTCTCCTACGACACCGGGCAGCGCATCCTCAACATCGACATCGGTGGCGGGACCACCAAGCTGGCCGTACTGGAGGCGGGACGTGTCACGGCCACCGCGGCCGTCCACGTCGGCGGCCGGCTGCAGGTGGTCGACGGCGCCGGGCGCATCGTCCGGCTCGACCCGGCGGGCGCGGAGCACGCCGCCCGCGCCGGCTTCAACTGGAAGGCCGGCGACACCGCCCGGCCCGACGAGCTCGACCGTGTGGCGGAGTCGATGGTAGACGCCCTCGTGGCCGCCGTCACCGCCGATCCGCTGCCGCCCCACATCCGCGAGCTGTACCTCACCGAGCCGCTGCCGAGGGCCGGTGGCATCGACGCGGTGATGTTCTCCGGCGGAGTGGCGGAGTACGTCTACGGCCGCGAGGAGACCGACTTCGGCGATCTCGGCCGTCGCCTGGGCCGCGCGCTCGCTCGGCGGGTGCACGCCGGTGCGCTGCCGTATCCCCTGCTGCCGCCGGGCGAGTGCATCCGGGCGACCGCACTCGGCGCCTCGGAGTACAGCGTCCAGCTGAGCGGCAACACCGGCTTCGTCTCCGACCCCGGCGCCCTGCTGCCGCGCCGTAACCTCCAGGTCGTCAGGCCCCACTACCGGCTGGGCGAGACGGTCGACGCCGAGGCGGTGGCCGCCGCGATCCGCCGGCATCTGATCGCCCTCGACGTCGCGCAGACCGGCGCGGACGTCGCCCTCGCACTGTCGTGGAGCGGGCCGTCCAGCCACGAGAGGCTGCTGCCCTTCGCGCGGGGCATCCGGGACGCCCTCGACGAGCGGACCGCCGCGGGAAGGCCGCTGTACGTCGTACTCGACGGGGACGTCGCCCTGACCCTCGGCAGGCTGCTGCGCGAGGAACTGGACGTCACCGCCGACCTGATGGTCGTCGACGGGCTGAGTCTGCGCGACTTCGACTACGTGGACCTCGGACGGCTGCGGCATCCGTCGAACACGGTACCGGTCACGATCAAGTCCCTTGTCTTCGAACAGGAGGCGACCGGCGCGGGCGGCCCCGCATCATAACAATGGAGTAAAGCTCCCGATATATGGTTAGACCATCATACCTCAGTTCCTGTTTCATGCAGAAAACAGATCCCGGACGGACAACGAGCCGCGACCGTTCGCCGGCGGGCCGGCGATTCTTCACCCGCCGCCGCGACTGCACGCTCCCCACACACCGTGCCCTCTCGTCCGTCCCCCGAGCCGTTCGCCTCGTCCAAGGAGTGTGCGATGCGTCAAGGTGCTCTCCCCGCCGGTCTGCTGGCCGCCGGGCTCCTCCTCACCGGCTGCGGCGCCTCCCCGACGACGGGCGCCGCAAGCTCCGCCCCCGCCAAGAATCCCTACGCCGCCTACGAGTCGCTCACGGGCCAGCAGCGCACGAGCAAGCTGCTGGCCGACGCCAAGCGCGAGGGTGGCGTGCTCGACCTGTACACCTCCAACACCGACATCCAGGACCTCGTCGACGGCTTCCAGAAGGCCTACCCCGGCGTCAAGGTCCATGCCTTCCGCGCCAACTCCGAGACGGTCCTGCAGCGGGCGCTGCAGGAGAATCAGGCGAACAAGCCGCAGAACGACGTCATGGACACCAACGACCTCGAGCTGCGCGCCCTCGACTCCCAGCACCTGCTCCAGCCCTACGACGGCCCGGCCTCGACGGGGCTGAAGGACGCCGCGAAGAACCTCGGCGGCTGGACGGCGGAGCGCTTCAACGCCTTCGTCGTCGGCTGGAACACCGACCTGGTCAAGAAGGGGCAGGAGCCCAAGCAGTTCGCCGACTTCGCCGACCCGAAGTGGAAGGGCAAGCTGTCCGTCGAGGTCGGCGACTGGGACTGGTATGCCTCGATGCACACCTACCTGACAGAGCAGAAGCACATGAGCCCGGCGGCCGCGGACGCCCTGTTCAAGAAGATCGCCGCCAACGTGAAGGTGACCAAGGGCCACACGGTGCAGGGCGAACAGCTCAGCGCCGGCCAGTTCGCCGTGGCCCTGTCTGTGTACAGCCACACCGTCGACAAGGCGGCCAAGAAGGGCGCGCCGGTGGCCTGGCGGCCCGCCGTCGAGCCGGTGATCCTCAGGCCCAACGGCGTGGCACTCATGGCCCGCCCGCGTCACCCCGCCGCCGCCCTGCTGTGGGTCGACTGGGTCCTCGGCGACGGGCAGAAGACCATCGCCAAGTCACTGCGCATCCCGGCGGCCAAGAGCGTTCCCGGCTACCGGGACCCGGTCCCGCCCGGCACCAAGACCTACAGCCTCTCGAAGACCGCCGAAACCGACACCAAGAAGTGGAACACCGCCTACGACGCGCTCCTGCGCGGCGTCCCCGCGGCCGGCTGACCGCACCCCCATACCTCCCCATTGCCCTTCCCCAGGAGAGCACCGCATGAGGACCCGTAACACCACCCTCGCCGTGACCGGAGCGCTGGTCGCGGCCGCCGCCACCGGGTGCGGCGGCGCCGTCACCACGGCCGCACCCGCCAAAGCGGACGGCGCGTACACGCAGATCGCCGCGCTTCCCAAGGACCAGCAGGTCGCCAAGGCCCAAGAGCTGGCCGCCAAGGAGGGCAAGACGCTCTCCCTGTACACCTCGATGACCGCGGACATCGCCACGCCCGTCGCGCAGGCCTTCGAGAAGAAGTACGGCATCCATGTCAGCGTCTTCCGTGGCAACTCCGAGACCGTGCTGCAGCGGGCCATGCAGGAGTCGCAGGCCGGCAAGGCGGGCGCCGACGCGGTGGAGACCAACTTCCTGGAGATGACGGCGCTGTCCGGCAACGGCCTGCTGGCGGACTTCAAAGGCTCCGCGCTCGACAAGGTCGAGTCGGCTGGCAAGTTCGACCACTGGACGGCCAGCCGGTTCAACGTCTTCCAGCCCGCCTGGAACACCGACCTGATCAAGCCCGGGAACGAACCTCAGAGCTGGGAGGACCTGGCCCAGCCCAAGTACAAGGGCAAGCTCACCCTCGAGGTCAGCGACAGCGACTGGTTCGAAAACGTCACCAAGTACTGGCTGGGCCACGGCAAGTCGCAGGCCCAGGTGGACACGCTGTGGAAGGCCATCGCCGCCAACGCCAAGGTGGCCAAGGGCCACACCACGATGATGCAGTTCCTCTCCGCGGGCCAGCAGCCGATCGAGGCGATGAACTACACGTACATCACCGACCGGGCCGCGCAGAAGGGCGCTCCCGTCACCCACCTGCCCAGGAGCGGGGTGTCCAAGATTCCGGCCTTCGCCCGGCCCAACGGCGTCGGCATGCTCAAGAACGCCAAGCACCCGGCAACGGCCTGGCTGTTCTACAACTGGCTGCTGACGGACGGCCAGAAGGAACTGGTCAAGCTCGGCCTCACCCCGTCGACGAAGGTCCCCGGCGACAACAGCCTGCGCGGCCTGACGCTCGTCCCGTTCGACGTCAAGGGCCTGAGCAAGGACGACGGCAGCTGGGACAAGAAGTACGACGCGCTGTTGCGTGGCGTCGCCAGCTCGGGGAAGTGACGCGCGATGACCCTCGCTCCCACCTCCACGACCGCACAGAACAACGGCCCCGGCACCGGCCCCGCCCCGGGGACCGGGACGGACGGACAGGGAGGCCGCCTCCTGAGGCTGCTGCGCCGCCCGCTGTCCATGCAGGGCCTGCTGGTCGGCGGTGCCGTGGTCGTCGTCGGCTATCTTGCGATCGTGCCGCTGGGCTACCTCATCCACGACACCTTCCTCAGCGCCGACGGCCACGGCATCTCCTTCGACGCCTTCTCCCGGGCCTACGGCGGCAACTCGCAGTCCGGCGAGATGATGCTCAACTCGCTGTGGTTCGCATTGGGTTCGGCCGCACTCGCGCTGATCCTCGGCACAGCCCTGGCGTATGTGCAGGTCCGCACGGACACCCCGTTCAAAGGCCTGTTCTTCGCCGCGTCACTGGTGCCGCTGATCGTCCCAGGCATCCTCTACGCCACGTCCTGGATCTTCCTCGGGGACCCGGAGAGCGGGTTGATCAACTCCCTGATCTTCAAGCCCCTGTTCGGTTCGTCGCCGGTCAACATCTACAGCGTGTGGGGAATGATCTGGGTCCAGGGGCTGCACCTTGCCCCGGTCGCGTTCCTGCTCATGGTGGCCGCCTTCCGTGCCATGGACCCCTCCCTGGAGGAGTCCGCCGCCATGTCCGGGGCGAGCCGGCTCACCGTGCTGCGTCGCGTGACCATCCCCCTGCTGCGGCCGGCCATGATCTCCGCGGCCCTGCTGATGTTCGTGCAGTCCCTGGAGAGCTTCGAAGTGCCCGGCCTGCTCGGACTGCAGAACGGCATCTACGTCTTCACCAGCCGCATCTACTTCGTGCTGCGGGCCTACCCCGTCGACTACGGCGCGGCCGGCGCCTACGCGATCGGCCTGCTGGTCATCGCGGTCCTCGGCGTACTGCTCTCCAGCTGGCTGCAGCGCTCCTCGCGCAACTTCCAGACCGTGACCGGCAAGGCCTTCCGGCCCCGTCCGGTCGAACTCGGCCGCGCCCGCCCGTTGGTCGGCGCCGGGGTCATCCTCTACTTCCTGCTCACCGTGGTCCTCCCGGTCGCCGTGCTCGTCTACGCCTCCCTGCTGAAGTACTACGCGGCGCCGACCAGCAAGACCCTCAGCCAGATGACGCTGAGCAACTACCGCGCCGTCTTCGACATGCCGCTGGCGTTCACCGCCCTGAAGAACTCCCTGATCGTCGGAGTGGGCGCGGCGACGGCGGTGATGATCCTCACCGCGATCGTCGCCTGGGTCGTGCTGCGCACCAAGGCCCCCGGGCGACGGCTGCTCGACCTGCTGGCCTTCACCCCGATCGTCATCCCCGGCCTGGTCCTCGGCCTGGCGCTGGCGTTCGTCTACCTGCGGATGTCACTGCCGATCTACGGCACCCTGCTCATCCTGCTGATCTCGTACTGCACCCGCTACCTGCCCTACGGCATGCGCTACTCCTCCGCCGCGATGGCACAGATGTCGCCGGAGCTGGAGGAGTCGGCGGCGGTGTCCGGCGCGTCGTGGTTCCAGACCTTCCGCCGTGTGCTGCTGCCGCTGATGAGCGGCGGCATCCTGGCCGGCTGGGTCTACATCCTCGTCGTGTCCTTCCGCGAGCTGTCCAGCACCATCCTGCTCTACAGCCCCGGCAAGGAGGTCCTGTCGGTGCTGATCTGGGAGCAGTTCGAGAACGGCCAGTTCACCACCCTCGCCGCGCTCGGCGTGTGCATGGTCCTCCTGCTCGTCGTCCTCGTCTCCATTGCCTACCGCCTGGGTGCCCGCTTCGGGCTGCAGAGCGACTCCGCGAACTGATCGAAGGGACCCTCAGCGATGTTGACGGTCGAATCCCTCAAGAAGAGCTACGACGACACCTCCGCGCGCGCCTCGAAGCGCCGGTCCGGTCAGGGCGCGCGCGTGTACGCCGTGGGCGGGGTCGACTTCGAGGTGCACGACGGCGAACTGTTCACCCTGCTCGGCCCTTCCGGCTGCGGAAAGACCACCACGCTGCGCTCGGTGGCCGGTCTGGAGCGCCCCACCGAGGGACGGGTCACGCTCGGCGGCCGCGTGCTGTTCGACGCCGCGCAGAAGATCAACATGCACGCCAACCAACGCGGTCTCGGCATGGTCTTCCAGTCGTACGCCATCTGGCCGCACATGTCGGTGTTCAAGAACGTGTCGTTCCCGCTGGAGGTGATGCCCCGTGCCAAGCGGCCCGCCCGCAAGGAGATCGAGGACCTCGTCGGGCAGGCCCTCGAGGTCACCGAGCTCGCCGCCTACGCCGGCCGCCCCGCCACCAAGCTCTCAGGCGGCCAGCAACAGCGCCTGGCCCTGGCCCGTGCGCTGGTGACCCGGCCCGAGCTGATGCTGCTTGACGAGCCGCTGTCCAACCTGGACGCCAAGCTGCGCGAGTCGATGCGCTTCGAGCTCAAGCGGCTGCAGCGGGAGCTGAACCTCACCGCGATCTATGTGACGCACGACCAGTCCGAGGCACTGGTGATGTCCAACCGCATCGCGGTGATGAACCAGGGCCGCATCGAGCAGATCGGCAAGCCCCGCGAGATCTACACCAAGCCCGCCACCCGGTTCGTCGCCGAGTTCATCGGCACCTCCAACTTCATGGAGGGCAAGGTCGTCGCGGCCTCGTCGGGCGAGGTGAGCGTGGACACCGCGCAAGGCCGCATGGTCGCCCACGGCGTGGAGCGGACCCCGGTGGTCGGGGACCCGGTGCTGGTCTCGATCCGGCCCGAGTGCGTCGACCTGTCCCGCGAGCGGCGCGGAAACGTGCCCAACGAGTGGTCGGGCACGGTCCTCACCCGCGCCTTCCTGGGCGACGTCGTCGACCACATCGTGGGCGTCGGAGAACTGGAGATCCGCAACCGCTCCAACCCCACCCTGTCCATCCCGCCGGGAACCGAGGTCCACTTCTCGGTCGCCCCGGACAAGGTGACCCTGGTCCCGGTCGACTGACCCATGGCGATACCCGAGGTACTGCGCAACCGCGACTTCGACCTCTACTGGGGCGGCGTCATCCTGTCCCAGATCGGGACCCGGGGCGCCGTCGCCGCCAACCTGTACCAGGTCTACCAGCTCACCGGTTCCACCGCGCAGGTCGGGCTGGTGGGCCTGGCCCAGGCGGTGGCCCTGCTGGTGCTGTCCCCGGCCGGCGGCATCTATGCCGACCGGCTGGACCGGCGCCGGCTGCTGCAGGTCACGCAGGGGGTGGCGCTGCTGGTCTCGACGGGGATCGGCGCCCTCACCCTGGCGGGTTCCGCCACGGTCTGGGCGGTCGTCGCCTCCTCGCTGCTGGCCACGGCGGCGGCGACCTTCGACCAGCCGGCCCGGCAGGCGCTCATCCCGGCGATGGTGCCGAAGGAGCGGCTCGTCGAGGCCTTCACCCTGCTCAACCCCTCGCGCGAGCTGGCGGTCCTGGTGGGCCCCGCGCTCGCCGGCGGGCTGATCGCCGTCGGCGGGCCGGGGGCCGTCTACGTCTTCGACGCCGTCACCTACGCCGCCCTGGTCGCCGTGCTGGCCGTCCTGCGCGTGCCACCGCTGCGCGTCGACGGCGCGCGGCCCTCGCTGTGGGACAGCCTCCGGGACGGCGTGCGGTACGTGGCCGAGCGGCCCGTGGTCTGGCAGCTCATGGGCCTGGACCTGACGGCCACGGTGTTCGGCGCGTACCGGGTGCTGCTGCCCGCCTTCGCCTCGAACATCCTGCACGTGGGCGCCACCGGCTACGGCCTGCTGTCGGCGGCCCCTTCGGCCGGGGCGCTGATCGGGTCGGTGTGGGTCTTCCGGCTGGTGCGCACCGCCCACGCCGGGCGGATCGTGCTGTGGGGTACGGCCGCGTACGGCCTGGCCGTCGTCGCCCTCGCCCAGTCCCGCGCCTTCTGGGTGGCCGCCGTCGCGGCCGTCGCCCTGGGCGCCGCGGACGCTGTCGCCACCACCGTGCGTCATGCCGCCGTTCAGGTGGAGACGCCGGACGAGCTGCGCGGCCGTGTCTCGGCCATCTACCAGATGTGCTCCCGCGGTGGCCCCGCGCTCGGCGACTCTCTGATGGGCGCGGCCGCCGGCGCGCTCGGTCCGGTCGTCGCGCTCACCCTCGGCGGGCTGGTGCCGGCCCTCGTCTCGGGCGGAAGCGCCGCCCGCAGCCGCACGGTGCGCGAGTACCGCGTCGAGACCGCCCCGGCCACTGCTTCCTGACCTCCCCCCTTCATCAACCTCCTGTGAGGAGACATGCCGAGTACGCACACCGCGACCGGAGTCACCCATCACCACGTCCAGAGACGACGCGCCGCCCTTATCGAGGCGTGACGCAAGAACCAGCGCACCGTCGTCGCCCTCGATGACGTCGCAATACACCCCACCGAGACACACCCCAGCGAGCGGAGTGGCCGCGTCGGCGTCTACGTCGGTATTCGTGGTGGCCCGCTGGACCGAGATCGACGGCAAGCGGGTTGACTGGGTTCCGGACGACTCTCTGCACCTGCCGGCCTGGGCATGGGGCCGCAGCGGCAACGACGGGGACACCGCCTCGCGTTACCTCACCTTCTCCGGCGCACCGCTGCCGGAGACGATGGGCACGGCCGTCCCGGAGGACACGGTCATCGTCGGTCCACGGGTCAAGGAGCCGCTGCGACCGCCGTCCTCGTGCTCCGGCACCTGCGGCGGCTCGCGGGCTCGCCAGTGGCCCCGCACGGTCTGTCGGTGCCGGCCGGCCCGCCCGACACCGGCAAGGTCACCCTGGCCCAGGGCCTCACCCAGGCCGCCGCGCGCACCCTCGCCCCGCACGGCGTGACCACCCTCGTCGAGGTCGATCCGCACGCCTTGCCGAGCGAGATGCTG
Organism: Streptomyces carpinensis; assembly: GCF_002154505.1. Classification (GTDB taxonomy): domain Bacteria; phylum Actinomycetota; class Actinomycetes; order Streptomycetales; family Streptomycetaceae; genus Streptomyces; species Streptomyces carpinensis. The sequence goes on along the minus strand of NZ_MUBM01000151.1, from coordinate 5,384 downwards.
GGGCGAGAGCCGGCGCGCGGTCTCCCGGCTGTTCCCCGAGACGCTGCCGGGACCGGCCGCGCGCCGTCCCCATACGCTGGTCCTGGTCGACGAGGTCGAGAGGCCGGCGATGCGCCGCCACGCGGCGCCCTTCGACACCAATCCGGTCGACGTGCACCGGGCGGCGGACGCCGAGAACCGCGGCCTCGACGCGCTGCGGGCCGGGCGTCCACGGACCCTCCTCGTGGGCGCGACGGACTTCACCGAGGCCGTCGACGAGGCGCTTCTCTCCCGCACCGACCTGGTGGTACGCGGAACCGCCCGAGGAGTCGGCGGTGCCGCGGATCGTCGCCGACTCGTTGCGCCCCCTCGCCGCCCAGTGGCCCGAACTGAGGCATCCTGCGGAGGATCGCGCGGTGCACCAGCCGGTGGGAAAGCTGCTGACCGGACTGGATGGGCGGCGGTCCGCAGGACCGTGCACGGGGCGTTCGCCCTCCGCCCGGACCCGGCCCGTCTGAGTCTGGACGATCTCCTCGCCGCGGCTGAGGAGGTGGCAGCGGACCGCGTGTGACGCGGACGCACGGCGTGCTTCGGCCCCACACCCGTCAGGACGGGGTGGGGCCGAAGCGTTCTGGCGGGCCTGGAGTGTTCCGGTCAGGCGCCGGGCGCCGACTGGTACTCGGGGGCGTCCTCCATGAAGTGCACCGTGTCGTAACCGAGGTGCTTGAAGACGCGGTTCTGCGCGGACAGCACCCGCAGGGGCGTGCCGTCGTAGGCGAAGAGCTGGCACACGTGGTTCTGCGGCACGTACAGCGTGTCGCCCTTGGTGATCTCGTGCCGGGTCGGCTCCAGCGCGACGCGCGCGTAGTACTTCTCGGCGATCTCCGCCTCGACCTCCCACTGCAGGGCGTACCCGCCCCCGTCGAGGACGTAGAGCACCTCGTCGGCCATCTTCCAGTACCGTCCGGAGCGGCTGCCGGCCGGGACGTCGAGCTCGAAGGCGTCGACGGAGAAGATGCGGGCGTCGGTGCGCTCGGGCGAGGACAGCACGCGGACCCGGCCGAGCGGGGTGGTCTCCCAGGTGGTGTCGGCCGGCTTGATGACCTTCTTGCGGTCGCCGACGCCCGGCGTCCAGATACGTGACCAGTCCTCGCGGGGCCCGAACTCGTCCTCGTTCTCGATGGGGCCGCTGCGACCCTGCTGCCACAGGCCCATGAACATCCAGGTGCTCTTGGCCTTCACCACCAGTGCGGTGGCGGTCTCGTCGTAGGGGTTGAAGTGACGGTGCACGGAGTCGGTGTGGACGAAGACGAGGTCGTCCTTGGCCCAGTCGTAGCGCTGGTCGTCGTGGATCTCGTAGCCGCGGCCCTGCAGGATGTAGAAAGCCGCCTCGTTCTGGTGGCCGTGCCCGTGGTTGCTAGACTGCGGCGGCAGCTCGACGAAGTGGACCTGGATGGTCTGGGTGAGGAAGTCCTCGTCACCCGGGCCGACCCGCCACCACGTCTTGGACTTCTCGCTGTCGCCGGAGTGGGCCACCTTCGCGTCGTCGACGACGACGGAGTCGTCACGCACCCGTTTGACGGCCAGTTGCCGGCGACGGTACTCGCCCAGCCCGTATGTCTCCGAGGTCAGGCCGCGGACGAAGACGCGCCCCTTCTTGCCCATGGTGCCTCCTGTGATGGCCGTAGGCCTGTGATCACCTGTTGGTCTAACCATAATGCCTTAACGCCGGACACAAAAGGGCCCCGGACCCAACCGGGTCCGGGGCCGGCCCACTTCGACCTCACTTGCCGGAGCGTTCACCCTTCACCCGGGACGCCGTCCGCTTCAGGTGGGTGCGCATGATCTCCGTCGCCGCCTCGGCGTCACGCGCGGCGAGCGCCTCGACGAAGGCGCGGTGCTCCTTCGAGCCCTTCTGTCCCATCCGGGGCTCGATACTCTGCGCCTCGCGCAGGCTCATGAGCATCGGGCCGTGGAAGGACTGCACGAGCATCTCGATCGCGGCGTTGTGCGTGCACGCCGCCACTCGCGTGTGGAAGTCGGCGGACATCTCCATGTCGTACGTTCCCTGCTTGACCGCCTCCGCGTGCTCGTCGCACAGGGCACGCAGCGCGTCGAGGTCCTCGTCGGTGGCGCGCTCGACGATGAGGGGCACGATGCCCAACTCGAAGACGAGCCTGGCCTCGGTCACCTCGGCCGCGGTCACCGGCGACAGGGACAGCAGATCGGCGAGGCCCTCACCCACCCGGCGCGAGGACGGCGCCGTCACGAACGCACCACCGCGGGCGCCTACGCGGATCTCCACGAGTCCGCTGGCCTCCAGGCTGCGCAGCGCCTCCCGCACGGTCACCCGGCTGACGCCGAACTGCGTACACAGATCGCGCTCGCTGGGCAGCCGGTCGCCGGGCTGCAGGTGCTCCTCCTTGAGCAGCGTTCGAATCTGGTCGACGATCAGCTGGGAGACACGGCTGGAGGAGACCGTCTTGAACAGGCCCTCGGGCGCGGCGGTCCGCTTGGCCGGCGTCGCGTCTTCGTTCTCAGCACGCCGAGCATGGCTGGGTCGGGATGGCATGAGGACATTCTCCCATGAGCGGGCGCTTCGTTGACCAGGTCCTCGACAGTGGCTTAAAGTCATACCAACAGACCAATAGAGAACGGGCGAATCCTGGTGGAGTCGTACGAAGCACTGCGCGAACGCGTCGCCGTCGCCTGCCGCGTCCTCGCCGTCACCGGCCTGGTGGAGCACATCCTCGGACATGTCAGCGCCCGGACCGGCGACCAGACCCTCCTGGTCCGCGGCCGCGGTCCCGAGGAGCGCGGCCTGGCCTTCACCACGGTCGGCGACGTCCAGGAGGTGGACCTCGACGGAGAGGGCGAGACACCCCCGGGGTGGTCCGCGCCGAGCGAGCTGCCCATCCATGCCGAGGTGCTGCGCGCACGGCCGGAGGTCACCGCCGTGGTCCACGCGCATCCGCCCGCCGTGGTCGCCGCCTCCGTCGCGGACCTGCCCTGGCTGCCTCTCGTCGGCTCCTACGACATTCCGGCGGCCCGGCTCGCGCACGACGGCATCCCCGTCTGGCCCCGCTCGGCCCTGATCCGCCACCGGGACCTCGCCGAGCAGATGGTCTCCTCTCTCGGGGACCGCCCCGTCGTCGTCCTGCGCGGGCACGGGCTCGTCTCCGTCGGCACCGGCGATCCACGCCATGCCGTGGCGGAGGCCATGACCCGGGCCCTCGCGGTGGACTCGCTGGCCCGCACCACCCTCGCCGTCGCAGCCACCGGCGCACCGCTGCGGCCGATCCCGGACGAGGACGTCGCCGAACTGCCCGACCTCGGGCCCGCCTTCAACGTGTCGGCGATGTGGCGGCATCTCGCCGCACGGGCCGAGCACGAAGGTCCCGGCACACCCTTGCGGCCCTGACCGCCGCCAAGAGCGCCGAAGCCCCCTGGGCGCGGCCGGAGGGAGAAGCATGCTCGTCCTCGGCAACGACGTCACGGCCGCCGTGCTCACCATGACCGACGTGGTGCACGCGCTCGAGGAGGCCTACCGGGACCTGGCCGCCGGCACGGGAGTGTGCCGTCCCCGCATCGACCTGGCCCTGCCCCTGGACGACGAGCGCGTCTACCGGTGGGGGACGATGGAGGGCGGCTCGGCCCGCACCGGCTACGTCGCCCTGCGCATGAAGTCGGACGTGCTCACCGAGGCCGGTCCCCCGGGCCGCCGGACCCAGGAGAAGCACTGCGTGCGGCCGGGACTCTTCTGCGGACTGGTCCTCCTGATCGACGCGCGCACCGGTGAGCCCGTCGCGCTGCTCAACGACGGGCTGCTGCAGCACCTGCGGGTGGGCGCCGACTCGGCCATCGGCGTGCGCCACGCCGCCCGCGAGGACGCGCGCGTGCTGGGGATGCTGGGTTCGGGCGGCATGGCCCGCAGCCACGTCGAGGCCCTGCGGGCCGTGCGCCCGCTGGAACGCGTCCAGGTGTACAGCCCCACCCGGGCCCATCGCGACCGCTTCGCCGCCGAGATGCGCGAGCTGTACGGCCTGGACGCCGTGGCGGTCGACGAGCCGGAACTGGTCCACCGGGGCGCCGACATCGTGGCCGGCTGCACCGACGCCGTCGGCGACGTCGTCCTCGGACGCCATCTCCGGCCGGGAACCCACGTCACCTGCATCGGCGGAAGCCCGGACGCACAGGCGCGGCAGCGCTTCGACGTGTGGCTCAGGCTCGGCAGCGCCAGCGTGCCCTCGTCCGCGCCCGGCTGGGCGACCGAGGACGAATACGTGACCTATCGGGCCGACCCCGGCGCGGCCGTCTGGCGGCGCCACCGGCACGACCGGGGCATCCGCCGTCCGCCCGCCGACGCCCGGGTCGTCCACCTCGACGCGGTGCTGGCAGGCCGTGCCCGCGCCCGCGAGAGTGACGACCAGGTGACGTTCTCCGAGCGCGGCAACATCCAGGGCGCCCAGTTCCACGCCGTCGCGGCGATCGTCTACGAGCGCGCCCGCGAGCGCGGCCTGGGCCACGAGATCCCCCGCGGCTGGCTGCTGCAGGACATCCGCGACTGAACCGGCCGGTCTCGGGCAGGCGTCGGCCGGTGTGCGGCTGCCGCGGTGTCGGTGCTGCGCGGGGGCGGGCTACCGCCGGCACGACCTGGCCGTCGTCAGGGAAGGATCGCGTCGACGTATCCGCCGTCGACGCGAAGCGCACCGCCCGTCGTGGCGGACGCCAGGTCGGAGCTGAGGTACACCACCATGTTGGCGATCTCCTCGGGTTCGATGAGGCGTTGCAGCAGGGACTGGGGACGGTACTGCCGCATGAAGGTGCGCTGCGCCTCGTCCCACGGCAGGTCGCGGTCGACGAGCTGGTGGACGAAGTCCTCCACGCCCCTGGTGTGGGTCGGGCCCGCGATGACGGAGTTCACGGTGACCCCGGTGCCGGCGGCCTGCTTGGCGAAGCCGCGGGCCACGGCGAGCAGGGCGGTCTTGGACATGCCGTAGTGGATCATCTCGGCGGGAATCGCCACCGCCGAGTCGCTGCAGATGTACTGGATCCGGCCCCAGCCCCGCTCGGTCATCCGCGGCAGGTACGCCCGGGTGAGGCGGACAGCGGCGAGGACGTTCACCTCGAAGTAGCGGCGCCACTCCTCGTCGGTGATCTCCAGCGGGTCCTTGGCCCCGAAGATGCCGAGGTTGTTGATGAGGATGTCCACGTCCGGCAGTGTCTCCACGACGAGGGCGGCCCCGTCGTCCGAGGCGACGTCGGCGGCGAGGGGGACGAAGTCGCCCTCCGGCAGGTCGCCTTGGAGGCGTTCGACGGCCTCCTCGACCCTCCGCCGGTCGCGTCCGTTGATGCCCACCCGCGCCCCGGTCCGGGCCAGACCCGCCGCGATCGCGGCCCCGATG
>NZ_MUBM01000150.1 GCF_002154505.1 Streptomyces carpinensis | reverse complement strand
CGGCAGCCGGCGAGGACCGAGCCAGACGGTGGGACTCAGTAGCCAGGTCGGTCTGCCGGTTCGAGCCGGGCCACATCGAATTCCACCTGGACATCATCGGCCAGCCGCAGTGCGCCCAGGAACGCGGTGTAGGGCTTGATTCCCCAGGTGGACTGCGTGACGGTCGCCCAGCCGCGGACCAGTCCGTCGCCGTTGCCCTTCCCGTGCACCGTCACAGGGTGGGTGCGGTCCTTGATGGTGAGCTCCCCGGTGATCTCGAAGGACTGCGCAGTCCCCGCGATGCCAGTGGAACGGAAGGTGATCACGGGGTGCTCTGCGGCATCCAGCAGGGCCCTGTCCTCGAGGATCCGTTTGATCTCGGCCCGGTCGGTATCGGTGAGCGGCTTCAACCCACCCGTTCCCTCCCGGACTTCCAGCGAATCCGCCTCGACGGTCACATTCACCCACGACCTGCCGGGGTCGCCTGCGGCAATCACCGCCTCGCCGGACCACCGGGTTACCTCGATCGTCAGGTCGTGCCCCGCCTTGCGGCCCAGCCCGGCGCGACCAGTCTTGATCAACAATCGGCCGTTCGACGGCCCCAGCCCGTATCTTCCGTCTGCCAGCGTCACAGCGCCCGAGAGTAGGGGGCGAAAGCAGCCGAGCGGTCGAGGCAGCACGATCGGCGTGTCCCACATGCCACCGCCCCGGCGCGATGCCCCGCTTCCCCATGCCGAAGTCAAGCCGCTACCGGACGCGGCTTCGGGGCGAACGCGAACCTCTGGACGCCGGCCGACAAGCAGGCAGTGGCCAAGGCAGAGCAAGGCGGGCCCTCACCCCGTCCCCTGCCGGGCGGAGGGTCGTTCCATGGCGTTGTCCAGATGAGTGATGACGGCACGCACGTCATCACTCTCGGTGGTCCGGATCAGCTGCAGTGCCGGGCGGACGAGGCCGCCCGGCCGCGCTATCAACCGTGCGAGCACGCCGGCCCGGATGTCGAGCCGCTGGATGGTGGCCTCGCGCTCCTCTTCGTTCTGGCCGGCAAGCAGGACGGCGTTGTACCACGCCTCCTCGCGGGACTGACGGACACTGAAGTCGAGGATCCGCTCGTCGGTGCGGGCTCCGACCTGATCCAGCAGCGACAGGAATGGCGACAGGGCGCCGACTGAGTCCTGCACCTCCAACACCACCCGCGCAAGGATGTCGTTGATCAGCAGAAAGTCGCGCCGCAACGCGTGGATGGCCTCGCCTGGGCTGGTCCGCGCGGCGGCGATGGCCAGGTCGAGGTTGATGTGCGCGTTCACGCCGAGTATCAGGTGCTGGACGATGATGGTGTCGGAGTCGTCGAGCAGCCCGAACGCCTCGCGCCAACAACGCGGCCCGCTCTGGTCACGACGCCAGGCGTCGTACGCGTCGAAGTAGCGGTTGCCGAAGAGCGTGTCGAAACGGTCCATTCGCGCGCCGTCGTCGAACAGCCCACTGTGAATGGCCGTGCGGACCTCAACGGTCACCTGTCGGTACAGCGCCGCGAAGTACCCGATTCGGTCACCGGCGCGGCCGGCCTCTCGCACGATCCCGGCAAGCCCGTCCACGACATCGTCGATGTTCTCTGCCGCCATGCCCAACTCCCCCCTCGCGGACCCTCGTTCGGCCCGCACTCTGACTGCTGTCCGCAGCGCCGATTACAGCGTTGTCCCCCTGTCCTACCCACCGCACACCCGGGAGGGCCCCCGGCCCTGCAGGAAACGGGACGGGGAGCCCCGCTCATCACCCCGCCACAGCCGCAGCCGCGGCGCACACCGGGGAACCGGAATAGGCGTGGGGCCTTGGGGGCGACAAGCTCAGCTGTTTCTGGCGAGGAACCCCGGGCCTTCAGGCCCGGGAGGAATCGGCTCCTCGACCACGGCGCCGCGCGGCGGCGCCGTCTCACTGCGAGTCCTGTCCCGCGGCCGACCAGACAGTGATTGCCGACACTCGGTGGTGCTGCACATTGTCAACTGCTGCCCGGGGTGGGCTCATTGTCAGTGTCGGGGAGTGCAGTTCGTCGCGTGAAGATCTACGTGCAGGCCAAGTTGCTGCCGACCGTCGAGCAGGCGGCCGCGCTGCGATCGACCCTGTTCGAATGCAATGACGGCGCGAACTGGGTGTCCCAGGTCGCGTTCGACCGCGGGGTGCCGCGCGAATACGAACTGCGGAAACACACGTACGCCGAGCTGAAGGCCCGCGGCCTGGGGGCGCAGGCAGCGCAGCACGTGACGAAGAAGGTCCGTGACGCGTACCCGGGCCATAACTCAATCTCCGCAGGGAATCAGCTTCCACCAGACCCGGAGCGCTTCAAACTACCGACGGAGGGGCCGCCGAGGCCATCCACTCGGTCGGCTGGGGCAGGTGACGGTCTGCCGTACCCCAGATGGCGTATCCCGGGTGGAGGTGGGATAGTGATGGAAACGCACATTTTGAATGTGGCGAATGTGGCACGTTCGGAAGCGCTGACTGGCCGCTTCAATTCAAGTGTGTTACCCGCTCGTGCAATGTTCAATGCGCTTGCTTTCTGAGTGATTGCCCTGGCAATGCGACGAGAAGGGAGAATGGCCGTGTCCATGAAGCGATCGATCATTTGGGCCACTCCGATGATCTTTGCGCTCGCCATATTCTCTCCGGGTATGGCATCGCAGGCATTTGCCGCCTCTTCCCCAGCGAAAACAGTGATTGCCTCGCCGCGAAGCGAACCTGCTGACATCCAGCAAGACCTCAGGCTGAGCCCGAGTCAGGAGGAGGGGCCCGGCTGGACGCAGGGCTACATTGATGGCCAGGCGTGCCGAGATCCCGATCCTGGAGCGTACGAGAGCTTCCCCGACGAAAACTTCGAGGACAACTACTACGCGGGGTATGACGAGGGATCCTACGAGGCCGAGTGCTAGTTGGCGCACCCGCTCGGACTGACAGAGCCGGAGACCACGGTTGCGTCGACGACCGTGGTCTCCGGCTCTTCGGCTGACCACCGCGTTACTGATGATCTCGGCGTCATGTCGCCGGACGGTCGACGATACCGCCGGCCCAGAGACACCGTCGTTGTGCGACATCCCGCCCGGAATCTCAGTAACGGAAGCGACGTGGTACCCGCTGGACGCCCTTGTTGACTTCATCGCCATTCCGGTGGCCCCCCACGCGGTCTCCTCGCCGCCTCAACGCGTTCCGGCGTCCACGGCACCGGCGACGGTGGAGAGGGCCGGGGGCGGACGGTTCTTCTCGGATACGGCAGCTGTAGATGGTTCGTTGTCGAGCTTTTTGATCATAGATCAAGGCCCGTGGCAGGCGGTGGAGTTCGTGGCTGCTGAGGGGGGCGAGGGACCTGGTGGTTGGAGCGCACTCCCACGACGTAGCCCAGGCCCAGCTCGCGGCAGACGGTAGGCAACTCCCGCCCGCCGTCGACCTCGTCGCCCAGGAAGAACGAGGCGGACATGCCCTGCTGAGCGGCGGCGTGGAGCATGTCCGCCGCGAGGCGCGGCTTGGCCGCGAAGCACAGCTCGTCGGGGACGCTGGTCAGCTCGCGGCGTTCCTCGTCGCCGGCCCACTCCTTGGTGAAGTACAGGCGCCGGCCGATCAGGCAGTACCCGGCGGACGAGGCGGAGGTGAGGTGCACCGCGACCTGGCACAGGTCCACGCCGCCGACCGAGCCCGAGTGCGGGCCGCGGCCACCGTGTCGGTCGAGGGCTTCGCGTCCCCCGTCTCGTCCGCGATCAGGATCCTGTCGCCGGCCTTGCCGCTGGACTGATGGCGGCCGCCTGTGTGAGCACCGCCGTGCTGCCGGTACGGCCGTTGTCGCCGGTGCCGTTCGGGGGCGTACCGCCCGTCTTGCCGTTGCCCTGCTGGCTGCCGGAGAAGCCGTCGCCTCCGCCACCGTCGTTGCCCTTGCCGTCGAAGGCCCGGCCGAGGCCGTTGGAGCCCATGATCAGGTCGCAGGCGGTGCCGTCCGTGGAGCCGCCGATGTACGGCCGTTCCGAGGCGGGCACCAGTGGACGCGGCCGCCGTCCACCAGAAGCTGGAGATCGCCAGGGCCACGCCCGCGAGCACCAGGTTCATGATCCGCTTCACCGGGGCTGGGCACCGGGCACGCGGGCATATCAAGATCATTTATGGGTGTCAAGTCACGGCATTCAGTGGTGTGACGACGCATGACCCGTTCGGGCTTACTCGAAACACGACCTCACCGATCCGGAGTGAGGCTCATCCACCGCAAGGAGGAAAGGTCGTGTTTCGAACGAGTAAGAAGATGGCCAAGATCGCGGCCATCACCGTAACCGCAGCAGGGGCGCTCCTGGGCGGCGGCGCCGCCGCCCAGGCCGCACCCGCCACGACGCACGCCACCACCGTGGCAAGCGTCAGCCGCGACGGCGGCTGGTGTGACGACGGCGGCTGGTGTGACGACGGCGGCTGGTATCACGACGGCGGCTGGAATCACGACAGCGGCTGGAATCACGACGGCGGCTGGAATCACGACGGCGGCTGGTATGACGACGGCGGCTGGTATGGCTGAGGGTAGCCGACCCGGGGCAGGCGGCACCGACGCTGCCCTGACTCCCGCGGCACCCTGAGGCGGCGCCTGACCGGCCACGAAGAGCCCCCGGTCAGATCGCCAAGGCCCGGGCGCGGGTGCGGCAGACACACCTCAGGTGTGAGATCGCCGCACCCGCGCGCCCGGTGCCGGGCACAGGCCCAGCCCCCTTCTTGGCCCTCGGGCGCGCACCGACCCACGAGCACCAAGACCCAACCCACCGATTCAACTCAGAGACTCGACCCAGGGGAGAGGAACCCATGCGACCACTACTCCAAGGACCCGAGCGGCAGGGGACGCCGACCGGGACCGCCCTTCCGCCGCTGGACGGCCCCAACCCGACACCGACCGCGCACCAGAGTGCCGCAGCCGCGATGCGGCTGCCCGGCCGTGCAGCCAGAACGGGACACGCCATGAAGATCGTGTGCGTCGGCGGTGGACCGGGCGCGTTGTACTTCGCGATCTCGGCCAAGCGCCGCGATGCCGGCCATGACATCACCGTCATCGAACGCGACCCGCCGGGGGCCACCTACGGCTGGGGCGTGGGGTATGGGGACAACCTGCTCGACCACCTCTACCGCAACGACCACGACAGCGCCCAGGCGGTGCGTGCGGCCTCGGCCCTGTGGCAGGACCAGGAGGTCCGCTGCGGAGAACAGACCGCGTATATGAGCCGGTACGGCTACAGCATCGCCCGGGCCACCCTGCTCGACATCCTCACCCGACGCGCAACCGTGCTGGGAGTGGATGTCCAGCACCGCCGCAAGGTCGACGACCTGGCCGAGCTCGCCGACGCCGACTTGATCGTCGCCTGCGACGGGGCCAACAGCCGGGTGCGCCAGTTGCACGGCGACCACTTCGGCACCCGCCTGGAAGTCGGCCGCAACCCCTACATATGGCTGGGCACCGACAAGGTGTTCCCCCGCTTCACCTTCGCCTTCGAACCGACCCCGGCCGGGTGGATCTGGTTTTACGCCTATCCCTCGAGCGCGGAAATCAGCACCTGCGTCGTCGAGTGCGCCCCAGAGACCTGGCGGGGCCTGGGGCTCGACACGCTCGACACCGCCGACGGTGTGCGGTTGTTGGAACAGATCTTCGCCTCCGCTCTGGACGGCCACGCGCTGCTTGGCCAGTCCCGGGGGGAACCGGCACGCTGGCAGCACTTCACCGAGGTACGCAACGCCACCTGGTGCCACGACAACGTGGTGCTGCTGGGGGATGCCGCCCACACCACCCACTACACCCTGGGCTCGGGCACCCGGCTGGCGCTGCTGGATGCGATCGAGCTCGCGCACAGCCTGTATACGGAGGCAGAGCTGCCTGCCGCTCTGCAGGCCTACGACAAGCGCCGCCGGGCCGCGCTCCATCGCGTGCAGGCCGCGGCCCGCACGAGCATGGCCTGGTTCGAGCATCTCGACCATTACCTTGAGCAGGATCTGGTGGACTTCGCCTACGCGATGTCGGTACGGCAGGGGGCCCAGGCGCCGTGGCACTACCAGCTGCACAGGGCCACCCAGGTCCCGGTGCTGCGCGGGGTACGACGGGAAGCCAACAGGGGCCTGCGGAGGTATCTGGCGCTGCGGCGCGGGGAGACGGCCCTCGGCACGGGCAGCGCCACCAGGAAGGCCACGACCACGGCGGCTCTGGCGGCACCAGTGACGGCACCGGGCAGGGCAGCCCCGGCAACCTGGGCCACCGAACTTGTCGAGCCGTGATTCCTCATTCCCCCCTGGCGATTTTTCGGCCGGGCCGACTCCATGCAAAACCCCGAAGGACACGAACCCGCCGCAGTGCTTTTCCTCATCCCTCGCGATGCGGCCGCCCCGGCGCACGACGAAAATTCACCAACCCGTGTGCCGGGCCGAAAACCCCGCACCGCGGAAAGAAAAAACCCATGAGCACTCACCCATGCACACATCACCCGGTGCCCGCCGCGGCCGCACCTGCCCAGGGCTTGCCACCGAGACAGCCCAGGCCGGCACTCCGTTCCCGGTTCTTGTACACCGCCCTCGCTGCCACCGCCGTCGTCTTGACCCTGGCCCCCGCAACGGCACTAGCCGCGCCCCCCTCCGGGGGGCTTGCCCCCTCCGTAGGGTCCCGGACCGGTCTGAGCGTTGCGACGATCGGGGCGCTGCCTGGCTCCTCCCGGGCCGACGTGCCCAGTCCCAGCGCGATCGCGCGGGTGATGGCCACGACCGTCGAGGCAGGCGATCCCTCGGAACATTTCGCGCCGTCCAGCGCCCCGGTCACGGTAGCGGACGGGTCCGGCGGTTATCTGACCGCGGTGATCGGCACCCGTTCTCCGAGTGCAGACGGGTACGGGCAACTGGTCTTTTTCTGGCACGGCACGACGTTTGTCGGCTGGGACCGCAGCAGCGAAAGCCTGGCCATCCAAGCCATCACTCCCGGAAAGCCGGGTGCCATCCGAGTCACCTACGCCCATTACGGGCCCGATGATGGATTGTGCTGTCCCTCCCTGCCCGCGGTCACGATCGAATACCGGTGGAATGGGCACGGCTTCACCCCCTCAGGGATGCCACCAAAACGCGGAGAGGAAGCGGCGGTGGAGGGTGCCTGAACGGTCAGGGTGATGTTCCAGCCAGGCAGCGTCAGATACCGGAACCGCAACCCGAACTCGTTTGAGTTCGTATCCTGCCAGTGTGATGGCTGGTGCGCTGTGGCGTCCGACGGAGCTGCGGGACGGGGGGTGGGAGCAGCCGCTGATGGCGTCGGGGACGGCGGGGCGGCCCGGGTTGTGGCTGGTGCGGGCGGAGGCCTTCAGGCCGGTGGCGGCACGTCTGGCCTCTTCGGTGCTGGACGGGACCGAGACGGAGCGTGCGGCGGCGCTGAGGGAGACCCGGGACAGGGACACGTATCTGAGCGGGCACGTGGCCATGCGCCTGCTGCTGGGTGCCCACCTCGGCGTCCCGCCCGTCGACGTTCCGCTGGAGCGGCTGCCGTGCCCGCAGTGCGGGGAGCCGCACGGGCGTCCTGCGGTGCGTGGCGATCCCGTGTATTTCTCGCTGTCCCACAGCGGGGGGCTGTGTCTGTTGGCCTTCGCGGCGACGCCGGTGGGCGTGGACGTCGAGACGGTCCCCGGCCTCGCGGTGGCCGATGAGGTCGGGGCCTGCTTGCATCCGCGGGAGAGCGCCGAGTTGAGCGAGCTGCGGACGGTGGACAGGCCGGCTGCGTTCGCTCGGGTCTGGGCGCGCAAGGAGGCCTATCTGAAAGGGCTGGGCACGGGGTTGGGACGCGCCATGTCACTGGACTACCTGGGGACTGGGAGGAGCGCACCGGCCGCTGTGCAGGGATGGACGATCAGGGATGTGGCCGTGGACGGCGGATACGCTGCCGCGGTCGCGGTTCGGCGCCCAGGTGCCGTGCTCAAGGGCCGTCGGACTCGGTGACGACGGTGGCCGGGCCGGGCGCAGGCCATGGCGGGGAGCGAGCTGTTCGGCGTGGTCCGGCGGGCTGACGTACACCGTCCGCGCCGTGTCACCCCTGCATCACTGCCGCACCGGGCACTCACGGCGCTGCCGCTCCGGGCCACCGCCGGCGGCACGCAGCTCCCTGCCATCGACCTGCTGTCCCTCGCAGGCGAAGGGCGCATCAAGGGGTTCCCGGTCATGGCCTGGTCGCGGTCCGCCCTTCGCCCCCTGCGGGGGTGTGGGCGGCAGCGCCTTCGAGTACGTCGTCCCCGTAGAGGTCCTGTACCCAGTTGGTGTGGTAAATGGTTTCGAGGTAGCGCTCGCCGAGGTCGGGGGCGATGGCCACGGCGGTCGGCTGCCGGCGGGGTGCTGACTGCTGGGCGAGCCAACGGGTGGCGCCGCTGACGACCGTGCCGGTGGAGCCTCCGAAGAGGAAGCCGCTGCGGGCGAGTTGGTGGCAGGTGCGGATGGTGTCGGCTTCGCTGACGTGTATCACCTCGTCCACGTAGGAGTCGTCCAGCAGCGGTGGACGGACGCTCGTCCCCAGGCCGGGGATCATGCGCCGGCCTGGAGTGTCCTTGAAGGTGACAGATCCCTCGGCGTCGATGGCGACGATGTGTACCGGCCTGTGCCACTCGCGGAAGTAGCGTGCGCAGCCCATGAGCGTGCCCGTGGTACCGGCTCCGACGAAGAGAACGTCGAGGTCGGGGAAGTGGCGGGCGATGGCCGGGGCGGTGGTGCGGTAGTGGGCCATGTGGTTGTTGGGGTTGCTGTATTGGTTGAGCCACACGTACCGGTCGTCCGACGCACACAGTGTGCGGACGTGGTCGATGCGCGCGCCGAGCAGGCCACCCTGCTGGGCGGGCTCAGTGACGATGTGGACCTGGCTGCCGAGCGCTTCCATGAGCAGCCGGGTGGGCAGGTTGCAGCGAGTGTCGGTCACGCACACGAACCCGTAGCCCTTGCTGGCCGCGATCATGCTCAGGGCTACCCCGAGGTTGCCGGAGGAGGACTCGACGAGGACCGAGCCGTCGGTGAGCAGACCGTCGCGTTCGGCGGCCTCGACCATGGCGGCGGCAGCCTTGAGCTTGATCGAGCCGGCGAAGTTGAAACCTTCACATTTGAGGAACAACTGGCGCCTGGTGATCGCCTCCAGGTCGATGTAGAGGTCGTTCTCGTTGAATTCCTGAGGGGTGGATATGACCGGCACGTTGCCTCCTGATCTGTGTGTGAGCCGTCTCCACCAGTACGCGGGATCAATCCTGGTTCCGTCATGCCACCGGAATTCGGGGCTTGACAACGGCCGGGCTCGCGCGTAGCGGCACGGATTTATTGGGATTCGAGGGGGGGCCTGCGCGGGCTCGGTGCCTTCCATCTGGGCTTGTCCTGGCGCGTACCGCCACCAATGCGTGGTGTCAAGTTACGAGATTCAGCGGCGTGACGAAGTCGTGCCGGGCCGGGCGTACTGGTGGGGCGGGCGTCAGGAATCCGCCGCGAAAGGCTCTGGCGCCTTTGCGGGTGGGAGAAGCCCGTCTCCCCACCACACCGACGACATCGGAGCTCACATGGCAGGGAATTCCCCCCGTACCTGGACGGCCGGCCCGCCCGGCATCTCCACGTGCCCCGACGACAGCGGAGGGCCTGACGCCGGGACCGCCGGGTCGCCGGCCGCCACCGCACGGCTACTGGCCGAGGTGCTGGCCGACGTCGTGCGCGTGGAACACGTGTCGGCCGACAGCCACTTCTTCGATGACCTGGGCGCGGATTCGATGGTGATGGCCCAGTTCTGTGCGCGGGTCAGGAAGCGGGCGGACCTGCCGCCCGTGTCGATGAAGGACGTCTACCGGTATTCCACGGTCGAGAGTCTCGCCGCCGCGCTGACCGGGCCCGAAGCCATGGCCTCCGCCTCCGCTGCCACCGGTGCGGCGACCGCGGGCACCGGACTCACGACCAGCGCGTCGACCCCCACGGTGCCTCCGACACCCGTATCCATGCCCCATCAGCCGCCCGGCGGGCCGTCCGTCCCGGCCTCCGGGCCGGTGCCGGCCACGAACGCCGCACAGACCTCGCACGGGGCCGCAGTACGAGCCGGCACGCGTCAGTACGTGCTGTGCGGACTGCTGCAGTTGCTGTTTTTCCTCGGGTACTGCTACCTGGCTGCGTTGGCAGCGACACGGGGCTACGCATGGATCGGCGACGGCTCCTCCCTCGCCGATCGCTACCTGCGTTCCGTGCTGGCCGGCGGTGCCGGATTCATCGGCCTGTGCACGGTGCCGATCCTGGCCAAATGGCTGCTCATCGGCCGCTTCACGCCCCGTCAGTTCCCCGTGTGGAGCCTCACCTACCTGCGCTGGTGGATCGTCAAAACCCTGATCCGGACCAGTCCTGTCCGCCTGTTCACGGCGTCGCCGCTGTTCGTGCTGTATCTGCGTGCGCTGGGCGCGAAAATCGGTCGCGATGTTGCGATCTTCTCCACGCATATTCCTGTGTGTACGGATCTGCTCACCATCGGAGACGGGGCGGTCATACGCAAGGACTCTCTGTTCTCCTGTTACCGCGCCCATGCCGGCCTCATCCAGACCGGTCCGGTCACTCTCGGCAAGGACGTCGTCGTCGGTGAACAGGCGGTCCTGGACATCCACACCTCACTGGGCGACGCGTCCCAGCTCGGCCATGCCTCGTCCCTGTACGCCGGGCAGGCCGTACCCGCCGGGGAGCACTGGCACGGTTCACCGGCCGAGCCCACCGGCACAGACTTCCGCAGTACGCACGCCGCCGACCGCTCCGCCACGAGAAAGGTCCGCTACACCCTCGGGCAGCTGCTGGCCCTGCTGCTCGTGTATCTCCCCCTGACCACGGGCGGCGCGGCCCTGCTGGTCGCCGCGGTACCGCAGCTGAAGGCACCCCTCGATGCCGGGTCATGGCCGCATACCGGCTCGATGCTGTTTCTGGGCGCGCTGGCCGCTTCCTTCACGCTGTTCTTCGGCGCCGCGCTCGCCGGGCTTGCCCTCCAGGGCGTGGTACCGCGCCTGCTCAACAGGGCGATCAAGCCGGACACGGTCTACCCGCTCTACGGCTTCCATTACGGTCTGCAGCGGGCGACCGCCTTTCTGACCAACCGGAAGTTCTTCACCACGATATTCGGGGACAGCTCCGCGATCGTTCACTACCTGCGCTATCTCGGCTACGACCTGTGCCATGTCACGCAGACCGGCTCGAATTTCGGCACGGAACTCAAGCACGACAGTCCGTTCCTTACCTCGGTGGGCAGCAACACGATGGTCGCCGACGGCCTGTCGATCATCAATGCCGACTTCTCCAACACGTCGTTCCGCCTCTGCCGTGCCTCGATCGGAGCGCGAAGTTTCCTCGGGAACCGCATCGCCTATCCGGCACAGGCCCGGACCGGCGACAACTGCCTGCTGGCCACGAAGGTCATGGTGCCCATCGACGGAGAGATGCGCGAGGGCGTCGGCCTGCTGGGTTCGCCTGCTTTCACCATTCCGCGCACCGTGATGCGGGACGCCCGGTTGAACAACCTGGCGGGCGGCAGCGAACTGCGCCACCGCCTCGTCCGAAAGAACCGGCACAACGCCGCGACCGCGGTGCTGTATCTGCTGGCGCGGTGGTTCCACGTCTTCGTCGTCACCCTGCTGACGCTGGGAGCCGGAAGCCTCTACCCCTCCATGGGCGCATCGGCGATTGCCCTGTCCATGGTCGGTGGCCTCGTCTTCAGCGTCTGTTACTTCACCCTGATCGAGCGGGCCGCCACGGGATTCACAGCACAACGGCCGCTGGCCTGCTCCATCTACGAGCCGTCCTTCTGGCGGCACGAACGCTTCTGGAAGATGGCGGCGGTCGATCACGCCCAGATGCTCGGCGGGACCCCGTTCAAGAACGTGGTTCTGCGGTTGCAGGGTGCCCGGATCGGCAAGCGGGTCTTCGACGACGGCTCCTTCTTCCCCGAACGGACGCTGGTGACGATCGGGGACGACTGCACCCTCAATGCGGGCACGGTGGTCCAGTGCCACTCGCAGGAGGACGGCGCCTTCAAGTCCGACCGCACCACGATCGGTGCCGACTGCACGCTCGGTGTCGGCGCATTCGTCCACTACGGCGTCACCCTGGCCGACCACGTCGACCTTGCCTGCGACTCCTTCCTCATGAAGGGCGAACACGCCCCCTCGCAGGCCCGGTGGGGCGGAAACCCAGCCCGTCAGCTGCCCGACAACACCCCCCGCACACCCGCCTGCCTGGCAGGCCGCATCTGACGCCGTGCCCCACACCCCGCCACATCAGACCACCTCAGCACCCGAACGAAGGACAGATCCTGATGGCACTCGACACTCCCGCCGCCCGAGACTTCTGGCACGGCGTCCTGACGGAGTCCGGCGGCTGCACGCCCCTTCCGCGCTGGACCCGCGAGCCGGTTGCCGGACTGGCCGAGCACCACGCACCGATCCCCGTCAGTGACGCGGCGGCCGTGCGCCGGCTGGCAGACGACCTGGCCGTGCCGTTGAGCACCGTGCTGCTGGCGGCGCACGCCAAAGTGCTGGCCGCGCTGACCGGTGAAAGCGCCGTCACCATCGGCCTGTACGGGCTCGCCCCTGGTCGGCCGCTGCCGTGCCGGCTGACGACGGCACCCCGCTCCTGGCGGGCCCTGCTGGCGCACGCCCACGAGGCCGTCTCGCAGGTACTCGTCCACCGGGACTACCCGGTCGACGACCTCAGGCGCGAACTCGGCCTTCCCGAGCCGTCATGTGAAACCGCACTTGATGCGACCGGCTTCGGCGACGCCCCCGCCGGGGACAGCGGCGCCCCGGCCACCGACGCAGTGCTGCGGATGGGCATCGCGCACCACGACGACGGCGGGCTCACGCTGCGGGCGCGCTACCGCACCGATGTCCTCGACGCCGACAGCGCCGCCCGCATCGTCGGCTACCATCTCACCGCGCTCGCCCTGATCGCCGCCGACCCGGCCGCGGAGCACGGCCGGCAGAGCCTGCTGTCCGCCGAGGAACGGCGCTTCCAGCTCGAAGGGCTCGCCGGGCCCCACCGCAGCCTGCCCGACGCCGGGGTCCATGAGCTGTTCGAGCAGTGCGTACGGCACGACCCGCACGCGGTCGCAGCGGTGCACGGCAACCGGCAGTGGACCTACCGGGAGCTCAATGCCCGTGCCAACCGGCTGGCCCGCGCCCTGCTGGCGCGAGGACTCGACCGCGAAGGCGTCGTCGCGGTGGTGATGGACAGAAACCTAAACTGGCCGGCCGCCGTGCTGGCCGTCTTCAAGGCCGGAGGCGTCTACCTGCCCATCGAGCCGCATCTGCCTGCCGAACGCGTCAAGGCCATGCTCACCACTTCACGGTGCACGCTGGTGCTCACCGGACCGACCGCCCCCGCCACCCTGCGAACGGCCCTCGCGTCCCTGCCCACCGTGCGGACGCTGCACACCGACACCGCCGACGAGGAGGGCCACGCCGACGACGACCTCGGTATCGCCGTGGCAGCCGACCAACTGGCCTACATCTACTTCACCTCCGGCTCCACCGGTAAGCCCAAAGGCGCCATGTGCGAACACGGAGGCATGCTCAACCACCTCCACGCCAAGATCGACGACCTGGAGGTCGCCGAAGGACAGGTGGTCGCCCAGACTGCGCCCCAGTGCTTCGACATCTCGCTGTGGCAACTGCTCTCCGCGCTCCTGGTCGGGGGACGGACCCTTCTGGTCGAGCAGAACGTGATCCTCGACGTCCGGCAGTTCGTCGACACCATCGCCCGCGGACGGGTCTCCGTCCTCCAGGTCGTTCCGTCGTACCTGGAAGTCGTCCTCACATACCTGGAGCAGCACCCGCGCGAACTGCCGGACCTGCGGTACGTGTCGGTCACCGGCGAGGCGCTGAAGAGGGAACTCGCCCAGCGCTGGTTCGCCGCCCAGCCCCACGTCAAGCTGGTCAACGCCTACGGACTGACCGAGACCTCCGACGACACCAACCACGAGATCATGGACCGTTCACCGGACGGCGACCGGGTCCCGCTGGGCCGTCCGGTCAACAACGTGCACCTCTACGTCGTCGACGAGCACCTGAACCCGGTGCCGCTCGGTGCGCCGGGCGCGATCGCCTTCTCGGGGATCTGCGTCGGCCGCGGCTATGTCAACGACCCCGAGCGCACCCGGCCCGCCTACCTGAGCGATCCCCACCGTCCAGGCCAGCGCCTCTACCTGAGCGGCGACTTCGGCCGCTGGCGGCCCGACGGCAAGCTGGAGTTCCTGGGCCGTCGCGACACCCAGGTCAAGATCCGTGGTTTCCGCATCGAGACCGGCGAGATCGAGAACACCCTGCTGCAGGTGCCCGGCGTCCGCGACAGCGCCGTGGTGGTCGCCGAACGGCCCGACCACAGCACACACCTGGTGGCCTTCTACACCTCCCCGCGGCCCCTGCACACCGACGTCCTGCTGGATCGGCTGGGCACCGTACTGCCCCCATACATGGTCCCTTCGGCCGTCCACTGGTGCGCGGACCTCCCGCTGACCGCCAACGGCAAGGTGGACCGGAAAGCCCTGACGGCCCTGGCCACCCGGCTTCATGCCGCGAACGACGACGTCGAGGCGCCCGGTACGCCCACCGAACGACGGCTGGGCGCCGCATGGGCCGGCGCGCTCGGCATCCCGCAGGACCGGATCGGACGCCACGACCACTTCTTCGACCTGGGCGGCACCTCGCTGTCGGCCGTGAAACTCGCCATCAGCCTCGACCGCCTGGTGTCCCTGGCGGACATCACCCGCCACCCCGTCCTCACGGACCTGGCCCGGCTCCTGGAGGAGCTCTGCCAGCAGCAGTCAACCGCGCGACAAGCCTCAGCCTGACCTCGTCCGACTTCCCCCACCCACGAAACATCCCCCACACCACGGAAAGGACAAGAAAGATGTCACTCCCCACCTCCACCGTCCCCACGCCCATGCCCGGTACGGAACTCGACGTGCACCCCGGCGGCAACCCCCCCGTCCTGCACACCGGCGCCCACGCCCGCGGGGACGCGCCGGGCTGGGCGGCCGAGCACCGCCACGCCGTCCGCAGCCTCGTCACCGAACACGGCGCGCTTCTCATCCGCGGCCTCGCTCTGAAGGAGGCCGGCCAGGCCGGGGCCGTCCTCCACCACCTGGCTCCCGGCCCGATGACCGAGAGGGAGGCCTTCGCACCCCGCCGCACCCGCGCGCCGGGCGTCTACTCCTCCACCACCTGGCCGGCCAACCAGCCCATGTGCATGCACCACGAACTCAGCTACACCCATGCGCCCCCCGGCCTCCTGCTGCTGGCCTGCCTGACCGCGCCCCGCACCGGCGGAGCCACCGCCCTCGCCGACGCCACCGCCGTCCTCGACGCGCTGCCGCCCGAGCTGGTCCAGCGGTTCGAAGAGGAGGGCTGGCTGCTTACGCGCACGTACCACGACGAGATCGGGGCCTCCTGGGCGCAGGCGTTCGGCACCGACGACAGGACTGCTGTCGAGGACTACTGCCGCGCCCACAGGATCGAGTTCCGCTGGCTGCCCGACGGAGGCTTGCACACCCGCCAGCGCCGCCGCGCCGTGCTGCGCCATCCGGTCTCCGGCCGACGCTGCTGGTTCAACCAGATCGCGTTCCTCAACGAGTGGACGATGGCCCCCGAGGTGCGGGAGTACCTCATCGACGTCCACGGCCCCGACCGTCTGCCTTTCACCACGCGCTTCGGCAAGGGCGATCCGATCGGCGAGGACGTCGTCCAGCTGATCAACACGGTGTACGAGAGGCACACCGTCCGCGAGCCGTGGCAGGACGGCGACCTGATGCTCGTCGACAACATCCGCATGGCACACAGCAGAGAGCCCTTCGAGCCACCGCGTGACGTCGTCCTCGCCATGGCCGAACCGCTGCACCCGACCCCCTGCCCGCCGACCTTCGAGGAAAACGCCCGATGACCACGTCCCCTTCCTGCGCCAAGGAGTCCGCAATGCCCCACTCCGCGATGCCCCAGCCGAGCACGACGCCACTGCAGGCCGCGGTGCCACCGTTCGCCGTGATCCCCGGTGCCCAGGTCCAGCACACGCTGCAGGGCCAAGAACGGGAGATCGTCGATCTCGTCGAGGCGACCTACCGGTTGCACGCGGCCGGGGACTCGGTCAATCCGCCGTCGTACTTCCTACGCTTCCCCGACCGACCGACGGCGCGGATCATCGCGCTGCCCGCGTCGATCGGCGGGCAGGTACGGGTGGACGGCCTGAAGTGGATCTCCAGCTTCCCCGACAACGTGCCCTCCGGCATCCCGCGAGCCTCGGCCGTGCTCATCCTCAACGACCACGACACCGGCTATCCGCTCGCCTGCCTGGAGAGCTCCATCATCAGCGCGAGCCGAACGGCCGCGATGGCCGCGTCGGCGGCCGACTGGCTCAGCCGCCACCGCCGACGCCCCACCCGCGTCGGATTCTTCGGAACCGGCCTGATCGCCCGCTACATCCACACCTTTCTGACCGCAACCGGCTGGAGCTTCGACCAGATCGGCATACACGACGTGTCCCCCGACCACGCTGCCGGCTTCCACAGCTACCTGGAGCACACCGATACGGCCCCACCGATCACCACGCACGACAGCCCGGAGCAGCTGATCCGCTCCAGCGACCTGGTGGTCTTCGCCACCGTCGCAGGCCGGCCACACGTCACCGACCCGGCATGGTTCGACCACAACCCCTTGGTGCTGCACGTGTCGCTGCGCGACCTCGCCCCCGACATCGTGCTCGCATCGGCGAACATCATCGACGACGTCGACCACTGCCTCAAGGCCGACACCTCACCACACCTGACCGAACAGCTCACCGGCAACAGGGACTTTCTCACCGGAACGCTGGACGACGTCATGGCCGGCCGGGTGGCGCTCCCGGAGGACCGGCCCGTGGTCTTCTCGCCCTTCGGCCTCGGAGTGCTCGACCTCGCCGTCGGCAAACACGTGTACGACGAGGTGGCACGCGCCGGGCATCTGCACGTCATAGAGGACTTCTTCCATGAACTGCGCCGCTACGGATGAGCGGCCGGACGGCCCGGCCCCCGCCGGCTCGCGAAGGCAGGCCCGTCCGGTACCGAGGGCCCGGGCCGGGCAGGTCTGACCCGGCCCGGGCCCGACGCCTTCGAGGAGGCGCTCCTCGCGTCTCTGTGCGGACCGGTCCGTCCCGGTCGCTTCGTGGTCGGCTACCCGGAAGCGAAACAAAGGGGATATGAGCGGAGTTTCGGGTGAATCCTGGCACGGTGTGCCTCGTGCGTCCATGAGGGCTCATCGGCCCGGTCAGCCCCGCCGGGAGGGAGAGGCGTAGCGGCCGCGCTCGCTGCTGAGCGTGCACAGCGTCTCTGATCAGCTAAGCGAGAGACATAGCGTCTGGCAAGGGAACTGCCCACCTGGGTGGGGAGGCATGGGCATGAAGGTGGAATCCCGCGCCCCGTGCTACTCCTTGTGGCCGGTGTCGGCGGGTGGTGGATGTGCTGATCGTGGCCACGTCCTAGTGCCGGCGGGCTGCACAGGGCAGCCGAGTCCGGTCCGTTGGTGCGTGTCCCTCCGGACGCCGGTCGGCAGGACCGCGCGAGCGGGCTGCTGAGGAGGGAACCTCGCGTCGCCTGGGCACGAGGCGGTTGGTCCGTGGCCGGGTGCGGCCGGTCTTTCCGGCTGGCCGGGACGGCTGATCGCACTCGACCTGCTGGCCTGGATGCCCATGCTCGCCCTGACCGGCCAAGCCCGGCTCTGGGGGCCCCGCCGCCTGCGGTTCCGCCTGTTCTCCGCGGCCGCCCAGCTCGTCAACCACCGGCCGGCGCCGCATCCTCCGCCTCACCCGCCACTGGCCGTGGATCGGCGAGATCACAGGTGCTCTCGAATGGCTGGTTCTCCTGCCGAACCCCGGCTGACACGGCAGCTTTCCGTCCCTGCGAGCGGCACCACCCCGCCCGCAGCAGTGGAACCCGGCGCCCACCCGACGTGTCACTCGGGTCCCCGACATGCCTGCCATAGCCACGGAAAGCGAAACGGTCCACCGGCTCAGTCGGCGGACCGTCATGCAAGATCGAGGTTGGCACGTGTGTGGACAGATGAGGTTGTAGCCGACAACACTCTGCGCAACGGTTTTCAAGACGGACACCGCGCAGTGGGCGACACCTGTCCCAGCCTTGCCTCATACACAGCCCGGCGGGTTCGAGGGGCCTATGCAGCCCTCGCTCGGCGCTTCCGTCGTGGCCTTCGTTGTCTGAGGCATTGCCTCAGCACTCGTCACGCTCACCGCTCCGGCGAGCAGCGCAGCAACGCAGAACGCACCGACGAGGTGTCGGATGCGCTTCCGGGTACTTGTCATCATGATGATCTCCCTTGGCTTGGGGTGGATTACTCCTTGTTTGTCGGTTTAGTGCTACAGCTTGGTACTGCAGCCGGACCACTGTCAACCACTATGTTTTCCCTGGTCAATGGCCTGGAGGTGGTGGGGAGCGCGGTGGGGCGGGGGCGGTGATCCCAGCGTCGGGCCGTAGCCATGCCCGCCTGGCGACCAACAGCCGGAAGACCATCGACCCACCGCGACCAACTCGACTCTGCCGCCCCAAGCGAAAAGGGGAGGCTAGAACTTGATGACCGACACCGAGGCCGAGCCGGAGTTGGCCGCGTAGGCCCGGCGTCCGTCCGGGGACACCGCCACCCACACCGGATACCCGTCGACATGGATGGGGTTGCCCACGGTGCGGTTGGTGGCGGTGTCGATCACCGACACCGAATCCGAGCCGGCATTGGCCACGTAGGCCCGGCGTCCGTCCCGGGAGACCGCCACCCCGACTGGCTTCTTGCCGACATCGATGGGGTTGCCCACGGTGCGGTTGGTGGCGGTGTCGATCACTGACACCGAAGCCGAGCCAGCATTGGCCACGTAGGCCCGGCGTCCGTCCTGGGAGACCGCCACCCCCTCCGGGGTGTGGCCGACATGGATGGGGTTGCCCACGGTGCGGTTGGTGGCGGTGTCGATCACTGACACCGAAGCCGAGCCGGCATTGGCCACGTAGGCCCGGCCTCCGTCCTGGGAGACCGCCACCCCGTACGGCGTCTTGCCGACATGGATGGGGTTGCCCACGGTGCGGTTGGTGGCGGTGTCGATCACCGACACCGAATCCGAGCCAGCATTGGCCACGTAGACCCAGCGTCCGTCCGGGGACACCGTCACCCCGACTGGCTTCTTGCCGACATGGATGGGGTTGCCCACGGTGCGGTTGGTGGCGGTGTCGATCACCGACACCGAATCCGAGCCGAAGTTGGCCGTGTAGGCCAGGCGTCCGTCCGGGGACACCGCCACCTCGTACGGCTTGTCGCCGACATCGATGGGGTTGCCCACGGTGCGGTTGGTGGCGGTGTCGATCACCGACACCGAAGCCGGGCCGAAGTAGTTGGTCGCGTAGGCTCGGCGCCCGTCCGGCGACACCGCCACCGCACCCGGGGATTTGCCGACCTGGATCGAGGACACGGACGGTGCGGTGGGACCCGAGGAACGGGACTGTGCCAGGTAGATGCCGCTGCCCGCCGCGGCAAGCGCCGCCAGCGCCACCCCCGCAATGAGCCTGGCCCGTCGGTTTCTGGGCCGCGGCGGGCGGGGCCGCAGCCGGGCCTCGTCCCCTTTGTGCGGCAGCGGTTCCAGGGGCGGCCCGGTCGGTTCCTCCGGCTCGGCCGGCGACAGGATCTCGGTCGGCGGGGCCGATTCCTGGGGGCGCGGTGGCTTCGAGGCGGGGGGCTGCTCGGATGGCGGCACCTCCGGTGAGGGAGTCGGTTGCTGCAAAGGGGACGGGTGGGGCTGGTCGGCGATGGAGGCGAGCCGCCGGGCGGCCTCCTCACCGTCCATCCTGTCCGCGGGGTCCTTGGCCAGCAGCCCGAGGAGGACCGGGGTCAGCTCCGTCGCCTGGCGCGGCAGGATCGGGGACTCGAACAGCAGGGCGGTCAGCGTGGCGAGGGCGGTGTCGCGGTCGAAGGGACCGGCCCCCTCGAGGGCGTAGTACAGGGTGGCCCCGAGTGAGAACAGGTCGGCGGCAGGGGTGGGTGGCTGACTGTTGGCCCGCTCCGGGGCCATGAAGCGCGGCGTCCCGAGGACCTCCAGGGTGGCGGTCAGGCGGTCCTCCCCGGAGCTCGGCTCCAGCGCGATGCCGTAGTCGGTGAGCATCACCTGGCCGCCGCCCTCCGTCGGATAGGAGGGCTGGGGCCCGGGATGGGTCAGCAGGATGTTGGCCGGTTTGACGTCCCGGTGCAGAACGCCGAGCCGGTGTCCCTCCAGCAGGGCGTCGAGGACCGCCAGGCCGATCCGGGCGACGTCGCCGGGCGGCAGCGGCCCCTGCTCGCGCACCACCGCCTCCAGATCCATGGCATCGGGGACGAACTCCATGACGATCCACGGCAGGCCGCCCTCCTCCACGATGTCGTGCACGGTGACGACATGCGGATGGTTGCGCAGCCGGGCGGCGTGCCGGGCCTCGCCGCGGGCCCTCGCGATCCGGGAGCGCACCTCGCATTCGGGGACGTCCGGCGGCAGAATGATCTCCTTGAGCGCGACCTCGCACGCCAGTTCCTGGTCGTACGCCAGCCACACACGTCCCATGCCGCCGGTACCGAGCCGACGCAGAAGCCGGTAACGTCCGGTGATCACGCGCCCGGCGGCCTCTTGCGCTCCTGTCATGGCGCTCCTCTTCCAGGACGGCCAGCAGGGGTTCCTCGGCGAGCGCTGAAGGGTCTCTCTCCACGTATTGCATATCGGTCGAAGAACGGCAAGTCACCCGGAACGGGTGTAGCCCGTGTATGTTCCGCGCGGCGGTATCGGGATCAGGAGCGGGAAAGCGCGAGCGCGGAGAAAAGGTCTGTGGATCGGTTGAGGTTGTGCATGCCGTGAGAGGGTGCAGGCGTTCGTTTCGAAGCGAGTTCCGGCGTGGACGAGGGCGACGAGGTGGGGCGCGCTCACAGCCCGCCACCGCCCTCGGGCGGACTCGCCGAGTTTGAAGACCATGGCCAGGGCGGCGGTGCGGGAGCCGGCGCCGCGGGCGACCTTGGTGGCGTGGCCAGAGGTGGGGGAGGGCGAGCGCGTCAACCGCGCCGGATGCCGTCGAGGGCAGGGTGCAGCTTCCGAAAACCGGTTGGGCGCGTGCCCGTACCGCT
The DNA here is from genome assembly GCF_002154505.1 of Streptomyces carpinensis. GTDB lineage: Bacteria > Actinomycetota > Actinomycetes > Streptomycetales > Streptomycetaceae > Streptomyces > Streptomyces carpinensis. The sequence goes on along the minus strand of NZ_MUBM01000150.1, from coordinate 5,699 downwards.
GGCCTGCTTCCCCCACGCCCTCCTTGATCCACGACGTGGTGCCCGCGGGCACACCGGCCGGATGCCCGCAACCCACGCTGAAAGCGGAGGGCAGCTCGACCATCCGCCCCTGGGCGGACAAGAACGCCGCCGCGCTCATGGCGTTCCAGAACCCGGCCATTCAGCCTGGATCCACCGCGTAATGCCTGATCACGTGACGTGATCGGTTTCCAGGTGGATATCCCGGGTCCGGGCAGGGGGCGTTTCCGGATGGCCGTTGCGGTGGCGGGTTCTTTCAAGGTCCTTCACGTCGCGGGCAGGCAGGGTGCGCGGTCGGTCAGGTGCGCAGGCGGTGGCCGGCTGCCGTCCACAGCTGTTCCAGCGCGTCGCGCCAGGGCCACCTAGCCGGGAAAGTGCCAGGTCAAGGTGCGTGCCCCAGCGGCCAGCCGGGCCGGGACGCCCCGATGCGACCCCGGAGACCTCATGGAGGGCTGGCTCCGCACCGGCGACGACGGTTACTTCTCCACCGTCGACCGCAAGAAGGACCTTCATCATCCGCGGCGGCTTCAACGTCTACCCGCGGGAGATCGAGACGGTTGTGTACGAATACCCCTTTGTCGCCGAGGAGTTGAGGGTATCCGTCCGCGACCCGGTCGCGCGCCGTACGAGTACCCGCGCGAGACCCGGCTCGTCGACGCCCTCCCGAGGGGGCCCACCGGCACGATCCTCAAGAGGCGGATCGCCGTTCCCGCATCGTCCTGACGCGCTGTGCACCCCGCACCCCGGGGGGAGGGTCGGTGGGTCGGGGATGTTTGTCAAGCCCCGAATTGCAGGGGCATGACGCGGTGCGCCGGGCCGGGGTTAATTGAGGCATGGGTTCACGCAGAGCAGGTGGCCCACCGGGATGGTCCGGACGGTGTTGACGGGACGTGTTGTCCCGCGGCCGCCCCGCTGGAGAACCGGCAGGACCGTTTCGACGCATTCCTTTCCCATCATTTCTTACCAAGGAGATTGACCATGGCTCGCACACTTCTTACACGGCGTCTGGCGATCCTCACCGCTTCCGCTGCCCTGGCCGCGGGAGGCGCGCTGATCCCCACCGCCGCGTTCGCCGCTCCGGCCCCGGCCCAGACCAGTACCGTGGCCACGCTGGCCAAGACCGTCAGCGGTTACGTTGCTGATGACAGCTACTGGTCGACCTCGTCGGACTCGTCGTCCTCGTCGGACTCGTCGTCCACGACGTACGTGGATACGCCGGACTCCAGCTACTACCAGTCCACGTCGGACTACTCGTACTCGCAGTCCTCGTCCTTCTCGGAGGGCTGGACGTACTCCTGACGAGTCTGTCCAAATGCCTGCGGGCACGAAGAGAGGGTGTTCAGGATCCGTTTGCGACAACTGACCTGAACACCCTCGTGACCGCACTGCACGTGAAGATCGACGATGAGTGGGCTGGGATCGCGCGTCTGCCCGCGCGGCCCCCGAAGCTCAGTCACTCGGAGTTGCTGTGCCTGGCAGTGATGCAGGCGATGCTCGGTTTCCACTGAGAGGCCCGCTGACTGCGGCACGTTCGCAAGCACTACCGGGACATGTTCCCGTACGTATTCCGTCTCATCCCGTCCCCTTCCTCATGCCACCACACGGGGGTACCCGCGCATGTCCACGCCTTCTCAGGGCCAGCAGCCCGGCCAGCCGCAGCATCCGTTCCAGCCGCAGGCCCCGGAACCTCACAAGAAGAAGAGCAAGGGCAAGACCTGTGCCGGAGTCGGCTGCCTGGGTGTCGTCGTCGGCATCCTGGTCATCGCCGGCGCGATCTCCGCTGCTACCGGCGGCAAGTCCAGCAGCGGTACTGCCAAGAGCCCGGCCGCCGCACCCTCGGACGCCGGCAACGGCTCCAAGGCCTCCGCCTCGCGGTCTGCCCCCCAGAAGGAGGCGCCGCAGACCGTCACTTACGTCGTCACCGGCACCAGCGGCGCCGACGTGCAATACGGCCCGGCCGGGTCCTTTGCCCAGGGCAAGTCGCCGATGAGCGTGACCAGGCCGCTCGAGAACCGGCAGCGCTACGCGATCACCGCGCAGCTTCAGGGGGGCGGCCATGTCACCTGCCAGTTGAAGGTCAACGGCAGGGTCGTCTCGCAGTCCACTGCGTCGGGCGGCCACAACATCGCCTCCTGCGAGATCAGCAAGGACAGCGGCGGGCGATGAGCTGCGCGGTGGTCCCGGCTGAGCGTCGGCGTTCTGCCAGTTGTTCGGCGAAGCGGAGAGAAGGCCACATCTCGTCGTCGCCACCGGCGACGAGCAGCAGATCTGCCCGGGCCTTTTCGACGGGAATCTCTGCCCGAGGAAGCAGGTGAACGAAGCTCCGCTCGCTGGGTTCGTACCAGTCGCGGATGGCGGCCGGACCGCTACCCGGGTTGACCGGAGTCCAGGAGCCATCCATCGGAACAAAAGGCAAGGGACGCCCCTGCCAGGTCCGGGAAGACCGATACGGGCGCTGTTCCCCATCGCGGCCCGGACCCGCATTGCACCGGACTCGCGACGTGGGCGACAGCGCGATGACAAGCGGGCGGCACGCGACCATGCGGCCCGCAAGCCGCTGCCGCCGACCCTCGTATCTGGTGGCCGAGCGGCATCTGCGGCCGGTCGGCAAAGACTGCCTGGTCGCCTTCGGCGAGCATCCGCATCCGCACCACGGCCGGCAAGCTTGGCCTCCCCCGTCTGGCGGAAACCATCAGCGAGTACCCCTGGTGGGCCAGCGAGGGGAAACCGGGCTACCTCGACTTCCTAGACCTGGTGCTGTCCGAGGAACTGGCCGTCCGTGACGGCCGTCGCTTCCGCAGCGGGCTGTGGACCTTGAAGCTACCGCACACAAGACGCTCGACGAGTACGACTTCTCCTTCCAGCCCGACTTGGACCCGCGCAAGGTCAAGGACCTGGCCACACTCTCGTTCGTCGAGGCCAAGGCGAACGCCGCCCTGCTCGGGCCGCCCGGAGTGGGCAAGACACACATCGCTGTCGCCCTCGCGGTCGGGGCCTGCCGGGCCGGCTACTCGATCTACTTCACCAGCCTCGACGACATGGTCCGCAGCGAGGTCCTCGCCACGCCATCCTCGACCGCCTCCTGCACCACTGCGAAGTGATCTCCATCAAGGCCCCAGCCACCGGCTCAAGAACGGACGAAGCCCGGCGAGTATCTGGTCGACGCAGGCCATACCTCCGCCGCGACCATCCTCACCGCTCGTGCCAACTCGCGAAGCGCTTGCAGAACGAGCAGTTCACGACCCTCGCCTGGTCCGAAACGCGGCGTCACAGGCCCAGGGAGACGGCCAGGCGCGTGAGCTCGGCGGTGCTGCTGATGCCGAGCTTGGTTCGGATCCGGCGCAGATACGCGTCGACGGTGTGTTTCGAGAGACCCATGCGTCGGGCTGTCTGCACGTAGGTGTGCCCGGCGGCGATGTGCCGCAGCGCCTCCCGTTCACGCGGGGCCAGTGCAGCCGGCCCGCACGCGAAGGCAGAGGCGGGGGTGGGGGCTTCGGTGTACAGGGCGGGTGCGAGGCTCATGGCGGCTTTCCTTCGGCGCATCGGTCCGGTCGTCCCCGCTCACATCTTCGGAGTTACACGGATGCCTAAATGCGGGTATTTGCCCCTAACTGACACAGGTAGGCCCAGGCCGGTTCCGCGTCGTCGTATATTTCCTGAAATTTTCGTTATCTGCATATATCGGTGATGTGCAGAAGCACCCTCGGTACCCGGCTCCGCACACAGCGCACCGCCCACCGCGGGCGGTCCGCGCCCCCGCCTGGCCCGGGCACCTCACCGGGCACCGTGCTGGTGCTTCCTGCCCCGCAGGATCATGCTTGTAGGTAGGGCCCTGGCCGCGGAGGTTCCCCCGGGAACAGTGGTCGAGGAACGAGCGAGGCGAGATGAGCGCCGATGGAGCACCTTCCCACTCCTCCTGGTGAACGGCCGGGCGAGGCGGCCGCCCCGCTCGAGCCGCCCCGCACCGCCACCGTCACGGCCACGGCCACCGTCGACGAACACGGCATCGTGACGGAGTGGGGCGAGGGCGCCCGGCGCCTGCTCGGCTACGAGCCCTCACAGATCATCGGCCGCCCTGCCACTTGCCTGCTCGCCGACGACACCGGCGAGGCCGCCCGCCGGGCGGCCGGGCACCAGGCGGCCGGCAAGGACCGGTGGAACGGCACCGTGGTGCTGCGCCACCAGGACGGCCGCCGCCTCGAACAGCACCTGCTCGCCCACCGCCGTACCCCCACCGGCGGTGCGGCCACCGAGTGGCTCCTTCTCTGCGCCGTGACCAGCCCGCCGTCGCACCCCGAAAACCGCCCGCAAGGCACACCGGGCGAGCGGGGACAGGAGGAGGAGCCGGGCGGGCTGAGGGAGCTGAAGGAGTGGGCGTTCGCCCAGTCCCCGTGCATCCTGGCCGTCTTCGGCACGGATCTGCGGCTCGTTGCGGCGAACAGCGGTATGGAGCGCGCCCTCTCGCTCACCGAGGCCGAGATGCGCGGGCTGCGCCTGGTGGACATCGCGCCGCACCCCGTGGGCGAGGAGATCCAGGCGCGGATGCGCCGGGTGCTTCAGGACGGCGAGCCGCAGTGGACCGAGGCCTTCCTCTCTGCCGCCCATGCCGGATGGGCTGACGGCCCAGAAAGTGGCCGGCCGGTGTCGCTGACCGCGCTGCGCGACGGAGCGGGCCGGCTGCGGGGCGTGTGCCTGACCGCGTACCAGGGGCACGAGGAGCACGCGGAGAGGGAGCGGATGCTGCTGAACGAGGCCGGCACCCGTATCGGCACCACCCTGGACATCGCCCGTACAGCCCAGGAACTCACCGACGTCGCCGTCCCTCGCCTCGCGGACTTCGCCGCCGTCGACCTGCTCCCTGCGCGCGGTGAGGAGGCGGGCGCCACCGCTTTGGCCGGGCCGGTCACCATGCGCCGCGCCGCCGTGCGCTCGGTCCTGGAAGGAAGCCCCGAGTCCCCGGTCGCCGTCGGCGAGTCCAGCACCTACCCGGCGCTGTCCCCGGTGGCCGAATGCCTGGCGAAGGACCGCGGGGCGCTCTACGAGATGACCGGCCCCGCCCTTGCCCGGTGGGTCGGCGAGGACCCAGGAGCGGCCCGGATCCGCGAGTGGGGCACGCACTCGCTCATGGTGGTGCCGCTGCGCGCCCGAGGCACCACCCTGGGCGTCGCCCTCTTCAGCCGCCACCACAACCCCGTCCCCTTCACCCCCCAGGACCTGCAGCTGGCCGAGGAGCTCGCCGCCCGGGCCGCCATGAGCATCTACAACGCCCGGCGTCACACCCGCGAACGCACCACGGCCATGACCCTGCAGCGCAGCCTGCTCCCGCGGGCCCTGCCCGAGCAGGCCGCCCTCGAGATCGCCTCCCGCTACCTGCCCGCCGACCCTCTGGCCGGCGTCAGCGGCGACTGGTTCGACGTGATCCCGCTGTCAGGCGCACGCGTCGCACTCGTCGTCGGCGACGTCGTCGGCCACGGCGTCCGCGCCTCGGCCACCATGGGCCGGCTGCGCACCGCGGTATGCACCCTGGCCGACGTCGACCTGCCGCCCGACGAACTGCTCACCCACCTCGACGACCTCGTCATCCGCCTCTCCGCCGACGAAGCCACCCCCGAAGGCGCCCCCGAAGGCGCTGGCGGCATCGGCGTCACTTGCCTCTACGCCGTCTACGACCCCGTCACCCG
>NZ_MUBM01000015.1 GCF_002154505.1 Streptomyces carpinensis | reverse complement strand
CCGCCCGTCTGCGCGGCGACCCCACCCGCCCGGCCGACCTTCGCCACCGCCGGGGCGCGCGGAGTGGTCGACAGGATAGCCCCGGCCTGGTCACCGAGGATCGAGCTGGCAACCTGCGCCCCCGCGAACTCGGGCCGGGAAGAGTTCGGGATCGCCCGGCACAAGGGCCGGGTGCTGATCTCGGGAAGCTCGCCGTCCGCCCTGCTCCAAGGTGTCGGCCACTACCTGAAGTACACCGCGCACGTCGACGTCTCCTGGTCCTCGGATGCCTCGGCCGAGCCGCTGCGCCTGAAAGGGGGCCCGCCGCTGCCGTCCTCGACGGTCACCCGCACCGCCAACGTCAGCCATCGGGTGCTCTCCAACGACACGGCCGACGGCTACACCAACGCCTACTGGGATTGGGACCGCTGGCAGCGCGAGATCGACATCGCAGCGCTGCACGGTGTCAACGAATTCTTCATGCCGGTGGGGACGGAGGCCGTGTACCAGCAGACCATGCGCCGGTTCGGCTACACCGACGCCGAGATGCGCGCGTGGATCCCCATGCCCGCCCACCAGCCGTGGTGGCTGTTGCAGAACATGTCCAACACCGCGGACGATCAGGAGAGCCAGGCACTGATCGAATCCAGGACCGTGCTCGGCCGCAGGATCGCCGACCGGATGCGCGAGGTCGGCATCGAACCCGTGCTCCCCGGCTACTTCGGCACGGTCCCCTCCGGCTTCCTCGCCAGGAACCCCGGCGCCGCGGTGGTCCCGCAGGGCACCTGGTCCGGCACGCGGCGCCCCGACTGGCTCGACCCGCGCACCCCGGTGTTCGGCCGGCTCGCCGCCGACTTCTACCGCACCCAGCAGGAACTGTTCGGCAGCACCGGTGCCTTCAAGATGGACCTGCTGCACGAGGGCGGCAATCCCGGCAGCGTGCCCGTCGGGGAGGCCGCCAGGGCGGTGCAGGCCGCGCTGGACCAGGCGCACCCCGGGGCCACCTGGGTGATCCTCGGCTGGCAGAGCAACCCCACCGCGGCCCTGCTCAGCGGCGTCGACAAGTCCCGGATGCTCATCGTCGACGGCATCACCGACCGCTACGGCGACAGCGACCGGACCGCGGACCCGACCGCCCAGTTCGGCAGCACGCCGTACGCCTTCGGGGCGATCTGGAACTTCGGTGGCCACACTACGATCGGCGCCAACGCCGCAGTGTGGAACCGACGCTTCTTCGCCCAACTGGCCCAGCCGGGCAGCGCACTGGACGGCATCGCGGTGCTGCCGGAGGCCAACGACAACAACGACGCCGCGTTCGAGTTCCTCACCGAGCTGGCCTGGCAGCCCGGCCCGGTCGACTTCGCCGACTGGTTCAGCCGGTTCGCCGACGCCCGCTACGGTCCCGACCCGCACGCCGAGGCGGCCTGGCGGACCATCGCCCAGACCGCCTACTCACTTCCCGCAAACGGCTGGAGCGAGGCCCAGGACGGACTGTTCGCCGCCCAGCCGAGCCTCACCGCGACCCACGCCGCATCCTGGTCCCCGGGGAGCATGCGCTACGACTCGGTCGCCTTCGAACAGGCCCTGGACGAACTGCTGCGCGTCGCTCCGTCGATCCGTCGCACCGAGCTCTACCGGTACGACCTGGCCGACGTCGCCCGGCAGGTGCTCGCCAACCGCAGCCGCGCCTGGCTGCCGCAGATCAAGGCGGCCTACGATGCCGGAGACCGGCCGCTGTTCCAGCGGCTCTCCCAGCAGTGGCTCGACGCGATGGACACCCTGGACGGCCTGCTCGGCTCCCGCCCGGAGTTCATGCTCGGCCCGTGGCTGAAGTACGGCGCCGACGCCGCGTCCACCGCCGCCGACCGGGCCGCCGTCCAGCGCGACATGCGGTCCCTCATCACCGTCTGGGGCGACCGTGCGGGGGTGCAGGCGGGCCTGCAGGACTACGCCAACCGTGAGTGGTCCGGCCTGGTCGGGGGCTACTACCAGGACCGCTGGAGGATGTACTTCCAGTCGCTGGACACCGCTCTGGCACAAGGCAAGGCGCCGGCCCCGATCGACTGGTACGCGGTCGGCCGGAACTGGGCCGACGGCACCGGCACCTTCCCCCTGAAGCCGGCCGGCGACCCCGTCGACCTGGCCACCGCGCTGCGCGACTCGCTCGCCCGCGACGGACTCGCCGACGGTGTGTCACTCGAGGCCGACCCCTCGTACCTGGGGACCGGGGCGTCGCTGACCGTGACCGCCACCGTGCGCAACGGCAACGGCCTGTCGGACGCCGGCACGGTGACGGCCACCCTGCTGCCGCCCCCCGGAGTCACCGTGACGAGCCCGCGTACCGCGACCACAGGACCTCTCGCTCCCGGAGCGTCCGCCACCCTCACCTGGACGGTGCGAACGGACGGAGACCCGGCCGCCGGGACGGCACGTCTGCGCGTCTCGGCCGAGGCCGTGCACTCCGGCCGGGCGACACCACTGGCGGCCGTCCTCGACGTGCCGGTGGTGGCCGCGCCGAAGCCCGGCACCCATTACCTCAGCGACCTTCCCTTCCTCGACGCACGGGGCGGCCACGGGCCGATCGAGCGTGACATGAGCAACGGTGAACAGGCCGCCGGTGACGGCCACACCCTCACCATGCTGGGCAGGACCTACGACAAGGGGCTCGGCACCAACTCGGATGCCACCGTCAGCTTCTACCTCGGCGTCCAGTGCTCGTCGTTCTCCGTCGTCGCCGGCATCGACGACGACATGCGCGGCGCCACCAAGGACCCACGGGTCACCGTCTCGGTGCTCGGCGACGGCAAGCTGCTCGGCCGGAGCAGCGAACTGAACAAGACGGACACGCTCTGGGAGCCGACCCTCGATGTGTCCGGCGTCAAGCTGCTGACCCTCACGGTCGACAAGGTCAAGGACGTCAACTGGTTCGACCACACCGACCTGGCCGACGCGAAGGTCGTCTGCGGCGGCTAGGGTCTTTCGTCTGGATCAGGCCGGACCCCGCGAGCCCGGCCTGATCCAGACGAGAGGCCCTGGATGTGCGGCTGGCGGACGCCTATGACAGAGAGTCCTGGGCCTTCTGCCGTAGGCGTTTGTGGCGGTCCGGCCGACGGCGCCGAGGGGCGATGGGAGTTGCAGCAGTCTCCCACTCCCGAAGTCAGCTGTTGAATGGGGAGACGTCGTTGATGGCCCGCGGTGTGCAGACCAGGACGATCAGCTCAGGGCGTGGGCGAAGCGTCGGTGAGAGACATCCAGCGCCGGACGGTCTCCCGGTGGGAACCGGTCGCCGTGCCCCCGGCCACCGCCTCCGCATCCGCGACGGAGCGCGGCGATCCAGAGCGGGTCAACAGGACGAGCGGCCACTCCGGACTCGTGCCGGGCCCCGCTCCGTCGAAGGCGTTCCACTCCCAGGGGCCGTCGAATCGCCACGCCCGCCCTGCGGCGTCGGCGACCTCGTCGCCCGGCCGCAGAAACGCGTAGGGCCGCATCAACAGCTCAAAGGTGAACGGGATCCCCGTCGCCCGGTTGAATGGTGTGACCCCGTGCCGTTGAGATGGCTCTCGTCCGGGAACTCGCGGTAGGACAGACCGCGGGGCAACACAGCCACGGTCAGCCTGGGGCGCGGCAGCCAGCCCGTCTCCAGCGGAGGGTCATGGTGGTCGACAGCCGTCACATGGATCACGGTCGGCGGCACTCCGACCCGGCAGACGTCGCCCGCCTTCAGGTGCTCGGGCGGCGGGTCGGTCCGGAACAACTCCGGCTCCACCTCGGGCGAGACGTGCCCGCCCATGTGCACGCCCAAAGCCACGACCCCGTTCCAGTGGAGGAAGTCGCTGTCGGTATCGATGCGCCACCATGGCCACCGTACCGACACCTGGCCCCACGTCACGCCTCGTTCGACTCTGACCGGAGTGAAGGGACACGCGACCGTCAACACGTCACCGACCCGGAAGTCCTCCCCGTACTTCATCGGGCCAGGCTAGACCGGGCAGGGTTCACGATCCGCGCCAGGCCTGGCCGGCCGGCTCGGACCGCTCGGTCCGGCGTCACCGCCATCTCGCCCTCGGCCCGGACCGTCACCAGGCAGGTCACCCGCGGGGGAGCGGCTCCGCACCCTTCGCCAGGCCGTCGTCAGTTCATGGCCGGGGGCCGAAGACCGCAGGAGAACGGTCTTCGGCCCCCGGCCGGGTGTAACCGTGCCGACTACGAGGACGGTGGCTGAGGCGCGGTCGGTCGCCGCGTCACAGCAGGCCCGTCAAGTCAGGCTAGTGGTGGCCGAGGAAGTGGTGGTGGTCCCGGTGGCGGTTGTGGAACCAGCCGTGGTGCCGGCCCTGGTCCCGGCGGTCGTCGTACCAGCCGTGGTGCCGGCCCCGGTCCCGGTCCCAGTCGCCGAAACGACCGCGGCGACCGTCGTGGTCGTGGTCGTTCCTGTTGCCCTCCCAACGCTGGCTGTGCGGGTAGGCCCTACCGTTGTCGCGGTGATGGTCGGCTCCGGCGGCGAGGGCCGGCATGGCGGCCGCGCCGACCAGGATGCCCGAAGCCACACAGGTGGCGAGCAGGCGGGCCGCCGTACGAGACACAGACATGAAGCTGTCCTCTCAAGTGCATGCACACCCGACCTGGTCGGGGCAGGGCGTGCGATCCGAATCCCGGCTCGGTGCCGAGGCACCACACGATGGCCCCACCCGGCGACACGAGATCGCCGAAAGGATTCGAGTTACGAAACGCGGATACATCCGTAACTCTCCCTTGTACGGGCCATCGATGCGGGGGGACACGGACCGTTGGTCCTGTCCCTGCTACGAACCGTGCTGCGACCAGCGGGAAAACGGATGACGGCGCGTCACACTCTTGACCGTCTCCTTGCCTTGGCTCCTGCGAACGGCTCAATGGCTTACGTAACGACGGAGTCCCCTCCGTTCGGGGGACCGTCGCGGTCGGCGGCGATCGTGTCGATCGCGACTGAGCGCCGAAGGAAATGATCCCGGGCGGGGTCGGGCGTCTGTTCTCCGGGGGAGGGGAGGTACACGGGCGCCGGCGTGCAGGGGCAGGTCCGCATCCCCCCGTTGCGGGTCTGGCCCTGCCCCGGGGGCCGGCCTGGGCGCCCAACACGTGGCAGGGCGCCCAGGCCTCATCGGCGGTCGTGGCGGAGCCGCCGGCTCCCGTCAGGCGTTGAGTGCGTCGTCGAGGCTGGGGTGGCAGTCGATCACGGTGTCCAGGCCGACGAGCTGGAAGGTGCGCATGACGGAGGCGGGGGTTCCGGCCAGGCGTAGCCAGCCGTGGGCCTGGTGGAGCGAGTGGTGAGCGGCGATGAGGGTGTTGATGCCGCTGGAGTCCATGAACGTGACCTCGTGCAGATCGACCACGGCGCGGCATGCGGCGGTCTCCGGGTCGTCGAGGGCTCGCTGCAGTCGATGGCAGGTGTTGTGGTCGATGTCTCCGGCCGCTGACACGACGAGGACGCCGTCGATGGCGGTGGTGACGACACACAGGGCGCCGGGCTGCTCCGCTTGTCCGGTATCCGTCACTGGTTCCTCAAACATGTCGGTGATCCTTGCCCAGTAGAGACTTCGCCCGGACGGTTGCCCCACAGGGCAGGGATGATGCGCTGGTATGGCGCAGCCCACAGAGGTGACACGGATCGCGCGACGCCGTCGGGCAGGGCGAGCTGACGGGGTGTGAGGGGCGACGTGGTCGAGGAGGCCGCGCGAACCAGCGGTGTGATGCAGAGCTCCGCGAAGGGCGACACTCACAGGTCCATCCGGCTGAGAGGGCGGGCTGAAGGCGGCATGCCGGCCCGCGTCCGCCTCGTCCGTTCCTTCACCACGCTGTAGATCACCGCGGTGGCCCCCTGCGTCGCGGCGTGACGACGCCACCGGCGTCCCGCCGTACCGGCCGAACAGCACGCGTGCGCCCTTCGGAGTGATCACCCGTGGGCCGCCGTAACGTTTTCCGGAGGCATGCGGGTTGACCGGGCATGCGAGAGAAGATCGTCACCGCCGTGCCGGCCGCCGCTGCTCCGGCGGCGACTGCCGCCCCGGTCCACGCGGCCGTGACCGCGGCGTGGGGCCGAGGACACCACTCCCGTCCCTCACGACATGGTCGGGTCCTCCGGTGTCGGCCGGAATCCGCGGGGGCGGGATTTCCATGACCACGGAACCCGGCTGTGCTTCCGTTTCAACCGCAGCGACCAGAAGCCTTGCGCCAAGATCCACGGCTGACGACGACGGGAGACGATGACGATGGAGAGGATCCGCGTGAGGTCCGTCGGCTTTCCCGCTCTCGTAGCCGCTGCGCTTCTCATCGGAGGCGTGGCGGCGGACCTGTTCGGGCCCCAGCCGTACATGGGACTGCCCCTGCTGACCGCAGCCCCTCTGGTCGCATCCGCCCTGCTGTCCTTCCGCGCCAGCCTGCTCGTCGTGGTGCTGGCGTGCGCGGCCTCGGTCGCGCTGGACCTGCATCTGGATCGTCCGGCGACGGCGTTGTTCGTCGACTTGGCCGACGTCGTCATCACCGGGGCTGTGGCCTTGATGGTCAACAGAGCCAGGTCCCGTCAGGAGTACCGGCTGGCGCAGGTCCGTGACGTGGCGGAGGTCGCGCAGCGGGCGGTGCTGCCGGACCCGCCGCGCCGCGTGGGGCCGGTGAGGGTGGCCGCCCGGTATGTGGCCGCGCATGCCGAGGCCCGCATCGGCGGGGACCTGTACGCGGTGCTGGCCACGCCGTTCGGAGTGCGCGCGATCATCGGCGACGTCCGGGGCAAGGGACTGGGCGCCGTCTCCACCGTCTCCGTACTCGTCGGCGCCTTCTGCCACGAGGCGGAGCGGACCCCGACCCTGGCCGAGCTCGCCGACCGGCTGGACGACGCTCTGGCCCGGCGCGGCACGGACGACACGTTCGAGGACTTCACCACCGCCGTGCTGCTCCAGATCCCCCCGGACGGGAGGACGGCCCAGGTGCTCAACCGCGGGCATCCGCCGCCGTACCTGGTCGACGAGCGGGCCGTGTCGCCGCTGGAACCGACCACCCACGAGCTGCCGCTGGGGCTGCGGCTCCCGGGCGCCGGGACCAGCGGCCAGCGGGCCGCGGACGTCTTCCCGCTGAACCCCGGGGCCTCTCTGCTCCTGGTCACCGACGGAGTGACCGAGGCACGTGACGGCAGTGGAGCGTTCTACGACCCGAGTATCCGCCTCACCCCGGGCGCGTATACGAGCCCGCAGCGGCTCGTGGACGCGCTCGTGCGCGACGTCCACCGCTGGACCGGGCGCCAGAGCCAGGACGACATGGCGGTCCTTGTCCTGACCCGGCCCCTTGGGTCCTTGACCAGCCACCCCGACGGCCGCGCCGTTCGGCTGGGCTGGATCAACCAGCCGGGGTGACTGCCGCCCGGGCCGCCCCGGCCGCCTGGTCCGGTCGGCGAAGCCCGGCCGGCCCTGCGCGAAGGGCCAGCCGCTGACGACGGCGCCGTGCGGGACCGCGCGCCTGCGGCCGTCGGCGGCCCCGTGCCGCGGGGTATCCTGACGGGCCGCTCGACTGCCGCTCCGTAGGGACGCAGACGGTGTGCCGTGGGATGGGACGAGAGTAGAAGAAGGACGGCGATGACTGCGTCAGGCGACTTCACGCCCGAGTCCGAGCGCGTGACCCGGCAGTTGCGTGACGAGATTCTCGACGGTGTGCGGCAGCCCGGCAGCCGGCTGGTCGAGCGGGAGCTGGCCGAGGCGCTCGGCGTGAGCCGGCTTCCCGTCCGGGAGGCGCTCAAGACGCTGGTGGCCGAAGGCCTGGTGACGCCGAGGCCGCGCACATGGGCGGTGGTGCGCGAGTTCACCGCGAGCGACGTCGCCGACCTCCACGAGGTCCAGTCCACCCTGGAGACCCTGTCCTTCCGGCTCGCCGCACAACGGCACACACGCGCCGGTCTGCACAAGCTGCGGGCGAACCTGGACGCCGAGCTGGAAGCGGCCCAGGCGGGCGACGCGGTGCGCGCCCGCCGGGCGGCGGCCGACTTCCACCAGACCGTCACCTCCCTGGCCGCCAACGAGCTGCTGAACGAACTCGAACGCGTGCTGCGCAGTCGCCTGCGGTGGCTCCTGGGACAGCACGACGACCTGCTGGGAGTCGCACGGGAGCACGAGACCCTCTACCAGGCCATCGCGGAACGAGACGTCCAGCGCGTCGAAGCCCTTGTGCTGAAGCACCTGGCGAGCAGCCGCAGCGCGGCCCTGGGCCACCGCACCCAGAGCCGCATCTGATCCCCACGACCCGCGAGCCCGCGGCCGTCAGTCGACCGGCCAGGTGTGGACGGGGACGTTGAGATGCATGTAGTCGGCGTAGAGCTGCGTCATCCGCCGGAGGGACTCGTGCCGGCTCGCCCGGGCGGAGGCGTCGATGTGGTGGAACATCTCCTTCTGCCACACCGCTCCGTTGCGGCCGGCGACGCACCGCTGCTCGATGATGCCGAGCAGCGGTTCCCGCCACGCCTCGTCCATGCCCGAGTGCTCCAGTCCCCGGTGCGCCAGCGGCAGCAGGCGCCGCAGCACGAGTTCGGGCACCGGCACCTCGCCCATCCCGGGCCAGTACAGCCGCGCCTCGATGCCGTGCCGTGCCGCCGCGTGCAGGTTGTCCTCGGCGGCGGAGAAGGACATGCGCGACCATACCGGCCGGTCCTCCTCCACCAGGGCGCGGGTGAGCCCGTAGTAGAAGGCGCCGTTGGCGAGGGTGTCGGCGACGGTCGGGCCGGCGGGCAGCACCCGGTTCTCCACTCTCAGGTGCGGTTTGTCGTGAGCGATGGCGTAGACCGGGCGGTTCCAGCGGTAGATGGTGCCGTTGTGGAGGGTGAGTTCGGCCAGTTCGGGGATGTCGCCGCTGTCCAGAGTCTCCATGGGGTCCTGCTCGTCGCACAGGGGCAGCAGCGCCGGGAAGTAGCGCAGGTTCTCCTCGAACAGGTCGAAGACACTGTTGATCCACCGCTCCCCGAACCACACCCGGGGCCGTACTCCCTGCACCTTGAACTCCTGCGGCCGGGTGTCGGTGGCCTGCTCGAACAGCGGGACGCGGGTCTCGTGCCACAGCTCCTTGCCGAACAGGAAGGGGGAGTTGGCCGCCAGCGCCACCTGGATCCCGGCGATCGCCTGTGCCGCGTTCCAGTACCCGGCGAACTCCTCCGGCGACACCTGGAGGTGGAACTGCGTGCTGGTGCACGCGGCCTCCGGAGTGATCGTGTCCGCGTAGGTCCGCAGCCGGTCGACGCCGTCCACGTCGATGCGCAGGTCCTCGCCCCGCGCGGCGAAGACCTGGTCGTTGAGCAGCCGGTAGCGCGGGTTCTCCGACAGCGCGGCCTCGCCCACGTCCTCCTGGCGCAGCGTGGGAAGGATGCCGATCATGATCAGATGCGCGCCGACCGACGCTGCGCGCCGCTCCGCGTGATTGAGCGCGGCCCGGATCTCGGACTCCCAGGCGTCGGGGCCGCCCGCCGTCAGACGACGGGGCGGAATGTTGATCTCGAGGTTGAACCTCCCCAGTTCGGTCGACCAGGCGGGGTCCGCGATGGCCTCCAGCACATCGCTGTTGCGCATCGCCGGCTCCGCCTCCTCGTCGCCCAGGTTCAGTTCGATCTCCAGTCCCACCTGGGGCCGCTCGGACTCGAACCGTGACGTGCGCAGCATCTGCGCCAACGCCTCCAGGCACTCCTGCATCTTGATCCGGTACCGGCGTCGGTCCTCGCGGGTGAAGACCATCGCCGGGACGTCCCGTCCCATCGGCGCTCCCGGTTTCCCCTAGGACACCTCTCCACCCCAGCGTCGCACCAGCGGGCGGCTCGGACCACGCGGGACGGCGTGTACCGAACGGTGGACGAGGGGGTGCTCCACGACGGACGAGGGGGCGTGACACGACGGCTGACGGGGTGCGACAGATCGGCGAGCGGAGTGCGGGAAGGTGGGCGAGGAGGCGCGACGACAGGGCGTGGTCGGTCGTGTCGCCGAGGGTTCGTCGGGCGGATCGGCCAAGGATGAGGGCATGAGAATCGTCCTGCCGACTCTGTTCGCGCTGCTGGCCGCACTCAGCAACGCGCTCGCCACCGTACTGCAGCGCAGGGCCGCGCTGACCGTGCCGCAGTCCCAGAGCTTCCGCCTCGGGCTGATTCTCGACCTGCTGCGACGGCCCGTCTGGCTCGCCGGGGTGGTCACCGTGATCGCCGCCGGCGTGTGGCAGGCGGCCGCGTTGGCCACCGGTCCGCTCTCCCTCGTCCAGCCGCTGTTCGTCCTGGAACTTCCCCTCGCGCTGCTGCTGGCCGCGCTGTGGCAACGTCGGCGGCCGTCCGGCCCGCTGCTGCTGAAGCTGTTCGCCGTCGTCGCCGGACTGGGGGTGGCACTGCTGACGGCCGCCCCCGCCGGGAACCGCACCCACGTGTCCATCGACCGCTGGCTTCCCGTCCTGGCCGCCTGCGCGGGTGCCGCCGTCGCGCTGACCGCGGTGGGCCTGAGGAGACCGCCGGGGAAGGTTCGCGCCGCCTGCATCGGCACGGCCACGGCGATCTGCTTCGCCCTCACGGCGGGACTGATGAAGACGGCCGTGCACATCCTCGCCGAGGACGCCCTCGCCGGGTTCCTCAGCTCCTGGCAGACGTACGCCTTCGGTGCGAGCGGCGTCTGCGCCATGCTCCTGATGGAGCACGCCATGCAGGGCGGGCCGCTGATCGCCTCCCAGCCCGCCCTGACCCTCGGCGATGCCATGGTGAGTTTCCTGCTCGGCGTGCTGGTCTACGAGGAGCACGTGCGGGCCGGCTGGTGGGTGCTGCCGCAGGTACTGGGCGTCGGGCTGATCGCCGCCGGCGTTTTCGCGCTGGCCAGGACCGAGGCCGGGGCCTTGTAGCCGCGGCAGGCGGGCCGCGGGGCCTCCGGCACGGCAGCCGCCTCTGTTAGGGCCGAGGCGAGTGGGGCAGTGGGAAGAGGTGGAGTTCCAGCGACACCGGGCCGGGACGCGCCAGCCGTGGCAGTGGCAGTGGCAGTGGCAGTGGCAGTGGCAGTCGAGCAAAGCCCTGCTGGCGATCCCGACAGCCCTCATCGTGGTGATCACGGTGGTGGACCAGCTGGTCCCGGCCGACATCCACCTCGGCCCCCTGCTGGTCATCGCGCCCGCGATCACCGCCTCGTTCGCCGGTCCCTGGGTGACCGGCGCGATCGGCCTCCTGGCCGCGGGCGCGCAGGCGTACATCGGCTGGCACTTCGGTGTGCTGTTCTCACGCAACATCCTGGTGCAGGTCCTCGCCCTGGCGGTGCTGTCGGCCCTGACCGTCTTCTACTGCGTGGTGCGGGACCGGCGTCAGCACCAGCTGGAGCGCGTGCGTGCCGTCGCGGAGGCGGCGCAGCACGTCCTGCTGTGGCCGTTGCCGGAGCGGATCGGCCCCCTGACGATCGCCTGTCTCTACCTGGCCGCCGAGGACGAGGCGCAGATCGGCGGTGACCTGTACGCCGCGACCACCGCCGGCACCGGCGTGCGGGTCATGATCGGCGACGTGCGGGGCAAGGGCCTGTCCGCCATCGGAGAGGCCGCCCTCATCATCGGTGCCTTCCGTGAGGCCGCCCACCAGCAGCCCAACCTGTGCGACCTGGCCCTTGCCCTGGAGCAGAGCGTGGCCCGCAACCTTCCCCACCTCGGGCCCGCGGAGCACCCCGGGGAGCGGTTCGCCACCGTGCTGCTGGCGGAGATCGCGGACGACGACAACACCACGCGCGTGCTCAGCTGCGGCCACCCTCCGCCCCTGCTGCTGAGCTCGGCCGGCGCCGACACGGTCCCGGTGCACCCGGCGGCCCCCCTCGGGATGCACGGACTGCACCCGACGGACTACACCCTGGACGTGTTCTCCTTCGAACCCGGAGACACGCTCCTGCTCTACACCGACGGCGTCGTCGAGGCCCGCAACGCCGGCGGCGACTTCTTCCCGCTCGCGGAGCGGGCCGCCCCGTGGGGCGACAGCAGTCCCGAGCAACTCCTGCACCACATCCGCCGCGACCTCCTCGCCCACGTGGGCGGACGTCTCAACGACGACGCCGCGCTCATCGCCATTTGCCGTACCCCCGAAGCTCCCCGCGAGCACCGTCACCGTCTGGGCGTCCACGCGCCCCTGTTCGGTCCCGGCACCCGAACCGCCCCGTCGTGAGCCGTCAGCGGCGTGTGTCGACGTGCCACGCGGCCTCCAGCGTGCCCTGCTGCCACTGCCACTCCAGCCGACCGGCGGGAAGGTGCCGCACGAGCCGTCTGGCCCGGCCGTTGCCGGCCTCCACCGAGAAACCGACGACCGCGATCCCGGCGCTTCGGGCGCAGGCAGGTACGGCGTCGAGCAGCCGGGTGCCGATGCCCCGGCCCTGCAGGGCGTCCTCGACGAGGAGTGCCATCTCGGCCACCGGTGCTCCGGGGGCGGGGCGGATGAGTTCCAGGCATCCCACCGTCCTGTCCCGCTCGGCGGCCACCAGGACCGCGCCGCACCCGTGGAGCACTGTCCGCCGCATCTCGCGGAGCAGGTCGCCTCGCCGGGTGCCGCCGTGCATGCGGTCCCGGATGCTGTCGGCCGAGCAGCGGGAGACCATCCGGCCCAGCCCGTCGAGGTCGCCGGGCCCCGCGCACCGCACCGACACGGCAGGAGGCATTTCGCAGCACCTCATCCAGAGCGGAGGACGTACGACGGCTCCATGACCGTCGTCATAAGCCCAGGCTGCGTTATGACGCCCGTCATAGTCAAGCGGCACCGGGATCGGAGTGACGCGCGCCGGAGCCGTCGAGGAGGGAGCGACAGGCGCCGGAGCCGTTGAGGGGACGCCGGAACCGTGCCGAGCGGCACGTCCCGCACCCGTCGAGACATCGGCCGGGTGCCCTGCGCAGGAACTCGACTCCCTTACGTCTCCCAGCCGTCGAGGACTGCTGCGCACCGGCGCCGGCGTCGGACTCGCCGCGTATTCGAGCACGTGGATGATGTCGACGACGATGTGGACTCACAGGGGCGGGCAACTGGCGTCCTCCGGAGCAGGAACCTCCTCGCCGTCGCAACCTCCCGCACGTGGCCACCGTTCGGTGGCTCACAGCTGAGTGGCGCCCCCGTCGACGGCGAGCTCGGCGCCCGTGGTGTAGGTGGCCTCAAAAGCCAGGAACGCGGCAGCCCTGGCAATCTCGTCGGGGGTGCCGAAGCGCTGCATGGGGTTGTGTGCGGCTTGTTGCGCCTTGAACTCCTCGGCAGCCTCTGCGGTCATCCCGCTGCTCTCCAGGATTCCGGTGTCGATGGGTCCGGGGCTGAGCGCGTTGACCCGCACCCCGTGCGGGAGCAACTCGCTGGCCAGACTTCGGGCCAGCGAACGCAACGCCGCCTTGCTGGCCGCATAGGCACTGGTCTCTGGCATGCCGATGACGTTGGCGACCGAGGTGATGAGGACGACGCCGGCGCCCTGACTCAGCAGCGGGGCAAGCTTCTGCACCGTGAAGTAGGCACCCTTGGTGTTGATCGCGAAGAGCTCGTCGTACACCTCCTCGGTCATCGACTCGAACGGCATCGTGCGGGCGATGCCGGCGTTGACGAAGAGCGCCTCGAGGCTACCGAGTTCGCGCTTGACGTGGTCGGCCAGGGCATCCTGGTCCGAAAGCGAGCTCACATCGCCTTGGACGGCCATCGCGTTCTCGCCGAGTTGCAGCCGAGCGGCGTCGAGCCTGGCCTGGGAACGGCCGGTGATCACCACACGTGCTCCGCCGTCGACCAGAAGCTTCGCCATCGAGAATCCCATGCCACGGGCACCGCCCGTGATTACGACATTCTTACCGCTGTACTTGTCCATGCGTTTTATTCCTTCGCTTTCCTGAAAACGGTGATGCCCGGTAATCGTCAGCCCTTGGGGAATTCGCCGCCGTCGACGATGAGACCGCTCCCGGTCACCCAGCTCGACCGCTCGGAGACGAGGAACAGCACGGCGTTGGCGATGTCGTCCGGCCGGCCATCGCGCCCCAGCGGCGGCGCGGTGTTGTCCAGACCCGGGCCCTCGCTGATCTGCGCCCAATGCTCCCGGGTCGCCTCGCCCCCCGGAGTGGTGGTCCGACCGGGAGAGACGCTGTTGACCCGGACCCCGAAGCCGGCCAGCTCCAGGGCCAGGCCCCGGCTGTAGTTCTCCAATGCCGCCTTCGCCGCTGTGTAGTGCAGGAACGGCGGCGCCACGGTCGGCGTCGCGGCCGACGAGATGTGCACGATCGACCCTGAACGCCGCTCACGCATCCCTGGTGCCAGCAGCGCGTCCAGGCGCACGGCCGCCAGGAGGTTCAGGTTCAGGGCGTCCTGCCACCCCTCGTCGGGGATGGCCAGCGCACCGTTGTGCGGCTGCGCGCCACCCACGTTGTGAACCAGAATGTCCACTCCGCCGAGCCTCTCCTCCGCGGCTGCGGCAAGCGCCTCCGCTCCGCTCCGCGTCCGCACGTCGGCCGCCACGAAAGAAGCTCCCTCAGGCACCAGGCTCGCCGCCGACCTGGCAGTCGTCAGGACCTCAGCGCCCGCGTCCAGGAGCTGGCGCACGATGGCCTCGCCGATCCCGCGAGAACCGCCCGTGACCAGCGCCCGCTTCCCCGCCAGCTCGCGCACAACCGATCCGTTCACGTTCGTGGTCATGCCAGAATTCCTCTTATTCGATAATTCGCTCTCGCAAGAATAATCGGCGTGCATGGAAAGTGACTGTTGAAAAATAGTCACGCAATGCGCGCCGCCGACCTTTTTCACGCTACGCGACGAGAAATCACACGGCAAAGACCAAATAACAGCCGAAGATATAGGCCGTTCCTATGGCGTCAAGCCAGGGAGTAAAAGACACACCTCGCGTGTTGGGATGAGGATGGCGCAACGACAACTACTGAGGTGGGCCGCGTCCCGGGGCCAACGCCGAGAGGACGGAAAGCCATGACCCTTCGCCAGTACGAGTACGCCCTGGCCGTGGCCGCAGAGGGATCCGTAACCGCGGCTGCGGAGCGGCTGCACGTCGCCCAGCCGTCGATGTCCCAGCAGATCCGTAGCCTCGAACGCGACCTCGGGGTGAGCCTGTTCGACCGCACGCCGACCGGTTTGACGCCTACCGCCGTCGGACGGGCCTTCCTGAGGGAGGCGCAGGTCGCAGTGAACGCGGCGCGACGCGCCCGGGCGACAGCTCGGGCCGCCGCCGACGACCTGGGCGGGGAACTGCTCGTCTCGGTGCAGATGGGATTCGGCACACGACAGCTGCCACACGCGCTCGCTGCACTGCGCCGCCGCTACCCACGACTGGAGGTCACCGTCTTCGAGGAGCCCGGCGCCGCCGAGCTGGACCGAATGTGCCGCCGCGGAGTGCTCGACCTTGCGCTGATGCCAGCCTGCGAACAGTCGCCCGACACCGCCCACCATCTGGGGGACGAAGAGTTCGTCGTAGTACTGCACCCAGGGCACCCGCAGATCGCCGCCGACAGGGTCGACCTGAGCGACCTGGAGGAGCAGTCTTGGGTGAGGTTCGACAACGACAGCGCCCTCGACGCCATACTCCGCCAGGTGCTGCGAGACAACGAGCTCACGCCGATCACCGCCGCCCGCGTGACCCAGACAGCGACCGCCGTACGCCTGGCCGCCCACGGGCTGGGTGCGGCGCTCGTCCCCGCGTCCGCCGTACCGCACGAACACGAACACCTCACCCGGCCGCTGTTCCCAGCCGTTTCCCAGCCGGTCATCGCCGTTCTCCGGGACAGCGTGGGCTCGGCCGAGACGGCCCTGCTCGACCTCCTACGCCAGGAGACCTGGCCCCAGGCCACTTCTCTTCTCACCGCCTCACCGACGACCGAGAGGGACCCAGGCTGACCGACTCATCAACACGAGCCACCGCTCGTTGGCGGGGTCGGCGACCTGGCAGGCAGCGCCACGCCACCGACATGTGGCCGCGTGTACGCAGGGGTCGAGGCCGACGCACAGAGCGGCACAAGAGCAAGGCTCCGGCGTGATGGAGGAGACGTCTGGGCGATGGCTACTGGGCGAGCGTTGATCCGCCGACACACCCTCACGGGCCGTGCTCCCCATCCTCTCCCCGGGGGTGGTCGTCTGCCTGCCTGTGCCAGTGGCAGACGTTGTGCCGCTGTCGGCCCAAGATGGCGCGGAGTTCGGGATCGTGGGCGATGTGCGGTGGGCAAGGAGCGAACTCGAAAGCCGCGCACGCGGTCAGGAGCTTGCTGGCGTCAGGTCCTGCAAGCCCACCACCCGCAGCAACTGCAAGCGCTCGTACGACTCCGTTCCCGGGCGGGCCGTGTGGATGACGAGCTGCTGGTTGTGGTCGGAGTTGACGAGGATCTCGCAGTCGAGTTCGAGGATGCCGATCGCAGGGTGCCGGAAGCGTTTCGTGGCGGCGCGGCGTACGGCGACCTCGTGTTCGTCCCAGAGGCGGGCGAACTCCTCGCTTGCGGCGCGTAGTTCGGCGACGAGCGAGGCGGGTTCGGGGTCCGTGGGGCGGCCCGAGGCCACCGCTCGCAGGCCGGCGACCTGCTCGCGGGCGCGCTCCGGGCGGTCCTCGGGCGGGAACAGCTCCTGGGCCGTCGGGTCCAGGAAGAAGCGGCGGATCATGTTGCGTTCTCGGGGCGGGCGGGCGAGGACGTCTCCGCTCAGCGCCCGCGACAGCGCGTTCTGGGCCAGGACCTCGCCGCAGTCGGTCACCACCATGGCCGGGGTGTCGTGCAGCCGGTCCAGCACCAGGAGCAGGCCCGGGCGCACGTGCGTGCTGGTCGCCTCCCGGCGCGGCGGCTCTTCACCGGTGAGGTGGAAGAGGTGGTCGCGTTCGTCCTCCGTCAGGCGCAGGGCACGGGCCAGCGCGGTGAGCATCTGGCGGGACGGGCGCGGGCTCCGGGACTGTTCCAGGCGCGTGTAGTAGTCCACGGACATGCCGGCCAGCTGGGCCACCTCCTCGCGGCGCAGCCCCGGCGTACGGCGCCGGGCGCCGGCCGTGAGACCCACGTCGGGAGGGTCCAGGCGGGCGCGAGCGCGGCGCAGGAAGTCGGCGAGTTCGGCTCGGTTCACCTCTCCAGGGTGCGGGACGCCGGCCGGCTTATCCAGGGACTCCCGATCCCCTGATGAAGAGGTCTCTCCCCCTCGTCCCCGCAACCGCCGAGGCTGGTCATCAACGACAGCGACACAGTGCGTGAGGAGCACATCATGCTGACTTTGGTGACCGGTACGACGGGACAGGTCGGACGCCGCTTCGTGCCGCGGCTGCTGGCCCAGCGGCAGCCGGGCGAGCAGGTGCGGGTCCTGGTGCGGGACGTGGCCCGTGGCGAGCGCTTCGCGGAGCTGGGCGCCCAGGTCGCCGTAGGAGACATGCGCGATGAGGAGACACTCGGCAAGGCGCTCGCCGGCGTGGACGCCGTCGTGAACGTCGCCGCCTCCTTCCGCGGGGTGCCCGACGAGGAGGCGTGGGCCGTCAACCGGGACGCCGCAGTGGCCCTGGGCCGCGCCGCGCAGGCCTCCGGCGTGGAGCGGTTCGTGCAGGTCAGTACCGGCAATGTGTACGGCGTCGGACGGGGCCGCCCGCTGACCGAGGAGGACGAGAGCCGGCCGGGCGGCGAGATGTGGGGCGCCTACCCCGAGTCCAAGGCCGAGGCCGAGCGCGAACTGCTCGCGCTCAAGAGCCTGGACGTACGCATCGGGCGGCTCCCCTTCGTCTACGGCGAGGGCGACCCGCACCTCGCCAACTCCTTGCAGTGGGCTGCCCATTGGGCGCCGCACCAGCGCCTGCAGATGGCCCACCACGCGGACGTCGCCCAGGGCCTGATGCGTCTGCTGTACGCGCCGGGTATCGCCGGCCGAATCTACAACATCGCCGACGACGCCCCCGTCACGACGGTCGAGCTGCACCAGCTCAACGGCGTCGAGGTGCCCGCCGGGCTCCACGCGCTCACAGACCCCGACCCGTGGTTCGGGATCATGTCCAACCAGCGCATCCGCCGGGAGCTCGGCTTCCGGCCGATCTACCCGAGCGTCTGGACGGCCCGGGACGCCGGAGCCCTGTGACGGTCGCTGCGCCGGGTCAGTCCACCCCCGTGATCCGCCCCTCCAGCACCGCCCCCGACACGCCGATCACGGCCACCACCAGGACTCGTACCCAGCAACTCGGGCGGCTTTGAGGATGACGCCACGGATGAGGGAACCACAGCGCGCCGTCCGGGCCGGGGGTGATGACGGTCGGCTCGCTGTCGGGGTCGAGCCGGTGGCTCGTCGGCTCCTCGCCCGGGACGAAGCGGCCGATCCGGCCGCTGTGGACAAGGGTGAAGCACAGGGCGCCGTCCGGTCCCGTGGTAAGGGCGTAGGGTCCGGCCGCGTGGTCGGCCACTGTGTGCTCTTCGATGTATATCTGGGGCACGTGGTTCAAAGGGGCTTCCCCTGTCCGTGCTCGGTGGCGATGCGCGCGATGTCGGCCGGGGTTCCGGCCATGATGGTGCGGGCATGTTCGGTGACCAGGTCGGCGGGCCAGTCCCACCACGCGGCGCGCAGCAGCCGCTCGACGTCGGCGTCGTCGAAGCGCTGCCGGATCGACTTGGCCGGGTTGCCGCCGACGATCGTGTACGGCGGAACATCGGCGGTGACCATCGCGCCGGCCGCGATGATGGCGCCGTCGCCAATCCGTACGCCGGGCATGACGGTCGCCCGGTACCCGAACCAGACGTCGTTGCCGACGACTGTGTCGCCGCGGCTGGGCATGGCGGTGACGATGTCCAGCGTCTGCTCCGCCCACCGGCCGCCGAACATGGTGAACGGGTACGTCGACACCCCCATCGTCGGGTGCTCGGCGCCGGCCATCAGGAAGGTGGTTCCGGTGGCGATCGCGCAGTACTTGCCGATGCTGAGGCGCTCCGGCCCGTAGGCGTAGAGGACGTTGCGGTGCTCGAAGTCCGTGGCGCCGTCCGGGTCGTCGTAGTAGGTGTACTCGCCCACGGTGATGTTCGGTGAGGTGACCAGCGGGTTGAGGAACACCACGCGCTCGTGGGCGGGCAGCGGGTGCACGGTGGTCGGGTCAGGGGACAAGGCCTGGGTCCTTTGCGTGGTTGCGGGATGTCGCACACGGCCCTGGTGGGGAGCCGTAGGGCCGGGGGCGGATCACCCTGGCCCGGTGGGGCTTCAGATGTTCTCGGGGAGGGGTGACTCACTCGATGAACTGGACGATCACGCCGCCGGGGTCGGTGACCTGGAAGTAGCGTTCGCCCAGGGGTCCTCGGCAGCGGCATGATGATGTCGATGCTTCGGCGCGCAGCCGCTTCTCCCGGCCAAGGCGGTTGTCATGGTCAACGGCTCTTCACAGATGCCTCGTTCGAGGTGGTGACCGCATCTGCATCGATGGAACGTTGCGGCGCCGCGGAGCCTTGCGCGGGCCTGGACCTCGCCAGCCACAGGCCGGTGAACACGGCGGTGGCCAATGTGACGGTGCCGGCAGCGAGGAAGGCGCTGTTGAGGCCGGTCGCGAAGGAGGCGCCGCCGGATTGCCGGGTGCGGACGATAGCTCCGAGCATAGCGACGCCGAGCACCGCGCCGATCTGCCGGGTGGTGCTGCTGATGCCTGATGCGAGGCCGCCTTCCTGCGGGCTGACTGCTTGGATGGCGGCGCCTGTCAGTGGCGACATGGTCAGGGCGAAGCCGATGCCGGCGAGTCCCAGCCGCCACCACACGTCCGCGTAGCCGGTGTCGGCGTGCACGATGCCGAGCGCCAGCAGCCCCAGGCCGGCCAGGGCCAGGCCGGTGGTGACCACGATGCGGAAGCCGTATCGGGCGGCGAGCCGGCCCGCGTACGGGCTGACGATCACCATGGCGAGGGATACGGGAAGGGTCTGCAGGCCGGCGCGCAGGATCGAGCTGCCCTGGACGTACACGAAGAACTGGGAGAAGAAGAACGACGAGCCCATGAGCGCGAACCCCACCACGACCATGGCGGTGTTGGACACGGTGAACAGGCGCTGCCGGAACAGCCGCAGCGGCAGCATCGGAGCGGAAAGACGGGCTTCGACGGCGACGAAGGCGGCGAGGAGGATCACCGCGGCGGCGAAGCTGCCCAGGATGACCGGTGAGGTCCAGCCGCGGGCACCCCCCTCGATCAGCCCGTAGGTCAGTACCCCCACCGCCAGAACGGACAGCACCGTGCCCGGGATGTCGATCGCCGCGGCGCTCGGGTTGCTGGACTCGCCGAGGTGGCGCAGGCCGACCAGTAGCAGGACCACGCCGAGGGGCAGATTGACCAGGAAGATGGCGGGCCAGCCGAAGGCTTGTGTCAGCACGCCGCCGGCCACGGGGCCTGCGGCCAGACCGATTCCGCTGAGTCCGGCCCACAGCCCGATCGCCTTGATTCGTTCTTGCGGCACGGGATAGGCCGCGGCGAGCAGGGCGAGCGAGGCAGGGCTCAGCGCCGCAGCCCCGATGCCCTGCAGCACTCGGCCGGCGACCAGCCAGCCGAGCGAGGGCGCGATGCTGCACAGCAGCGACGCGGCGGTGAACACCGCCACTCCGGTCAGGTACACCCGCTTGCGGCCGAACCGGTCGGCGAAGACACCGCCGGACAGCAGCAGCATGGCGACCAGCAGTACGTACGCGTCGACGATCCATTGCAGTCCGGAAAGCTGAGTGTGCAGCCGGTGCTGCATATCGGGCAGCGCCGCTCCAACGACCGTGTTGTCGAGCAGAACCATGAACTGGCCCAGGCAGGTCACCGTAAGCAGCACAGCCCGGTTCGATCGACTGCCTACGGTCGCATGCGATGCAGCCATGGGATCCCCCTCAATCGTTAGTTGCGCCCGGTCGCGGTCGACGCGGGTGGCGATACACCTGAGCGCCCTAAAGCAGTCAGCGACTGCGTTAGATGACTATAGGGAGGGCCGCCTCGCAAACGCAAGTCTCGACTGCGTTAAGGTGGAGGTATGAACGAGCGACAGCGAGCCCGGCGGCCCGGCGGACGCAGCGCCCGCGTCGGCGCGCAGGTGCACCAGGCCGTCACCGCCCTGATCAGCGAGCGCGGCTACGGCAACTTCACCGTCGGCGACGTCGCAGCCCGCGCAGGCGTAGCCGACAGCAGCATCTACCGCCGGTGGGGCAGCCTGGAAACCCTGCTCACCGACGTGGCGCTCACCCGCCTCAATGCGCAGTCGCCGATGCCCGACACCGGGAGCCTCGCCGGCGACCTGCGCACTTACGCGGCCCAAGTGGCCCGCGAGATCACCGGACCCGACGGCCCGGCGGTGCTGCACCTGGCCGTCGCCCTGTCCAGCAGCGGTCAGCAGGGCCTGCAGGCTGGTGCTGACCTCCGCGCCGAACGCACCCGGCAACTGCAGTCCATGCTCGATCGCGCCCGCGACCGTGGCGAGCCCGCACCCGACGCGTTCGACGTGCTGGACCACATCCTGGCCCCGATGTATATCCGCGTCTTGTTCGGCATGGCCCCGCTCACCCCGGACTACATCGACGGGCTGGTCGACCGATTGCTGTGACCTCAACCCGGTTCCCTCGAGCAGCCGTCGGACGCGGTGCCAGGGCTCCGCAAGGTGCTCGCCGACACGCACCCGACACCGAGCAGGCCGCCCGCGCCGTCTACGAGAAGATCAACCAGCAGCAATTCGCCGACGACTTCACCACGGCCGCCGGACACCAGCTCGACGACCTGGCCCTCGAGGACGGCACCCCGATCTCTACCAGGTCGACGGGGAAGAACCCGTCGAGACGTGCCCGCACCCCGACTGCGGCGGGTACCTCATCAACGACCGCTGCGTCGACGCCTCATGCCCCAACCTCCCGTCCACGCCCGGCTGAGCGCACCCGACCAAAAGCCGCGCCACGTAGGCGGACCCGGTTCGGCACATCGCCCGCGCGACCCCGATGGGCGCCCTTCGGCCTTGCCACCACCTTGGGCTCTAATGATCGTCGCAACACCCAACCCATGGGATTGCGATGTCAAGAAGAAGGAACTGGGCTGGGGGACGTCCTGTCGGCAAGAGGGCGCCCCCCGAGCAGCGGACGCCGCTCTCGCGAGCGGTCATGAGGTCCTCGGCGATCTGCCGGGGTGATCCGCCGAGGAAGGGCCGGCCCTCCCCGATCGGCTCATGGGTGACCGGGGGCCAGGCTGGGCCCCTCCGCCTCAGTGAGCGGCTCGCACGCCCCGTCAATCAACAGCAGAAGACGCACTGCATCCTGCTTTCGGCTGGTCACCGGACTCTCCGGCCCCTACCCCGCCCCCCGTGATCCATCACGCCAGAGTAACCACCCGCATACGAACCTGACCATGGGTCACATGGTGACCGAGGGCGCATCCGGGTCACACTCCCACGGCCATCGAGTAACTGGCCGACGGGTGAAGCAGGTTGCAACGAGACAGGTTGACGTGAGTCTGGTTCGGCGGGGCGGCGGTCACAGCGCGGTCGCCGCGCGGACCAGACCCGCGACCGCCGTGGAGCGGCTGTGCGGGGGCCAGGCGATGACCGTCGTGACAGGCGGCGCGTCGACGACCGGTACGGCGGTCAGGCCCTCTGCCAGGCCGGCGCGGCCCGTCTGCGGGACGATCGCGCAGGCCCGGCCGAGGGCGATGAGCTGGGTCAGCTGGGTGTGGTCGCGCACCTGCGGACCGGGGCCGTCCGGGAATGTGCCGTCGGGGCGGGGCCAGCGGGGCAGGGGCAGATCCGGCAGGCCGGTGATCTCGGCGAGCCGCAACTCCGCGCGCGTGCCGAGCGGATGGCCCGCCGGGAGGATCGCGACCTGGCCCTCGGTGTGCAGTTCCTCGGTGTCGAAACCGGCCGTGTCGTCGAACGGCCGGTGCAACAGCGCCACATCGGCCCGGCCGTCGCGCAGCACCGGCGCCTGCTCGCCCGGCCCGCACAGGAGCACGTCCACGGCGACCGCGCCGGGTTCGGCCGCGTAGGCGTCGAGGAGTTTCGCCAGCAGTTCGCTGGAGGCGCCGGCCTTCGCGGCCAGGACCAGGGCGGGGCGGCCGGTCCCGGCGAGGGCGGCCCGGCGGGTGCGCCGCTCGGCCGCCTCGACGGCGTCCAGCGCGGCCCGCGCCTCACGCAGCAGCACCGCCCCGGCCCCGGTCAGTGTGACGCCCCGGCTGCCGCGCTCCAGGAGGGCGGCCCCCAGGCGCCGTTCCAGCCCGGCGATCGCCCGTGACAGCGGGGGCTGGGCGATCCCGAGCCGCTGCGCGGCCCGGCCGAAGTGCAGCTCCTCGGCGACCGCCACGAAGTACCGCAGCTCACGTGTCTCCACCCCGCCAGAGTAACCCGGCCGACCAGGGGCGATACCCGGCCGGTATCGCCGCCCACCCGATCGGTCTTGGACCCGCCGTGGGGGGCGGGAGAACCATCGGAGGCATGAGCGAAACGAACGAGACGAACATCGTCGGTGAACAGGTCAATGGACAGGCCGGTGAACAGGCCGGGGAGCAGAAGGTCGCGCTGGTGACCGGCGCCAACAAGGGCATCGGGTACGAGATCGCCGCCGGACTCGGCGCCCTGGGCTGGAAGGTCGGGATCGGTGCGCGGGACGAGGCGCGGCGCGAGGCCGCCGTGGCGAAACTGCGCGCGGCCGGGATCAACGTCTTCGGTGTACCGCTGGACGTGACGGACGACGCGAGCGTGACCGCGGCGGCCCGGCTGATCGAGGAGCGGGCCGGACGGCTCGACGTGCTGGTCAACAACGCGGGCATCACCGGCGGCGGCCCGCAGGAACCCACCAGGGTCGATCCGGACCGGGTGCGGGCGGCCGTGGAAACCAACGTCATCGGCGTCATCCGCGTCACCAACGCCCTGCTGCCGCTGCTGCGCCGCTCCCCGTCGCCGCGGATCGTGAACGTCTCCAGCAGCGTCGGTTCCCTCACGCTGCAGACCACGCCCGGCGCCGAGACGGGCCCGATCTCCGCCGCCTACGCGCCGTCGAAGACGTTCCTCAACGCCGTCACCGTGCAGTACGCCAAGGAGCTCGCCGACACGAACATCCTGATCAACACCGTCTGCCCCGGCTACACGGCCACCGACCTCAACGCCTTCCAGGGGGTACGCACCCCGCAGCAGGGCGCGGTCTCCGCGATCCGCCTGGCCACCGTCCCGGACGACGGCCCGACGGGCCGCTTCTTCTCCGACGAGGGCGAGATCCCCTGGTGACGGTCCTTCGTACGAGGGCGAAATCCCCGCTGACAGGCGCACGGCCCGCTGCATCCCGGCAGGCTCGCGCTGTCAGGATCGGCTCCGGCAGGGCAGGTTCAGGCGAGTTGAGCCCCGGGCTGCGGCCCGCGCTTACCTGCTCGGGCTGCTGTCGAGCGTCGAACGGAAGAACTGCTGGCAGCTGGCCGAACAGGCGGGCCATACGCGGCCCGGACCGATGCAACGTCTGCTGCGCTACGCCCGCTGGGACGCCGATGCTTTCCGCGACGACCTGCGTGCCTACGCCGCCGAACACCTCGGCGCCGACGGCAGCGTTCCCGTTGTCGACGAGACCGGCTTCTTGAAGAAGGGCCGGTCCTCGGCAGGAGTGCAGAGGCAGTACACCGGCACCGCGGGACGCATCGAAGACGCCCAGGTCGGCGTGATCCTCGCCCTGGCCACCAGCCGGGGACGGGCCCTGATCGACCGACGGCTCTATCCCTGGCCGGCGCCGCCCGCCCAACTGATCCTGCCGCTGCGGCTCGGTCCCCGCGTCGCGTGGCGACGCCCGTGCGGTTCACGCTGGGGTGACGCGGCCGGTCGGCCACCCCGCGCGTCGAAGCCGGCACGGGGCCCGCCGGATGGGCTACCCCCGCAGTGCACGGTTTGCAGCGGCGGGGGCTGGAAACGGAGCGTCAGCCACCGTGTCAGTCCCCGACCCTGATGAAGCTACCGCGCGAGTTCCGTCTCGATGAGACGGTTCAGGTGCCGGCGGGCGTCCTCCGTCGTCAGCGGGGGTGCCTGCCGTAGGTGCTGCAAGGCCAGGCCGTCGGCGAGGGCGGCGAAGCGGACCGTGACGCCGTCTAGGTCGTCGCAGGTGAACTCGCCCTCGGCAACGCCTCGTTCGACCAGCTGGCGGATCTGGCGGTGCCACGCCTCGTAGCGCTGGGCCTGGCCGCTGGCGAAGGCCTCGTCGGCACCTTGCTCCCCTGCGTTCCAGTAGTCGAACCACATGCGCCAGTGCCGGTCGGTGTCCTCGGTGAACAGGGCGTCGACCAGCAGCCTCAGACCCTCGGCACCGCTGGTGGCCTGCTCCGTCGCCTCGTTGAGCGCCGCGTAGTACCGCTCGATGTGCAGGATCATCGCCTCGGAGAGGATTTCCTGGACACTGCCGAAGTGGTACGTGACGGTGCCGACCGACACCCCGGCCGCGGCGGCGACGTCGCGCACCCCGACCGACGCGTAGCCGCGTTCGGCGATCAACGGGACCGCCGCCTCCACGATGAGGCGGCGGCGCACCTCGGTGGGCTGGCGGGTGCGGTCCGCGGCGGCGACGGCACGGCGCGGGCTCTTCGCCGCCGTCATCCCGATGTCCTCGGCGTGGTGCGGTGCCATGCGCGCTTGGCCACTGTCTCTCCGTTCGCCCGTGCTTCGATACGGCTCTCCATGACGAAGTCCGCGGCCGTGGCCTGCAGCTCCGTGCGCGCCATGATCTCAGCGTCCCAGTCGTCCCCGCGACGCAACCGGATGTGCCACTCCGAGACGGCCCGCGCGGACAGCGGGTCGTCGTGACGGATGCGGTACGTCTCGCGCGCTCTCTCCTCGTAGCGCAGTCCGTCCGGGTACGTCCGCGATCCCCCGTAGTTGGGGTCGACCTCCAGCGTCCACTCACCCTTCGCCACGTCGTACGTGATCAGCCGCTCGGGGCGCGGTTCGGCGGGGGCGTCGTACGTCACCGGCAGCGGTGGCGCCTGCTCGGGCTCCTCGAAGCCGATCTCCGGCTCGTCCCCGATCTCGCGCACGGGCAGCAACAGGGCACTGTCGGCGGGGAGCACGGTCAACTCGCCACGTTCGCCGTGCGGCCAGACCCACGGCCAGTACGCGTCGGAGACGGCGATGCGGATGCGGTGGCCGGGCGGGAAGGCGTAGCCGATACCGGTCAGCTCGAACTCGACGTCCTCGTACGTGCCCGGCGTCCACTCGGCCACGCGGTCCCGTCCGTGCCTGCTGAGCAGGTTGAGCACGCCTCGGGTCACGAGCGTCGACGAGCCGTCGGGCGCGACGTCGCAGAGGCGGGCGATCACGTTGGCGCGCGGGGTCGCGCTGTCGAGACGCAGCCTCAGCCGGGGACGGCCGAGGATCTCGACCCGCTCGTGGAGCACATCCGAGTCGAAACAGACGGACCGTCCGTCCTCCTCGCGCTGGTCGGGCGGCAGGTCGCTGGCGTTGCCGAAGGGGAAGAAGCGGCCGGCGTCCACGCCGGTGTGCTGCGGGGAGCGGACGAGGACAGGGCCGGTGTCCGTGCCCAGCGGGCGCTCGCTCCAGGCGACATTCCGGGACGGCCGGTCCGTGTCCCCCACCCATCGGCCGGGCATGACGTCGTACGAAGTGGCGGGCGGGACCGGGTCGTTGACCCAGGCCCTCAGCAGGGGCTCCGACATGACACCGGTGTCCTTGTCCTTCAGCCAGTGGTCCCACCAGCGGCGGGTCTCCTGGAGGAAGCCGATCGCCGGGCCGGGCGGCAGTCCGCGATCGGGGTACTGGTGGGACCAGGGACCGACGATGCCGCGGACGCGGTCGGCCGGCAGGTGCTCGACGAGCCGCAGCACGGTGTCGCGGTACGGGTCGTTCCAGCCGCCCACCGCCAGCACCGCCGCCTGCACGGCACCGTAGTCCTCGCACACGCTCCCGTGCCGCCAGTAGGCGTCCCGCTGCTGGTGGTCCAGCCACGTGTGCAGGAAGGGTTCGACGGAGTCGAGACGTTCGCGCCACATCGGCAGCCAGCGGTCGGCCCCGACGACCTGCGGGTCCGGCGGCCGTGAGGCGAAGGCGAGCATGGTGCCGGCCCAGGCGAGCATGTCGATGCCGAGGACGGCGCCACCGGTGTAGTGGACGTCGTTGTCGTAGCGGTCGTCGGCCGAGCAGACCGTGACGATCGCCTTGAGCGGTTCGGGGGCGAGGGCCGCGATCTGCAGGGAGTTGAAACCGCCCCAGGAGATGCCGAACATGCCGACCCGGCCGGTGCACCAGGATTGTGCGGCGAGCCAGTTGACGACGTCGACGCCGTCGGCGAGTTCGCGCGCGTCGTACTCGTCGCCGGGCGTGCCCTCGCTGTCGCCGTGGCCTCGGATGTCGACCCGGACGGAGGCGTAGCCGTGGCCCGCGTACCACGGGTGTCGCTGGGCGTCGCGGGGCGCGGTCCAGTCACTCTTGCGGTAGGGCAGGTATTCGAGCAGCGCCGGCACGGGGTCCGCCTCTGCGTCGGCGGGGCGCCAGACGCGGGCGTGCAGACGGGTACTTCCGTCGCCCACCGGGATCCAGACGTCCTCGCGCACGACCTGGCGCTCGAACTGCTCGCGGTACCTCACGCCACTCCTTCCGTGGTCACCGTGCGCTCGGTCGGCACGGTTCCGTCCGTCGTCACCGGACGCCAGCGGCGCACCCGGTGACCGTGTCCGTGGTCTGTCCAGACGCTGTCCGGTTCGGCGGCGTCCGCCCAGTCGGCGACGTCTGCGGCGAGCGGCCGTGCGTCCGGGTCGGGTTCGAGGGCGGCCGCCATCAGCTGTCTGGTGTAGGGGTGGCCGGGCTCTGCGAACACGGCCTCCGTCGGGCCTTCCTCCACCACGACTCCGTGCCGCAGGACGATGACCCGGTCCGCGATGCCGCGGACGACGGCCAGGTCGTGGCTGATGAAAAGGCAGGCCAGGTCGCGCTCGCGGCGCAGGTCGTCCAGCAGCCGCAGGACGTCGGCCTGGACGGACACGTCGAGGGCAGTGGTGATCTCGTCGGCGATCAGCACGTCCGGCCCGCCCGCCAACGCGCGTGCGATGCCGATGCGCTGGCGCTGGCCGCCCGAGAGCTGGGCGGGCAGCCGGTCGGCGAGGGCGGGGTCGAGGCGTACGTCGGAGATGAGTTCGCGGGCGCGGGCCGCGGCCTGTGTACGCCCCTGGACCGTGCCGAAGAAGCGCAGCGGCCGGCGGACGGCGTCGCCCACCGAGCGGCGCGGGTTGAGGGAGGTGTCGGCGTTCTGGAAGACGAGCTGGACGCGGCGCCGCAGATCCAGGGGGCGCTTGCCCGCCAGGCGCGCGAGGTCACCGCTCGCGTGGATCATCGTTCCGCCGGAGGAGGTGCGCAGCCCGGCCAGCGTCCAGGCGAGCGTGGATTTACCGCTGCCCGACTCCCCGACGAGGGCGAGGACTTCGCCGCGCCGGACGTCGAAGGAGACGCCGTGCACTGCCCGCGAGGAGCCGTAGTCGATCGTCACGTCCCGCGCGGAGACGGCGACCTCGGCCTCAGGGGACAGTACCGCCCTGGGCCTGATCTCCCGTTCCCCCGTCTCGCCCACCAGGGCGAGTCCCGCATCGTCGAGGCGCGGCACGCTGGCCAGCAGCCGTCTGGTGTACGGGTCCTGCGGCGCGGTGAAGAGCCGTCGCGTCGGCGCCGACTCCACGACCCGGCCCGAGCGCAGCACGGTCACCTCGTCGGCCATCCGCGCGACCACGCCGAGGTCGTGACTCACCAGCACGGCGGCCAGGCCGAGTTCGTCGCGCAGGGCGCCGATCAGGTCCAGGACGCTGCGCTGGGTGACGACGTCCAATCCGGTCGTGGGCTCGTCCAGGACGAGAACCTTGGGGCGGGCGGCGATGGCCATGGCGATGGCGACGCGCTGCTGCTGACCGCCGGACAGTTCGTGCGGGTAGCGGCGGGCGAGTTCGGCCGGGCGAGGCAGCCGGACCTGTTCGAGCAGGTCGAGGACCGGGACGTCGCCGCCCACCTCCTCGATCTGCCGCCCGATGCGCATGGAGGGCGTCAGCGCGTGGCCGGCGTTCTGCGCGACCATGGCGACGGTGGTGCCGCGCAGCCGCCTGAGCTCCCGTGCGGGAAGCGCGAAGACGTCCTTGCCATCCACGTGCACCGAGCCGTCCGTGATCCGCGACCCGTGCCGCAGATGGCCGAGCAGCGTGCCCGCGAGGGTCGACTTGCCGCTGCCGGACTCGCCGACGAGGGCGAGCGTGCGGCCCTCGGCGACCCCCCAGGACACCTCATGCACGACGGGTACGTCGCGGCCGCCCGAACGGTAGGAGACTGAAAGGGAGTTCACGGAGACGATCGAGGCCATCAGGAGCCCTCCCTGATCCGGTCCACGCCCCACGCCTTGGACAGGCCGTCGGCCGCGAGGTTGAGTCCGACCACCAGCGTGGCCAGGGCGATGATGGGCGCGAGGCTCGCCATCGGGACGACGGTGATGGCGGTGCGGTTCTCGGCGACCATCAGACCCCAGTCGGGGGTCGGCGGGTCGGCGCCGAAGCCCAGGAAGGACAACGAGGAGATGAGCAGGACGACCCAGGAGGCCCGCATGGCGAACTCCACGCACACCACGTCGGTGATGTTGGGCAGGATCTCCCGCCACAGGATCGACCAGGTCCGCTCGCCCCGGGCACGGGCCGCGGTCACGTAGTCGGCGGGCACGACGGCGAGCGCCGCGCCCCGCACCACCCGGACGACCTGGGGCACGTACACCACGGCGATCGCGAGGACGATGACCGCCGGACCTGTGCCCAGCGCCGTCACGATGACGAGGAGCGCGAGGATCGACGGCACGGACAGCACCGCGTCGAGCACCCGGCCCAGAACGTCGTCCAACCAGCCTCCGCGCAGTGCGGCCGCGCATCCGACGACCGTGCCCAGCGCGACGGTCAGGACGGTCGCGGCCACCGACACGCCGAGTGCGTAGCGGCCGCCGTACAGGACGCGGGCCAGGACGTCGCGCCCGTACTGGTCCGTGCCCGCCCAGTGCTCCCAGCCCGGGCCGAGCAGCGCGTGCGAGGCGTCGTTGGCGACCGGGTCGTAGGAGGTGAGGAGCGGGGCGAGCAGGGCGATCAGCACGTGCACGGCGACGATCGTCAGGCCGACGAGGGCCGTGCGCGAGGAGCGCAGCGTGCGCCAGGCGCGGGCCGCACGCGTCGCGGAGGCGACCGGCGCGGCCACCGGCGCGGTGTCGAGCGTGGTCATCGGGTCCTCCCTCCGGTACGGAGCTTGGGGTTGAGGGCCATGGCGCCGACGTCGGCGGCGAGGTTGCAGACGACGTAGATGACGGCGCTGATCAGCGCGATGGCCTGGATGACGGGCAGGTCCCGGTTCTGCACCGAGGAGAGCATCAGCTTGCCGATGCCCGGATAGTTGAAGACGTTCTCGACGACCGCGACACCTCCGGCGAGCCACGCAACGTTCAGCGCGATCACGTGCAGCGTCGGCAGCAGGGCGCTGGGCAGGGCGTGTCGGGTGACGACCCGCCAGGTGGACAGGCCCTTGAGCCGGGCCGTGGTGACGTATTCGCTCGCCATCACGTCGATGACGGACGTACGGGCCATGCGCACGATATAGGCGGCCATCACCACCGCGAGCGCGAGCGCCGGGAGCCAGACGGCGGGCAGCAGTCGTCCGGCGCTCGCCTCGGGGCCGTACAGCACGACCGCGGGGAACCACGGCAGCGCGACCGAGAAGCAGAGCACCAGCACGGTGGCGACCACGAACTCCGGGACGCTCATGCCGACCAGGCTGACGGTCGAGATCAGGTGGTCGGGCCAGCGGTCGCGGTTCAACCCCGCGACGATGCCGAGCACGATCGACCCGGTGACGGCGAAGAGCACCGTGACCAGGGCGATGAGCGCCGAGTTGCCGAGGTACGTGGCGACCTCGCCGCCGACGGGCCGGCTGGAGACGAGGGAGGCACCGAAGTCCCCGTGCAGCGCCCCGCGCATCCAGTGCGCGTACCGTTCCCAGGCAGGCTGGTCGAGTCCGAGCTTCCCACGCAGGGCGGCGACGGCATCCGGGGTGGCGTCCTTGCCGAGGATCTGGGTGGCGACGTCGCCGGGCAGGGCCTGGACGGCGAGGAAGACGATCACGGAGGACAGCACGAGCGTGCCGGCGGCGGCGCCCACGCGACGGGCGACGAACGACAGCATGGTCAGGCTCCCTTCAGGCCGATGCCGAGGTAGTCGAACTCGAAGCCGTGTTCGTCGTATCCGCGCACCTGGCGGGAGATGCCGACGAGCCGGTCGGCGAACATCGGGGTCATCGCCCCGCCCCTGTCGATCACCATCGTCTGCGCCTCGCCGTACAGGCCGTGGCGCCTGGTGTCGTCGGTCTCGCGTCTCGCCCGATCGAGGAGCGCGTCGAAGTCCTTGTCGGACCAGGCGGTCTCGTTGTAGGAGGAGCCGCTGCGGAAGATCTGGGTGAAGAGCTGGTCGACGGGCCGGCCGGTGAACCAGTAGGTGGCCATGAGGGGCTTCTTCATCCAGACCTGCGTGTAGTACGAGTCCGCGGACGCGGTCTTGACCCGGACGCGGATGCCGGCCCGCCTGGCCGAGTCCCGGTAGGCGAGTGCCATGGGAGTGAACAGCGGGTCGTACGCGGAGGTGTAGAGGTCGACGGCGAGTCCCTCCTGACCCGCCTGCTTCAGCAGATACCGCGCCTTGTCCGGATCGTGGGCGGGGTGCGCGGAGATGTAGACCGGGTCGGAGGGCGGCACCGGGTTGTCCCAGCCGGCGCTGCCCGCGCCCTGCAGGGCCACCTTCACCACGTGCTCGGGGTCGTAGGCGAGCTTCATCGCCTGCCGCACGCGGACGTCGGTGAACGGCTTCTCCGTGGTCAGCATCGGGAGCACGTACCACTGTGCGTTCTTCACACGGGCGACGGTGGCCCGGTCGGAGGCGGCGACCACGCGGGCGGTCGCGAAATCGAGGTTGGTCTGGGAGAGCAGGTCGACCTGGCCCGCCAGCAGAGCGTTCGAGCGGGCCGACATGTCGGCGACCGAGTAGAAGGCGATGGCGTCGAGAACGGGAGGGCCCGCCCAGTGGTCCCGGTACGCGGTGATGCGCCCGGGCCCGGCCGGCGCGAACGACTCCAGTTTGAAGGGCCCCGTGCCTATGCCCGTGCGTCCGATGGACTTCGCGCTGCCGTGGGGGATGACGTAGCAGTTGTAGTGCGTCAGGAGGCTCGGGAACTCCGCGTTCGGGGTGTTCAGCGGGACCACGAGCGTGTGGGGGTCGGGGGTGCGCAGCGCCGCGGGGTCGATTAGCGGGGCGAGGACGGCGGCCTGCGGGGACGCCGTCGCCTTGTCCAGTATGTGGCGCAGGGTGTAGGCCGCGTCGGCGGCGGTGAAGGCGCGCCCGTCGTGGAACGTGACGCCCTTGCGGAGACGGAAGGTCCAGGTGGCGGCCTTGTCGTCGGGCTCCCAGGATTCGGCGAGGTCGGCGGCGAGCGTGCCGTCGGCGCCGATCCGGACGAGGCGGTTGTAGAGGGCGCCCAGGTATTCGTACGCCGACAGGGAACTGGCCGGATCCAGCGTCTCGGCGTCGGATGCGGGCGGCCGGGCGATCCGCAGTGTGCCGCCGCGGGCGGGCGCACCCTTCTGCGCAGAGGCGGGCACGACGGGGGTGGACGCGGCCCCCGCACAGCCGGTCAGCAGCCAGGACGCGCCCAGGGAGGCGACGCCCGCGGCGAGGACCGACCGCCGTCCAAGGTGGTGGGTGTCGGGCATGAACCGACCGTCCTTCTCGCTATTCGTTCATTCGAACGATTGAGTGGAGTGCGTGAACGATAACGAGCAGACGGCTTCACGCCAACCCTTCGAGTGCGGAAATCAACGTCGGACACTCAGTCGTTACGCAGCCACGAGACGCCGGGCACCGGGACGCGAGGGGACGGGTCATCGCCGACATGTTTCCTGCCCTGCTCAGCGGCGACGGCACGCGACGGTGACGTACGGGGGCACGTGCGTCCTGTACATGGACCGCGCGCCGCGGCGGCGCCCGGCACGCGAGTGCCCCACCCCACGACAGTTCGGGACTCGAGGGGCGCACTTCGGGCCACGAGGCTCCGAAGCGCCTGTATGTGCAGATCAGAGAAGTAGCTTCGAGGTCAGTAGTCTCGCTCTCCCGCGCGATGGGGGGCGTATCCGTGGCCGAGACCGCGGATCGTCCGGCTTGAGTCGAGGCCCGTGAGGTGAACGACAGGAACCTCACTGTCCGTCGCCGTCACCTTTGAAGGAGTTCCGCCGATGAAGACCGTCACCCACTGGATCGGTGGCAAGCCCTTCGGAGACGCTGCCGGCGCCTCCGGCACGGGCCCCGTGACCGACCCCCACCCTGAGCACCGCCCATCTGCCCCCGCAGGCCGTCGAGCAGCACGAAGGTTTCGCCGACTTCGTGCTGTCGATCATCCCGAAGACCCTGATGAGCGCGCTGACGGGCGAGGAGATCCTGCCGGTGCTGCTGGTCTCAGTCCTCTTCGGCTTCGGTATCCAGGCCGTCGGTGAGGCGGGTGCGGGCATCCGGCGCGGGGTGGAGAGCCTCTCCACGGTGATGTTCACCCTCATCCGCTGGATCATGCGACTGGCCCCTCTCGGCGCGTTCGGCGCCATGGCCTTCACCATCGGCAACTACGGCCTGCACACGCTGCGTCAGCTCGCTTTGCTCGTGGGCTCCTTCTGGGCCACTGCGCTCTTCTTCGTCCTCTTCGGCCTCGGCTCGGTCATGCGCCTGAACGGCCTTCGCATACTGCCCTACCTCCACTACATCAAGGACGAACTGCTGATCGTGCTCGGCACCTCCTCGACCGAGCCCGTCCTGCCACGCATGATGGCAAAGCTGGAGCATATCGGCGCCTCGAAGCCCGTGGTCGGCCTCACTGTCCCCGCCGGGTACTCCTTCAACCTCGAGGGCACCGCTATCTACCTCACCACCGGCGCGGTCTTCCTCGCCCAGGCGCTCGGCATCGACCTCAGTATCACTCAGCAGTTGACGATGCTCGCCGTCATGCTGCTCACCTCCAAGGGAGCGGCCGGTGTGACCGGTTCGGGGTTCGTCGCCCTGGCGGCCACCCTCAGCGCCGTCCCCCACGTGCCGGTCGCGGCGCTCGCGTTGATCTTCGGCGTCGACCGCTTCATGTCGGAGGCCCGCGCTCTGACCAGCTGCGTCGGATACGGCGTAGCCACCCTCGCCGCGGCCCGATGGGACGGCCAACTCGACCGGAGCCGCGCCCAGGCCGTCCTGCGCGGCGAGATCCCCTACACCACCGCCCCGGCCAGCGACCTGGCCTCGAAAGCGGCGCCCGAACCAGGCCGTGAACCCCTGTCCGCCCTCAACTGAACGACTCTGCGAAGGAGCGCATAATCAGCATGTCAGCACACTGGGACGTCATTGTCGTCGGCGGCGGCAACGCCGGCTTCAGCGCCGCGCAATCCGCCCGCCAGGAGGGGGCCGAGGTCCTCCTCCTGGAGAAGGCCCCCCGGCAGTGGGCCGGAGGCAACTCCAACTTCACAGCAGGCGCGATGCGCACCAGCCACGACGGGCTCGCCGACCTGATGGAACTGATCGACACCTCCGCACAGGACCGATTCGAGGTGACCGACCTCGACCCGTACACCGACGACGACTTCTACACGGACATGAATCGGCTGACCGGCGGACGTACCGACGCGGAACTGGTACGGACCCTGGTGGCTGAGTCCCGCGAGACGATGAGCTGGCTGCGCGACCTCGGCCTACGCTTCGAACTGATGAATCACCGTCAGGCCTACGAGGTGGACGGACGGTACCGCTTCTGGGGCGGCTTGGCCGTCGGCGTCGTCGGCGGCGGCAAGGGCATGATCAAGCAGCATCTCGACGCCGCGGAACGCACGGGCATCGAAGTACGTTTCGGCTCCCACGTCACGCGCCTCATCACCGCAAAGAACGGCGCCGTGAACGGTGTGGTGCTCTCCGGCGGGGAGATCCTCCAGGCCGACAGTATCGTGCTCACCAGCGGCGGCTTCGAGGCCGACCCGCAGATGCGCGCCGCCCACCTCGGTCCCGGCTGGGATCTCGCCCTGGTGCGCGGCACCCCCTACAACACCGGTGACGGCATCCGGATGGCCCTGGAGGCCGGTGCCCAGCCCTACGGCCACTGGAGCGGCTGCCACGCGGTGGCCTGGGACGCCGGCGCTCATCCGACCGGTGACCTGGAACTGACCAACCAGCTCACTCGTGGGGGCTACCCCTTCGGCATCGTGGTCAACGCCGAAGGCCGCCGGTTCGTCGACGAAGGCGCGGACTTCCGCAACTACACCTACGCCAAGTACGGCGCCGAAATCCTCAAGCAGCCCGGAGGCGTCGCCTACCAGATCTTCGACGCCAAGTCCCTTAGCCTCCTGCGTCCGGAGGAGTACGCATCGAAGGGCGTCACCAAGGCCGAGTCGCGAACCGTAAGGGGACTGGCGAAGGAACTGGGCATCGACGAGGACCACTTCGCGGCCACCATCGAGGAATTCAATGCCTCGATCACTGGTGGCTCGTTCAACCCGACGATCAAGGATGGCTCCTGCACCGAGGGGATCGAGCCACCTAAGTCGAACTGGGCGCAGCCCCTGGAAACCCCTCCCTATGTGGCCTTCCCGGTCACCTGCGGTATCACCTTCACCTTCGGCGGCCTGAGGATCGACAGCCAGGGCCGTGTGCTGGACTCACGCGGCGTGCCGATTCCCGGACTGCACGCGGCCGGTGAACTTGTCGGCGGACTGTTCTACTTCAACTATCCGGGAGGCTCCGGGCTCACGGCCGGATCCGTGTTCGGCAGGCGCGCAGGGCGCTCCGCAGCCACCGTGACACGTCGCGCTCGAAGCGACGCGGCCTGACCCCTGCGCCCTCCCCAGGTGGTCCGATCAGCAGACAATGCCCCGCCGCCCAAGGCAAGGGCGTTGTCTGCCGCGGACGACAATCCGGACGACAAGCGCAACGAGCCAAGGACTGTCGCAGGTCGTTCATGGGGGGATGATGGGCCTAACCGGAATCGGTCAGAGGCCGGATACGCGCGCCCCGGCGGCGTGGCCGACTCGCGCCCAAGCCCGGCGGAAGTAGCCGCAGGGCTCAACTGGCTGCCCAACGCTGTGACCAGCTGTGGTCGGGCATGTGGTCGGGGTGGCGCTCGGCTCACGAGCCAGGGTGGGCGCGGGCTGTGTGGTGCGTGTCCAGGTCCGGGGAGTGGTTCCAGCTGACAGTGCTGCCGGGTCTTGGATCGGGTGCCAGACGGCCTGGGCAGGGCCGCCTTGCAGCAGGTCGACGAGCGGTGCCGTCAGCACGGGGACATCGCGCATGAAGCCGGTCAGCGCCGGCTCCGTGGCGGCTGAGCGTAGGGCCTTGATGCGGGTGGTGATGCCGGCGGGGCCGGTGCCTCCAGGACGTACAGAAGTCGCGGGAAGAGCGGGTAGTGCCGCCTCCATTCCTCCTCCTGCCCGGGTTCCTGGAAGGCTTGCCGCGGCCGTCTGCCGGGCGCAGGCGCGGGCACGTACTGGTAGAGGCGTGCATACGAGTTCAGTTTGGCGGCCAGGCGTTCGGGGCCCATGGTGGCCCGGTCGACTTCCACGAACGCCCGCAGCATCGACCCCTCGCCGTCCTCCCGGCCGCTCCGGTAGTACAGCAGCGCGTCAGGGATGACGGCCTCACCGCCGCCCACGGGGTAGCAGACTTCGGGGATCCAGTCCAGCGGCCGGCACAACTCGCCACGGCGGCGGGCGTCTTGGAGGAAGGCGAGGCCGGTCTCGGTCACCGTCAGCGCATGCCCGACCCTCAGCCGCACCGCGGTCCGGTCCGACACCGTCCTTGATGGCCGACGTCCGCGCAACTCCGGAAACTCGCCCGCGACCTGTACCCCGTACTGGGTGGGAAACCAAACCCGCAGCCGCCCGGCCTGCGGCATCGTGATGCGGTCGACCAGCCCTTCGGTGCGCAGCTTGGCCAGTCGGCGCCGGGTCTGCTCGATCCGCACCCCCGGGCTGAGGATCAGGTGCATCTGCTCGGTCGTCGCCATCCGGTACTGCGCCAGCACCGCCAACGCCAACCGGTCCCCACCGCCTGCGTCCGCGCCTGTCATGGTCGGCCCGCTCCCTCCCATACGGTGCGGCGCCCTTCGATCCGGTGCCGCGTGTACGAGCCAGCCCAGCCGACGCCCCCGACCACACCACCGACCGCAAAGACCCGACCACGGTCACGAAGCGACAACACCTCCCCCGACCAGGCCGACGTCCCCGCCGATAACCCCTCCGGCAACTGTCCGCATGCGGCCGCGCCTTGGACGGCGTATCCGCAGGTCACCACACCGGTTCGGCTGTGGTCGGCAGGCCGACATCCCCCTAT
>NZ_MUBM01000149.1 GCF_002154505.1 Streptomyces carpinensis | reverse complement strand
GGGGTCGGTGCCGGTGCCCTTCGCGGAGGCGTTGCCGCCGGCGTAGTTGGTGTTGCGGGGATCGGCGCCGAGCCGATGGGACCGGTCGAGGAGGGCGGAGGCTTCGGGGTGGAGTGACATGGGGGTTCCTTTCAGGATGAGGGGAGTGCGGGAGGGGGCGTGGGGCCGGCTCGATCAGCGGCTTTGCCGCGGGGCGCGCTCAGCCGTATCCGGCCCGCACCCCGAAGACGACGGATCCCGGCGGACGCTCACGCCCCCCAGCCGGCCTGCTGCCCGCCGACCCGCTCGGCAACGATCTTCTCCGCCCATCCCGACCGCGCGTACGCGGCAAGGGGCTCGGGGTCGAGCCCCATCTCCTCGCGCACCTCGCGAAGCAGCGGACGCACATCGGTGTTGTACGCATCCATCAGCACGGCGTTGGCTCCGAGCACGTCACCGGAGGACTGCGCCTCGGCCAGGGCGGCGCGGTCGACCAGCAGCGCCTTGGCCGTGGCCTCCTGCACGTTCATCACCGACCGGATGATCGCCGGGATCTTCGCCTCGATGTTGTGGCACTGGTCGAGCATGAAGGCGACCTGGGAGGTGAGCCCGCCGCCGCGCACCACCTCGTACATGATCCGGAACAGCTGGAAGGGGTCGGCCGCGCCCACCATCAGGTCGTCGTCGGCGTAGAAGCGCGAGTTGAAGTCGAACCCGCCGAGTCTGCCCTCGCGCAGCAGCGTGGCGACGATGAACTCGATGTTGGTGCCGGGCGCGTGGTGCCCGGTGTCGACGACGACCTGCGCCTTGGGCCCGAGCTTGAGGCAGTGCGCGTAGGCCGTGCCCCAGTCCGGGACGTCGGTGGTGTAGAAGGCCGGCTCGAACAGCTTGTACTCCAGCAGCATCCGCTGGTCCTCGCCGAGCCGTCCGTAGACCTCCGCGAGGCCCTCGGCGAGCCGGTCCTGCCGGCCACGCACGTCGTCCTGGCCGGGATAGTTGGTGCCGTCGGCGAACCACAGCTTCAGGTCCCGCGACCCGGTGGCGTCCATGATGTCGACGCACTCCAGCAGGTGGTCGACCGCCTTGCGGCGCACCCCCGCGTCCGGGTGGCAGATGCTGCCCAGCTTGTAGTCGTCGTCCTGGAAGGTGTTGGAGTTGATCGCACCCAGCCGCACACCGCGCTCCTCGGCGTGCCGGGCGAGTGCCGCGTAGTCGTCGACCCTGTCCCAGGGGATGTGCAGGGCGACGGTCGGGGCGACGCCGGTGTACTCGTGCACCTTGGCGGCGTCGTCCAGCTTCTCCTGCGGAGTGCGCGGTACGCCGGCCTGTGCGAACACCTTGAAGCGGGTCCCCGAGTTCCCGTACGCCCACGACGGCGTCTCGACGGCCTGGGTCTTGAGCGCGGCCTTCACCGCGGCGAGCTCGGTCACTGCAGGGCTCCTGTGACATTGGGGGAAGTCTGAGAACGGCTTTTGAACGGCTTCTGTGTGAAACGATTCAGGACCGGAAGTTATGGGCCCCGCGTGGGGGTGTCAACCCCTTGGGCGCAGACTCTTCAACGTGACCCGGCCGTGACCTTTGAGCCTCGAAACTTTTTCGCCACGTACCCATTGACGTGACATCGACTCCATGCCTAACGTCCCGGCAACCCAGTTGAAACCTTTCACGACGCGGTGCGGCTAGCGGCCGGCGTCGTCGAGGAGCCCCCAATGACCCACCCGTCCGACACGGGTCCGGCCCCGGTGCTGGCGCTCAGGGACATCTCGAAGTCCTTCGGCGCGGTGCGTGCCCTCAGGAACGTGTCCCTGGAACTGTTTCCGGGGGAGGTGCACGCCC
This sequence comes from Streptomyces carpinensis, assembly GCF_002154505.1. GTDB lineage: Bacteria > Actinomycetota > Actinomycetes > Streptomycetales > Streptomycetaceae > Streptomyces > Streptomyces carpinensis. The sequence goes on along the minus strand of NZ_MUBM01000149.1, from coordinate 26,394 downwards.
TCGCCGGGGAGAACGGCGCGGGCAAGTCGACCCTCATCAAGACCCTCGCCGGAGTGCATCGGCCGGACGCCGGCCAGGTGCTGCTCGGCGGCGAGCCCGTCGTGTTCCACGGCCCCGGCGACGCCCGCGACGCCGGCATCGCCGTGATCTACCAGGAGCCGACGCTCTTTCCCGACCTGTCGATCGCCGAGAACATCTTCATGGGCCGCCGCCCGCGCCGGGCGCTGGGCCGTATCGACCACAAGGCCACCCACGAGGCCACCGCCGGCCTGATGCGCCGCCTGGGCGTCGACCTCGACCCCGAGCGCCCCGCACGCGGCCTGTCCATCGCCGACCAGCAGATCGTCGAGATCGCCAAGGCGCTCTCCTTCGACGCCCGCGTCCTGATCATGGACGAGCCGACCGCGGCCCTCACCGGCAGCGAGGTGGCCCGCCTGTTCGGCGTCGTACGAACCCTGCGCGAGCAGGGCGCGGCCGTCCTGTTCATCTCGCACCGCCTGGAGGAGATCTTCGAGATCTGCCAGCGGGTGACCACCCTCCGGGACGGCGCCTGGATCGCCAGCGAGCCGCTGGACGGCATGACCGAGGACGACCTCGTCCGCCGCATGGTCGGCCGCGACCTCGAGGAGCTCTACCCCAAGCAGGACGTGACGCCGGGTGAGGTCGCGCTGAGCGTGCGCCGGCTGACCCGCGAGGGCGTCTTCACCGACGTCTCCTTCGAGGTGCGGTGCGGCGAGATCGTCGGCCTGGCCGGACTGGTCGGCGCCGGGCGCACGGAGGTCGCCCGGGCCGTCTTCGGCGTCGACCGCTGGGACGCCGGCGAGGTCGAGGTCGACGGGCGCAGGCTCACCAACGGCGCCCCGTCCACCGCGATGGCCGCCGGACTCGCCCTCGTCCCCGAGGACCGGCGCGCCCAGGGCCTGGTGATGGACATGTCCATCGAACGCAACATCGGCCTGACCGGACTGCGTACCACGCGCAGGGCCGGCCTGATGGACCGCGGCGCCGAGCGCAGCCGCTCCCTGGACTGGGCGGTCAAGCTCCAGGTCAAGTACGCCCGGATCGCCGACGCGGTCTCCACGCTGTCCGGCGGCAACCAGCAGAAGGTCGTCCTGGCCAAGTGGCTCGCCACGGGCCCCAAGGTGCTCATCGTCGACGAGCCCACCCGGGGCATCGACGTCGGCACCAAGGCCGAGGTGCACCGGCTGCTGAGCGAACTGGCCGCCGACGGGGTCGCCGTCCTGATGATCTCCTCCGACCTGCCCGAGATACTCGGCATGGCCGACCGCGTGCTCGTGATGCACGAGGGCCGGCTGACCGCCGAGATCCCCCGCTCCGAAGCCACCGAGGAAACCGTGATGGCCGCAGCCACGGGGAGGGCGGCGTGACCGTGACCGCCCCCAACCCCGCCTCCGCCGCCGAGGTGCCCAAGTCCAGTGGCACCCGGCTCGTCGACCGCGTCTTCAAGATGCGCGAACTCGCCATCCTGGTCGTCTTCCTGGTGATGATCGCCATCACCCAGGCGGGCAACAGCGAGTTCCTCTCCCAGCAGGGCATCAAGGACCTGCTGCTGAACGCCACCATCCTGGTGCTGGTCGCCACCGGCCAGTCCCTGGTCGTCATCACCCGCAACGTCGACCTGTCGGTCGGCTCCACGCTCGGCATCAGCGCCTTCGCCGCCGGCACCTATCTGCACGGCGGCGGCAACCCCGTGGTGGCCGTGGTGCTGGCGGTGCTGCTGGGGGTCGGCTTCGGCCTGCTCAACGGCCTGCTGGTCAGCCTCGGCCAGGTACCCGCCCTCGTCGTCACCCTCGGCACGCTCTACATCATCCGGGGCATCGACTCCATCTGGGTGGGATCGCGCCAGATCACCGCGGCCGACCTGCCCGGCGGCTTCGTCGACTTCGGCTCCGGCGGCCTCTGGGCGGTGCCGTACCTGGCGCTGATCGCCCTCGCGGTGCTCGTCGGCACGGCGTACTACCTGAAGAACTACTCCGGCGGCCGTGAGCTGTACGCGCTCGGCTCCAACCCGGAGGCCGCCCGGCTCGCCGGCATCCCGGTCCGCAAGCGCATCCTCGGCGCGTACACCTTCTGCGGCGGCCTCGCCGGACTCGCCGGGGCCATGTACCTGGCCCGGTTCGGCAACGTCGACTCCGGCACCGGCAACGGCTACGAACTCACCGTCGTCAGCGCCGTCGTGGTCGGCGGCGTGGTCTTCACCGGCGGCTCCGGCAGCGTCTACGGAGCGGCCCTCGGCGCCCTGCTGCTGACCTCGATCAACAGTGTGCTGCCCGCCCTCGGGGTCAGCTCCGTCTGGGTGCTCGCGATCAACGGCATCCTGCTCCTGCTCGCCATCGCGGTCGACCGGATCGTCGCGCTGCGCGTGGCCTCGGCCCTGAAGAAGAGGAACGCCCGCCATGGCTGACTTCTCCGCGACCTCACTGACCCGAGCCGTGCGCTGGGACACCGTCGTCGGCGCCCTGCTCGTCGTGGTCCTGCTGTTCTCATTCGGCTTCGTCGACGGCTTCGGCAACGCCCTGAACCTGTCGTTCCTGATCGGCAACACCCTGCCGATCGCGCTGATCGCCCTGCCGATGACGCTGCTGGTCGTCTCCGGCGAGATCGACCTGTCGGTCGCCTCCACCGCCGGCCTGTCGGGCGCGGTGATGGGCGCCCTGTGGAACCAGGGCATGACGATCGAGACGATCATCCCGCTGTGCCTGCTGCTCGGCGCGGTGTGCGGCCTGGTCAACGGCCTGCTGGTCACCCGGCTCGGACTGCCGTCCCTGGCCGTCACCATCGGCACGCTCGCCGCCTACCGGGGCATCGCACAGATCGTGCTCGGCTCGGACGCGGTGACCGACTTCCCCACCCAGTACCTGGACTTCGCGGCCGGACGCGTCGGCGGCACCTTCCTGCCGCAGGCCTTCCTGCCCTTCGTGGTGCTGCTCGCGATCGCCGTGGTCACCCTGCACGCCACCCCGTTCGGCCGGTCGCTGTTCGCGATCGGCGCCGCCGAGGAGGCGGCCCGGTTCGCCGGCATCCGGGTCAAGCGGCACAAGCTGATCCTGTTCGTCGCCACCGGCCTCATGTCGGCCCTCACCGGTGTCTTCTGGGCCCTGCACTACGCCAGCGCCCGCTACGACAACGCCACCGGCCTCGAACTCTCCGTCGTCGCGGCCGTGCTGCTCGGCGGCATCGACTTCGACGGCGGCAAGGGCACCCTCGGCGGCGCGATCGCGGGTGTGTTCCTGCTCGGCGCGCTGCAGAACGTGATGAGCCTGGTCAACGTCTCCGCCCAGTCGCAGATCGTCGTCACCGGCGTCCTGCTCGTCGTCTCCGTGCTCGGCCCCCGGGTCGCACGCCAGATCGCGGTCGCCAGGGCCGGGCGCCGAGCAGCCTCGGCGCCCGTGTCCAAGGCACCCACTCCGACCTCGTAAACCACACCCGCCCCTTCCCGTAAGGAACCCTCATGCGCAGAGCATCGATCCGCCGTACCTGCGCGGCCCTGGCCGCCGCCACCTCCCTCGCCCTGGCCGTCACCGCCTGCGGCGGCACCACCAAGAACGACGTGAACAAGGACAGCGGTGCCGCGGCCTCCTCGGCCGGCAAGGCGGACCCGAACGCCGCGACGAAGAAGGGCCTGACCGTCGGCTTCCTGCCCAAGCAGGTCAACAACCCCTACTTCACCTCCGCCGACAACGGCGGCAAGAAGGCCCTGGAGGAGCTGGGCGAGAAGTACAAGGAGGTCGGCCCCTCCAGCGCCACCGACACCTCCGGCCAGGTCTCCTACGTCAACACCCTCACCCAGCAGCAGGTGAACGGGATGGCCGTGTCCGCGCAGGACCCGGGCGCGCTGTGCACCGCGCTCAAGCAGGCCATGAGCAACGGCATCAAGGTCGTCACCTACGACTCCGACACCAAGCCCGAGTGCCGCAACGCCTTCGTCTCGCAGGCCTCCGCCGAGGACCTCGGCCGCACCGAGGTGCAGCTCCTCGCCGAGCAGATCGGCTACAAGGGCGAGATCGCGATCCTGTCCGCCGCGCAGACCGCCACGAACCAGAACACCTGGATCGACTACATGAAGGAGGAGCTGAAGGACCCCAAGTACAAGGACGTCAAGCTGGTCAAGGTCGCCTACGGCAACGACGACGCCCAGGCGTCCTTCCAGCAGACCCAGGGCCTGCTCCAGCAGTACCCGAACCTGAAGGGGATCATCTCCCCGACCACCGTCGGCATCAAGGCCGCGGCCCAGTACCTGTCCGGCTCCAAGTACAAGGGCAAGGTGAAGCTGTCGGGCCTCGGCACGCCCAACGACATGCGCAAGTACGTCAAGAACGGCACCGTCGAGGCCTTCGAGCTGTGGGACCCGGCCAAGCTCGGCGAGCTCGCCGCGCGCACCACCGTCGCCCTGGCCTCCGGGCAGATCACCGGCAAGGAGGGCGAGACCTTCAAGGCCGGTGACATGGGGACGTACACCATCGGCAAGGACGGCGTGATCAACCTCGGCAAGCCGACGGTCTTCGACGCCAAGAACATCGACCAGTTCAACTTCTGATCCCCGGGCGGTACTTCATGCAGCGCGTCTGTTTCCTCCTCAAGGTCCGCGAGGACCGGATCGCCGAGTACCGCGAACGCCACGCCGCCGTGTGGCCCGAGATGCGCGACGCGCTCTCGGCCACCGGCTGGCACAACTACTCGCTCTTCCTGCGCGACGACGGCCTCCTCGTCGGCTACCTGGAGACCGAGGACTTCGAGGCGGCGAGGGCCGGCATGGAGGCCACCGACGTCAACGCCCGCTGGCAGGCCGAGATGGCGCCGTTCTTCGAGTCACTGGACGGCACCCGCCCCGACGAGGCGATGAAGCCCCTCACCGAGGTATTCCACCTCGCCTGACCCCGGAGCACCGCATGAGACCGTCGCTCACCCCACCGGGCCGCAGCCAACCGGGCACCAGGGCCGTCCACTTCGTCTCCTGCGACGGCCCGGCCGGCAACGGCCCCCGCGACAAGAGTGGCCGGCCGGCTCGCAAGGGCCTTCAGGGCACCGCCTGTCGCACCGCGAGCACGCACGCCTCCGGGGAGACCGCGGTCGGCGAGACGCGCGGCGGGGCGTACCACGCCCCGTCGTTGCCGTACCGGAAGAGGCCGTGCGGCGTCACCACGCCCACGGCGCTCCATCTCGTCGACCGCCCGCTGCCCGCCTGATTCCGCTCTGGCGTGCGGGGCGATGACGATAATGTGAAGCCCCGCCCGCCGCTCCTCGTCTTCCCGGAGGTCTCCGCCCGATGACCCAGTCGGTGGGTATCAAGGATGTCGCCCGCGCCGCCGGTGTCTCCGTCGGCACGGTCTCGAACGTCATCAACCGCCCCGAGACCGTCGCCACCGAGACACGCGCCCGGGTGCTGTCCGCGATCGACCGCCTCGGCTACGTCCGCAGCGAATCCGCCCGCCAGCTGCGCGCCGGCCGCAGCCGGATCATGGGCCTGCTCGTCCTCGACATGGGCAACCCCTTCTTCGTCGACGTCGCCCGCGGCGCCGAGCGGGCCGCCCGTGAGGCCGGGCTCGGCGTGATGGTCTGCAACAGCGCGCAGAGCATCGGCGAGGAGGCCGAGTACCTGTCCCTCTTCGCCGAGCAGCGGGTGCGCGGCGTCCTGCTCACCCCGACTGACGCCACCGGCCGCAACATCGCGGCCTTCCGCCGGCACAACATCCCCTTCGTGTTGGTCGACCGGGTCGCCGAGGGTGCCAGCGAGTGCTCGGTCTCCGTCGACGACGTGGCGGGCGGCGCCCTGGCGGTACGCCATCTTGTGGATGCCGGGCACCGCTCCATCGCGTACGTCAGCGGTCCACCCGGCTTGAACCAGGTCCGCGACCGCCGTACCGGCGCCCTGAACGCGCTGCGCGAGGCGGGCCTCGGCCCCGACGTGCTGCGCGAGCTGCCCACCGAACGCCTCGACGTGGCCGCCGGCCGGGACGCCGGTGCCCGCCTCCTCGGCCTCGCCGACCGGCCCACCGCCGTCTTCTGCGCCAACGACCTGCTCGCCCTCGGCGTCCTGCAGGCCATGTACGCGGCCGGGGTGAACGTTCCCGAAGACCTCGCCATCGTCGGCTACGACGACATCGAGTTCGCCGCCGCGGCGGCCGTCCCGCTCACCTCCGTGCGCCAGCCCGCCGTCACCATGGGCGCCCTCGCGGCGGAGCTGCTGCTGGAGGAGACCGAGGCACAGGGGGCGGCGACAGCGCACGAGCACCGGCGGGTGGTGCTCCAGCCCGAACTGGTGGTGCGCAGCTCCACGCTGCCCGGCCGCTGACCGCCCGTTCAGCAGGCGCTGACCAGACGTTCGGCAAATTTGGTGATCCCCGGGCTCGGACGGCGGACAGACATGTGCTGAACTGGGACGCGGCCGTAAACCCTGCGTCCCAGGAGATCCGTTGACCGTCAGCTACCGCCAGCCCGGCGTCGTCCTCACCGACCACTCCTTCACCGTGCCGCTCGACCACGACGACCCGGCGGGGGAGACGATCGAGCTCTACGCCCGTGAGGTCGTTGCGGCCGGCAAGGCGGGCAGGCGAGGGCAGGACCTGCCGTGGCTCGTCTATCTCCAGGGCGGCCCGGGCTTCGGGGCGAATCGTTTCGTCGGTAAGCAGGCCTGGCTCGGCCGAGCCCTGGAGGAGTACCGGGTGCTGCTCCTGGACCAGCGCGGCACCGGCCGCTCCACGCCCGCCAACCGGCAGACCCTGCCGCTGCGCGGCGGGGCGGCCGAGCAGGCCGACTACCTCACGAACTTCCGCGCCGACTCGATCGTCCGCGACTGCGAGACGATCCGCCCCGAGCTGACCGGCGGTGCCCCCTGGACGGTCCTCGGCCAGAGCTTCGGCGGCTTCTGCACGGTCACCTACCTCTCCACGTACCCCGAGGGCCTGGCCGCCGCGCTGATCACCGGCGGCCTGCCCGCCCTCGACGCCCACGCCGACGACGTCTACCGCGCCGCCTACCCCCGCATCGAGCGCAAGGTCGCCGCCCACTACGCCCGCTACCCGCAGGACGTCGAGCGCGTGCGCCGCATCGTCGACCACCTCCTCACCCACGACGTCGTGCTCCCCAACGGCTACCGGCTGACCGCCGAGGCCTTCCAGTCCCTCGGCCTCCTGCTCGGCACCGGCGACGGCAGCCACCGCCTCCACTTCCTGCTGGAGCACGCCTTCGTCCGCACCCCGCAGGGCCCGGCCCTGTCCGACGCCTTCCAGGAGGAGGTACAGGGCCTGCTGTCGTACGCCGGGCACCCGCTGTACGCCCTCGTCCACGAGGCGATCTACGGCCGGGACACCCGCCCCACCGCGTGGTCGGCCGAACGGGTCCGCGGGGAGTTCCCGCAGTTCGACGCGGCCAAGGCACTGGCCGGTGACGGGCCGGTCATGTTCACCGGCGAGTCCGTGCACCCGTGGACCTTCGACTGCGACCCGGCCCTGCGCCCGCTGCGCGAGACCGCCGAGCTCCTCGCCGCCCGCACCGACTGGCGGCCCCTCTACGACCCCGCCCGGCTCGCCGCCAACGAGGTCCCGGTCGCCGCGGCCGTCTACCACGACGACATGTACGTCGACACCGCGCACGCGCTGGACACCGCCGGTGCGATCAGGGGCCTGCGCACCTGGGTCACCGACGAGTTCGAGCACGACGGCGTGCGGGTCGGCGGGCCGCGGGTCCTGGACCGGCTGCTCGCCCTCGTCCGCGACGAGGCCTGATGCCACCGGCCGAGGGCTGACGCCGCGCGACGGGGCCTGATGCCGTGCGACGGGCATTCGGGGGGTGCTGCCCGGTAGAGGGGCCCTGATGCCGTGTGACGGCCGCCGGAGGGCGCTGTCAGGGGCCGGGGCTAGTCTGCCCGCATGACCGAGCCGAAGTTCAGTCAGCTGACGCCCATGCCGGACGACTGGCGCCGCGCCCTCGCCGTCGTCGCGCACCCGGACGACCTCGAGTACGGCTGCTCGGCGGCGGTCGCCCACTGGACCGACGGGGGCCGCGAGGTCGCCTACGTCCTCGCCACCCGCGGCGAGGCCGGCATCGACACCCTGGAGCCGGACAGGTGCGGCGCGCTGCGGGAGCGGGAGCAGCGGGCGAGCGCGGCCGTCGTGGGCGTGACGACGGTGGAGTTCCTCGACCACCGGGACGGCGTGATCGAGTACGGCACCGCGCTGCGCCGTGACATCGCCGCCGCCATACGCCGCCACCGTCCGGAACTGGTCATCACGCTCAACCACCGCGACACCTGGGGAGGCGCCGTCTGGAACACCCCGGACCACGTGGCCGTGGGCCGCGCCACCCTGGACGCGGCGGGGGACGCCGGCAACCGCTGGATCTTCCCGGAACTCGCCGAGCGGGGCCTCGAGCCCTGGAACGGCGTGCGCTGGGTCGCCGTCGCCGGTTCGGCCACACCCACCCATGCCGTGGAGGCCGGGCCGGGCCTGGACCGTGCGGTCCGCTCGCTGCTCGAACACCGCAGCTACATCGAGGCGTTGACCGACGAGGACCCGGAGGAGTACGCGCGCGGCTTCCTGACCGCGAGCGCCGAGGCGGCGGGCGGGCGCTTCGGCGGGAAACCGGCCGTGGCCTTCGAATTGTTCGGCCGATGAACGGGCCCGGGGCCTAGGATGATCGACACTGGCCGCGGCAGGGGACGCGGGGGGAGGGGATGACCGGCATGGGGGACGAGGAAGCCCTGGCACGGCGGTTCGAGGAGCATCGCGGACAGTTGCGGGCGGTGGCCTACCGCATGCTCGGCTCGCTGGCGGAGGCCGAGGACGCCGTGCAGGAGACCTGGCTCAGACTGACCCGCACGGACGCGGACGCCATCGACAACCTGGCCGCCTGGCTCACCACCGTGATCGGCCGGATCTGCCTCGATCTGCTGCGCTCACGGAGTCTGCACCGTGAGGAACCCATGGACGAGACCTTCGTCCCCGACCCCCTGCTGCGGCCCCTGACGCGCACCGACCCGGAACAGGAGGCGCTCGAGGCCGACTCGGTGGGGCTCGCCATGCTCGTCGTGCTGGAGACGCTGGAGCCGGACGAGCGGCTGGCGTTCGTGCTGCACGACCTGTTCGCCGTGCCGTTCGACGACATCGCCCCGATCGTGGAGCGCACCTCGGCCGCGACCCGGCAGCTCGCCAGCCGTGCCCGGCGCCGGGTGCAGGGCGCCACCCCGTCCACCGAGGCCGACCTCGGACGGCAGAAGCAGGTGCTCGACGCCTTCCTCGCCGCCTCGCGCCAGGGCGACTTCGAGGCGCTGGTCGCCGTGCTCCACCCGGACGTGGTCCTGCGGGTCGACGCCGGCGCCCTGGTCCGGGGCCGAGCCGCCTCCAAGGTGGTCCACGGGGCGAGGACGGTGGCCGCGCAGGCGCTCACCTTCTCCCAGTACGCCCCATCGGCACGGCTCGTCCTGGTCAACGGCACGGTCGGCGTGGCCAACGCCCCCGAGGGGCGGCCGCTGTCGGTCACCGCCGTCACCATCGCCGACGGCCGGGTCACCCACATGTACATCCTGGCCGACCCCGACCGGCTGGAGCGCCTGGACCTGGCCGCCGCCATGGCGGACTGAGGGCCGCGAACCGGTCCGGACGCCCGATCGCCGGGCGACTCGCGCTGCCACCCACCCGGGCGCGGGCCATTCGGTCGACCGGTCGGTCCGCCTTCTGACAGGCCCGTGGTGACCTCGCCGTCCGGGGCCCCTCCCGCGGATCAGTAGGCTGGACGTCATGCCAGATCAGACAGCCGACCTGCCCGACGGGCTCCACCGGTCCGACCTGCGCGGCGACTGCGCGCGCTGCTTCGGGCTGTGCTGCGTCGCACTGCCTTTCGCCGCCTCATCGGACTTCGCGCTCGACAAGCCGGCCGGGAAGCCCTGCCCGAACCTCCAGGGCGACCACCGTTGCGGCATCCACGCGCAGCTCAGGCAGAAGGGCTTCACCGGCTGCACCGTCTACGACTGCTTCGGCGCCGGCCAGAAGGTCTCCCAGGTCACCTTCGACGGCCAGGACTGGCGCGCCGGGTCCCGCGAGGACGCCCGGCGGATGTTCGAGGTGTTCCCGGTGGTCCGTCAACTGCACGAACTGCTCTGGTATCTGACGGAGGCGCTCACGCTGCCCGCCGCCCGGTCCGTCCACGCCGACCTGCGCCGTGCCCTGGAGAGGACGGAGGAGCTCACCCTGCTGCCGCCCGGGGAACTCACCGCGCTGGACGTCGGCGCCCACCGGCAGGAGGTCAATGTGCTCCTGCTGCGCACCAGCGAGCTGGCCCGGGCCGAAGTGCCGGGCCGGAACGCGGGGAAGAACCGCGGAAGGAACGCCGGGAAGAGGGACCGGCGGGGCGCCGACCTGATCGGCGCCCGGCTGCGCGGCGCCGACCTCAGCGGGGTCAGCCTGCGCGGCGCCTACCTGATCGCCGCCGATCTCACCGGCGCCGATCTGCGCGGCGCGGATCTGATCGGCGCCGACCTGCGGGACGCCGACCTCACGGACGCCGATCTGACCGGCGCGTTCTTCCTGACCCAGCCGCAGCTCCACGCGGCCCGGGGCAGTGCGGGCACCCGGCTGCCGAAGTCAGTCACCCGCCCGGTGCACTGGACAGCGCGGGGCTGAGCCCTCCCCGTCGTCCGGGACCGGGACCCGTGCCGCACCGGCCGGGTTCGGATCCGGCACCGCCGCGGGGGCCGTCCGCCGCTCCAGGCGCAGCCGCAGGCCCTCCGGCATGAGGGTCAGCCGCTCGGTCACCTTCAGCCGGTAGCCCGGATCGGCGTGGAGGTCGTAGCGGCGCAGCAGCAGACCGAGCACCAGCGTCGCCTCGTGCAGGGCGAACTGGCGGCCGATGCACGCCCGCGCCCCGGTGCCGAACGGCTTGAACACATGCGGCGGCCGGGCCCGTACGGCCCGCGCGTCGAACCGGTCCGGGTCGAACCGGTCCGCGTCCGCGCCCCACACCTCGGGGTCGCGGTGCAGCATCGGCGTCAGCACCAGCGTCCAGGCACCCCGGCGCATCGGATGCTCCCCGGCCAGCACCGTGTCCCGGAGGGCCTCGCGGGCGAAGGCGGGCGCGGTGGGCCACAGCCGCAGCGACTCGTCGAGCACCCGACGCAGGTACCGCAGCTTCGCGACCTGCTCGTAGCCGGGCGCCGCCGTGTTCCCCCACACCCGGTCCACCTCGGCCCGGGCGCGGGCCGCGACCTCCGGGTGCCGGGTGAGGTAGTGCAGCGCGAAGGAGAGCGCGCCCGAGGTGGTCTCGTGGCCCGCGACCAGGAAGGTGATCACCTGGCGGCGCACGTTCTCGGGGGAGAGCCGCTTCCCGGTGTCCGGGTGGGCCGTCTCGAGCATCCGGTCGAGCAGGTCCCCGGTCCCGCCCCCGTCCCCGCCCGCCGTGCGCCGGGCGCGAACGAGGTCGTCGACGGTGCGGTTGAGGTGGGCGATGTCGGCGGCGTTGCGGCGGCTCGCGCCCCGGAGCAGGTAGGGGGCCAGCGGGGCCGGGACGGAGTTGAGCCGCTGCGCGTAGGAGAGGGTGCCGACCATCGCGGTGACGAACGGGTGCGGGCGGGAGCGCTCGAAGGAGCCGAAGTCGTGCCCGAAACCGGTGCGCGCGATGGTCTCCAGGGTCAGCTTCGTCATGTCGCCCGGCACGTCCACGGTGCGGCCGGCGGCGAGCGCGCGGTCCCAGTGGTCGGTGAGCCGGGCTGCCACGTCCAGCATCATCAGGTGGTAGCCGGCCATCGCCTCACGGCTGAAGCCGGGGGCCAGCACGTCGTGCGCGAGCTGCCAGTTGGGCTCGTGGTTGTACGCCGTGAACAGGCCGTCGCCGGCGACCGGCCGCAGGTTCGCCACGCCGAGGCCCACGTGCTTGGCGAAGCGTGCCTCGTCCGCCAGGTCGGCGACCAGCCGGGAGCCCCAGACGAAAACGAACTCCTTGCCGAACGCCCTGCGCCGGAAGATCGGGCCGAGCGCGCGGGCGTAGCGCATCGAATCCTGCACGGGCGTGCGCCGGTCGGCGCCGAGCACATCTCCGAGGAGGGGGAGCCGGTGCGGCGGGTGCGGAATGCGGTGCAGCTCGGGCCAGCCGAGCTCCGCGCCGCGGAATCCTTTCGGCACTCCGGCAGGTCCGGTTCCGGTCGTCGTCTGCGCCATGCCGCTTGTCTCCCCGATCTCCCTTGATCCAGTGGACCGTCGAGCGTGAGCGCCGCTCGTCGCACCGGCGCGTGCCGCACGCGGGTTCCGCCCACGTGTTGTACGTGGGTTCAATAGCGGTCCTCAGTCTGGTCCTGTTGCTGAACCGGCGTCAAGTAGAGTGCGGGCATGGCCGGGAACCAGGGGGAACAGCGCACGCGCCGCCGGCTCAGCACGGAGGAACGCCGCGAGCAACTGCTGTCGGTCGGGGCGCGGCTGTTCTCGGAGAGCCCCTACGACGACGTGTGGATCGAGCAGGTCGCCGAGATCGCGGGCGTCTCGCGGGGGCTGCTCTACCACTACTTCCCGACGAAACGGGACTTCTTCGCGGCGGTCGTCGAGCGCGAGAGCGAGCGGATGCTGCGGATGACCGCGGCGGTGCCCGGGACGCCGGTGCGCGAGCAGCTCACCGCGGCGCTGGACGCCTACCTGGAGTACGTCCGGGCCCACGCCCACGGCTACCGCGCCTTCCACCGCGCGGACGCGGCGGGTGACCAGGCCGTGCGCCGCGTCTACCAGCGGGCCCTGGCCGCGCAGGAGCGGCAGATCCTGGCGGCACTCGAAGCCGACCCGGAGTTCGGCCCGCTCGCCGCCGGGCGCCCCGACGTCCGACTCGCCGTCCGTGGCTGGCTGGCCTTCACCACCGCCGTGTGCCTGGAGTGGCTGCGCGGTTCCGATCTGGCCCGCGAACAGGTGCGGGACCTGTGCGCCCGGGCGCTGCTGGGCGTGCTGACCGTTTCCAGGAACTGAGCGGGGGTGAGTCCTGGGGGGACTCGTGCTCAGCCGGGTACTCCGAACGGTGTTGAGTGTCCTGGTTGCCCGCGTTCGCTCCGTGTCCGGTCCCGGCGGCTCGTGTCCGTGGTCCGGGGATAAGGGGGCGGGTTTCCTCGCGTTCCCGGGTGCCGTGTCCGGCCTGGGCGGTCCGATGCTCCTGTCCATCGCTCTGGTGGGCAGGGGGCGGTGCCGTCCGTCGCCGGATACGGTGCCCGAGGGCGCGTCGTGCGATCGCCACGGCTGCCGAGTCGTGGCGGGTGGTCTTACGCGTTTTGCTGGTGAGGGGTTTCTGCCAGTGCTGGGCGCCCCACCGGGAGGTGTAGGCGGGGTGGACGGCGACGAGGGGGAGGCCCAGTTCCGCGGCCATGCTGACGAGCCGGGCGCGCAGTCTGCTCACGGGCATGTGGGAGATCAGTTTGCGGAACTGTTTGCGGCGGCCGTGCTTCTCCCGGGTCTTGCTGTCGGTGAAGTCGAGATCCTCTATGGCGATCGACAGGTTGTGGCGGGCTGCCCAGTGCAGTAGCCGGGTCAGGGCGTGCCGTATCTGGGCATCCCGGTAGGAGGCGGGTCCGTCGAGGTCGTAGTCGAACCGGCGTGGCCGGCCGCAGGGGTTGCCGTGCTCGTCCAGGCCAGGCGGCGAGGTGGTCGGCGTTGGTGTCCACACCGATCAGTCCACCGGCGCGGGCCTGTTCCAGGGGAACCGTCGTGACCGGCGGGATCGTCCACGACGCGGTCAGGTACCAGCGGTCGCGCAGTACGTCGTGGTGGATGCGGTAGGCGACGGCCCGGTTGGTGGTGATGCGGTCGCGCCACTGCTCGCCTCGGTGCGCGCAAGCGGTACGGCAACGAGACCATCCGCGTCACCCCGGGCGGCGAGGTCTCGATCAAACTCCCCGCCTCGCTGGCGTATCTGGCCAACGCCCCGAACCGCGACGTCGCTGCAGCATAGTTCCTCGGCGAGGCAAGCGAAGACCAGTGCCACACCCCTGGTCGGCGTCCGTCCCGATCTTCTGTAAGTTAGGCAAGGCTTACCTAATGAGGAGGTTCGGGATGGGTGACAGCCAAACGTGGGCGGCGGTGCCCGGCGCGGCACAGCGGGCGCGGTCGGTGCTGGCCGCCGCGTGGTCCTGCGCGGTGACCGCCGAGGGCGGCCGGGAGGAGTTCGTCGGGGCACACACCGTGGACGAGAGCGGCCGGGTGCACCTGCGTCCGCCCGAGGACAGCACGCTGAGCGCGAGCGTGATCTGCGCGCCCCGTGGCGAGCTGCCCGCCGTACTTGAGTTCGCCGACGTCGCGCCCGTCCCCGTCCGCCGGCGGATCCGCGCCCGGCTGTGGCTCACCGGACGGTTCGCCGGCGAGGGCGAGCACCTGGTGTTCCGTCCTTTGCGCGTGGTGCTGCGGGAGCCGTCCGGCGCCGTCGTGGTCGACGCCGAGGAGTTCGCCGCCGCCGCGCCCGACCCGCTGGTCCTGGCGGAGGCGCGTCTGCTCACCCATCTCGCCGACGCCCACCCCGACGCCGTGGAACGGCTCAGCCGGCTCGTCGGGCCCGACAGTCTGCACGGCGCGGTGTGCGTGCGGCCGCTCGCCGTGGACCGGCACGGACTGACCCTGCGCATCGAGCGCGTCCGCACCTACGGCGACCTACGCCTGCCCTTCCACGCACCCGCCGACGACGTCGCCCAGCTCACCGAACGGGTGCACGTCCTGCTCGCCCAGGCGAGCGCCGCCTCCTGCCCGCGCGCCCTACAGCGGCAGCGCGCAGACGGCGACCGGTGAGGCGAACGGCTCACCCGCGAGCCGTAGCGCGCCGTTCACCCGGTCCACGTGGAAGACGCTAACCGTGCTCGACTTCTGGTTCGCCGCGAACAGCAGCCCGCCGTCCGGGGAGAAGGCGATCTGGCGCGGGAAGTCACCCGCCACCGGCACGGTGTCCAGAAGCCTGAGCCGGGACCCGCCCGCCTCGACGGCGTAGCGCGCCAGGCTGTTGTGGCCCCGGTTGGCGAGGTAGGCGAACCGGCCGTCGGCGGTGACCAGGATCTGTGCCGGATAGTTCGTGCCCGGGCCGGAGCCCGTGGACTGCGGCTCGCCGACGGTCAGCCGCCCGGTGCGCGGATCGTAGGCGCAGACCGCGACGGTGTCGTCGACCTCGTTGGCCAGGTAGGCGTACCGGCCGCCGGGGTGGAAGGTGAGGTGACGCGGTCCCGCGCCGGGCCGGGTGTGCGCCTGGGAGACCTCGGTGAGCCGGCCGGTGCGGGTGTCCAGGCGGTAGGTGTAGACGGTGTCGGTGCCCAGGTCGACGGCGAGGACGTGGCCGCCGTCCGGGGCGGTGACGAACTGGTGGGCGTGGGGCCCCTGCTGTCCCGGGCCGGGCGGCGGGCTGGAGTGGGTCACCAGGTCCGTGCGCTCGCCGAGCGCCCCCGAGCCGTCGATCGGGTGCACGGCCACGCTGCCGGACTGGTAGTTGGCGCTCAGCAGCCAGCGCCCACCGGGGTGCACGGACAGGTGGCAGGGGCCCGCACCGCCGGTGCCCCGGGTGTTGAGCACCTTGCGGTCGGCGAGCCGTACGGCGGTCACGCCCCCGTCCTGACGCTCGTCGACGGCGTACAGGGTGCGGCCGTTCGGATGCGCCGCGAGGTAGGAGGGGTCGGCGACCCCGGTGAGGGTGCCCCGGCCGGTGACGGCGCCCGTGACCGGGTCGTACACCGCCAGGCCGATGCCCGCGCCGCCGCCCTCGACGGACGTGTAGGTGCCCAGGTACAGCGGACGCGGCCCGGACGGCCTGTCGGCCGGCTCCCGGGTGCGCGCCGACGCCTCGGGCGCGGCCGTGACGCTCGGCGCGGGACCGGACCCGGGCCCGGACTCCGGCCCCGGTCGGGCCGGAGCCGGAACGGCCGCCACCGCGGCGACCCCGGCCACGGCCCCGACGAACCGGCGCCGGCTCCAGCCTCCGCGCGCCGCTCGCGCACCACCGTCCATGCCAGCACCCCAGGTCTCGACTGCCTCGCCCGTCGCTGCCCACCTTGGCCTGGAGCGCCGCCGATGTGCAAGACCGGCAACCGCTGTTGCGCAGGATGCAATGCATGTCGGCTGGGGCCGGTGCCGGCGGGGGCCGGCGCTACCAGGACCCGTCGTCCACCGGCTTGCCCGGCGCGTCCTTGAGCGGGGTGACCTGGTGCGGCGACGGGTCATGCCAGGGTTCGTGGTCGTCGCCGAGCCAGTCCCCGACCGGCCGCACCGCCGACAGGCCGTCGGCGAGGGCGAGGTCCTCGGCATCCTGGTCGTAGTAGTCGAACCAGGGCAGGCCCGCGCGAGTGTACGCGGCGCGGTCCACCGGCGAGGGCGGGGGAGTCTCGCCGGTGATGCGGCGCCACTCCGGGGGCGTCACCAGGTGCACGAACACGCGTCCGGCGGGCTCTTCGGCCCAGTCGCTCGGGGGCCGCTCGTCCCGGTACACCTCCTGGCGCATCGAGCCGCCGACGCCGAGCCCCATCGCGGCGCCGGCCCTGCGGGGCGCACCCACCGGCGCAGGCGCCGGGACGGCACCCGGGGCGGGCGGCGCCATCGCCCGCCGCACCAGCGCCTGCCGTGCCTGCTGCTCCTGCCACCTGGCCAGCGCCGCCTCGCTCAGCGGGAACGACTGCAACTGCACACCGCCCCACACCTCCTCGCCCGTGACCTGGCCCTCGACGCTCGCCCCGAGACCCAGCGGCACGGCGACGAACTGGCGGACCGTGCCCTTGCCGGAGTTGATCCCGTCCAGCCAGGGCTGGCGCGGCAGCACCACGTAGTTCTGCGGATCGCGCGACAGCCGGTCGCTCCACGGCCTGCCCGAGACGGCGCACACCTTGCCCACCCCGACCTGCAGGGCGGCCGGCCGGGTCGTACCGGAGAAACTCAGCCACATCGCCTCGCGCAGATACACCGGCAGCATCACCCCGCCCCGCGCCAGCCACTGCTCGGGCACGGTGTCCGGGTGGTCGGCCACCCGCCGCAGGGGGAACTCCCCGAGCCCCGGCGGCAGCGGATGGGTGCCCGTCTCCGGCAGGCGCAGCGTGCGGACGAACCGCACCGCCACACCGCCCGGCAGCCACAGTGTGTTCCCGTCGATCCGTACCTTCGAGTCGGCCACGCCGTCGTCCCCCTCCCTCGTCCTGTCACAGAGAACGCCGTACGGCCTCCTCGCGGTTCCGGCGCAGCTTGACCGGTGCGCCGAGCCGGTCCCCGAGCCGGGTCAGCCGCGACTTGCGTTCGCGCTGCGCTCGCGTGTGCAGGTCCAGCTCCTCCAGGAGCCGCTTCGAACGGTGCTCGATGTCCATCTCGTCGAGGATGCGGTTCACCTCGGTCAGCACCGCGCCGTGCAGCTGCCACTGACTCGCGTCCCGCTGCACCTCCTCCAGCAGCAGCTGCGCCAGTTTGTCGCGGGTGGCCGCGGCCTGCCGCAGCTCGGCGGCGAGCCGGGACTCGGCGGACTCGGCGCTCACGCTCACGTCCGTCGTCACCAGCACCGCGTAGCTGACCACGGCGTCGGAGATCTCGCACAGCAACTGCTGCACCAGCGGCCCGGTCTGCGGTGAGAACAGAGGTTCGGGTTCCCGTTCCTTGGTCAGGTCGGTGAAGGTGCGCGCCAGGACCCGCAGGACGACCGTGCAGATCTCCAGCGTGTCCAGCCCGGTGCGCAGCACCACCCGGTGCAGCAGGCCCTCGCGCACCCGCGGGTTCAGCCGCAGACTGTCCTCGGCCTGCCGCAGGGCGGCGTCCACGTCGGCGATGTCGTGATCCAAACGGCGCGCCTCGTGCAGCCGGGCGGCGGCACGCTCCACCGGTGTGCCGCCGGCCACCTCGTCGCCCATGTGCAGCATCAGCTGCCGCATCCGGCGCGCCAGCCCGTCGATCGACTCGCCCGCGTGTTCGGTCCACACCGGGGGAGCGAGCAGCAGATTGCAGCCCATGCCGACCACCGCGCCGATCAGCGTCTCCACGATCCGCGCCCAGGCCGTGCTGCCGACGGTGGTGACCCCGAGGACCAGCATCGCGCTGATCGCCACCTCGGCCACGAACTCGTCCACCCGCACCAGGTGCCCGACGCCGAGCCCGGCCAGGATCACCAGTGCCAGGCTCCACCAGGTCAGCCCCACCAGCAGGGAGAAGGCGATGGCGACGACCACGCCGGCCACCACCGAGTTCACCCGGCGGATGCTGGTGGTCAGCGTGGCGAAGAGGGTGACCTGGACGACGAGCAGGGCCGTCAGGGGAGCGGTCAGCGGTACCGGTTCCGGGCTCAGCCGCTTGGCGATCACATACGCGATCGTCGCCGCGACCGTCGACCGCAACGCCTGGACGACGACAGGGTCGCGGTGCCGCCGCAGGAACCGCACAAGGGGCGACGTCCACTCACGTACAACTTGCATCCCTTGCGCTGTTCCCCGTCGACCGACGTATCGAACGTTCCGCGCCGGTCGGTCGCACGGCTGGTCCCGGACGCCGGGCCGAGGGCCCGTCCCGGCCCGCTCGCTCGTGGAGCCGGCCTTGCCCGGGTCAGGCGTACGGCTTGTCGATGTCAGGCGTACAGCTTGTCGATGAAGGCGGCGAGATTGCCGGTGGTCCGGGCGATCTGCTCCTCCAGCGTCAGGCTCTCCTCGAAGCGGGCCCCGGAGTCGGGGACCTTCCTGCCGCGCACGTACAGGGAGCAGGCCAGGTCGGTGCACATGTACACACCGACCGAGTTGCCCTCGCGGCCCGCCGCGCCCGCCTTGCGGGCGGTCATCAGGGACACCCCGCCGCCGCGATGGGTGGTCAGGCACAGCGAGCACATGCTGCGATGCAGGAAGCCGCGCTGGGAGGCCGGAAAGCGCAGGGCGATGCCCACCAGGCCGCCGGCCCGCTCGGTGACCAGGTAGCTGCGGTCGGGCGCGCCCGGCTCCCGCCAGCCCAGGAAGTCGAGGTCGTCCCAGGGACGGTCGTCGAGATCGCGCGGCACGGCCAGGCGTTTGGCCTCGCCCCTGGAGCAGTTGACAAATGAGTTGCGGATGTCCTGCTCGGTGAGTGATCTCATAGGGGGCTCCGGGAGTCGTGTCGCGGCACTCGTGCCTAAGGGTGTTAGTTTCGCACCTAGGGTAGGCAGGTTAGGGGAGGGGTAGCCAATGGATTTCGAGGACGTGCGCCCTGAGCGGGCGCGGGCCGCGCTGCGGCATGTCACCGGGCTGTCGAGGGGGCCGTCGGTCGAGCCTGACCTGCGCATCACCCTGAACTTCCACCCGGACCGGCTCTGCGGGGGCCTGCCCGTCCTCCAGGCGCTGGCCCGGGACGGCGCGTACCACTCGCAGTTCGTCACCGGCACGAGCAACGGCGGCCTCACCGCGCATCCCGGCGGTGACCGCTGGCGCTGGGAGAGCCGCATCTTCGGCGGCGCGTACGACGACGCGCCCGCGACCGAGCGGCCCGTCTACGGCGCCCTCGACTTCCGCCGTCAGGTGGTCGGCGCGGCCCCGCGGTTCGGCTCCTCGCACTTCCGGCTCACGGCCGCGGCGCTCACCCGTGCCACCTTCTGCTACCCGGACAGCGCCGCCGAACCCGCCGACTTCGGCACAGCCGCCGCGATGCCGCTGGTCGCGCTGGCCGAGGCCGACGACCGGGACGCCCTCGACGACTACATCGAGGCCCAGGTCCACGGCGGCGTCGACCTCGCCAGGGACGTCGAGGCACTGGTCCTGGACCCGGGCTACCGGGGCACGTCCGTCGAGGCCGACGCCCGGAACCTGCCGTGCCCCGTCGAGTGGCACCCCGGTTACCGGATCACCGTGGCCGAGCTGCGCCGGCACGCCGACTACCGCGGCCAGGAGTACGTCGACCTGGGCGCCCGGATCGCCGAGGACGGCCGGCTCGACCCGCGGATCATCGGCGACGCGGTCCGAACCGGCCGGTACGAGCCACAGCACCTGAAGATGGTCTGGCACACTCTCGCCCGGCACGGGGCGCCCGAAGGGGCGGGGACGGCGCGCGTCCCGCGGACGAACGCGGGTCAGGCGTCCTGACTGCTCACACGTCTTAATTTATTACGTGGACTAAGGGGTCGAAGAAGTCGCGTCATCAGGGTCTGCGGCGGTATGTTGCAGGTCGGGCCGGGTACGGACAAGGGAGCCACATGGCGGGGCGGAACGGGCGCACGGTGCGCGATCTCAGGCGGGGCAACCGTACGGCCGTGTTGCAACGGCTGTACTTCGACGGCCCCCTCAGCCGCTTCGAACTCGGCCCGGCGACCGGTCTGAGCTCCGGCTCCATCAGCAATGTCGTCGCCGACCTGATCGCCGACGGCCTGGTCGAGGAGGCCGGCAGCGTCGACTCCGACGGCGGCCGCCCGCGCACCCTGCTGCGCGTGGCACCGGACAGCGGTCACATGATCGGCGTGGACGTCGGCGAGACCCGGGTGCGCATCGAGCTGTTCGACCTCACCCTCACCGAGCTGGCGCGTGCCGAGCGGCCGCTCGCCGCACAGCGCTACGACGTCGAGGTGATCACCGGGCACATCCGGGACGGGATCGCCGAGGTCCTGGCCGCCGCCGCGCCGCCTCCCGAGCGGCTCCTCGGCGTCGGCATCGGGGTGCCCGGCATCGTCGAGCGCACCACGGACCGGGGCGCCGTCGTGCACGGGCAGACCATCGGCTGGGACGCGGTCCCCCTGGAGGCCCTGCTCCGCAGCGGCTCGCAGCTGCCGGACACCGTCCCGTACTTCATCGACAACGGCGCCAAGACCCTGGGCCAGGCCGAGATGTGGTTCGGCGGCGGGCGCGGCGCGGGCAACGCGGTCGTGGTGCTCTTCGGCTCCGGCGTCGGCGCCTGCCTGGTCACGCCCGAGGTCGAACGCGGCCGGGCGGTCGAGTGGGGGCATCTGACGGTCCGGGTACGGGGGCGCCGGTGCCGGTGCGGGGCCCTCGGGTGCCTGGAGGCGTACGCCGGGGCCGAGTCACTGCTGGCCCGCTGGCGCGAGGAGGGGGGACAGCCGCCGCGCGACACCGACGAGGAGACCGCGCTGACCGCCATGCTGGCCGCCGCCTACCCGGCCGAGGGCACCGCCGCCGACCCCGTGGCGCTCGCCGTGCTCGAGGAGACCGCCGAGTACCTGGGAGCCGGGCTGTCGGACCTGATCAACCTCTTCCAGCCCGAGCGCATCCTCATCGGCGGCTGGGCGGGTCTCCAGCTGGGCGCGCGCTTCCTGCCCGCCGTACGCCGCCACGCCACGGCGTACGCCCTGCGCCACCCGGCCGAGAAGGTGACCGTCGAGCTGGGGCGTCTCGGTCCGGACGCCGTCACCGTCGGGGCCGCCATCCTGCCGCTCGCCGACTTCTTCGCCCGCGGCGGCCGCCGCGCCGAGCCCGCCACCGAGGTGCGGCTCCCCGCCTGGAAGTCGGCGCTGGAGGAGCGGAGGCCGTAGCGCCCCGCAGGTGCGTACAGGGATCATGGGTGGCGCCGTCCGTCCCGGGCCGTTCGAAGGAGACTTCCGTGAGTCATGACATAGCCGGTGTCCGTGCCCAGTTCCCCGCGCTGAAGGCCGGATGGGCCCACTTCGACGGGCCCGGAGGCAGTCAGACGCCGCAGCCCGTCATCGACGCGATCGCCGAGGCGCTGTCCTGCCCGCTGTCCAACCGGGGGTCCGAGACGGCGGGCGAGCGGAACGCCGAGGCCCGCGTCGGCTCCGCCCGGCAGGCCATGGCCGACCTGCTGGCCGCCCAGCCGTCCGGCATCGTCTTCGGACGCAGCGCGACCCAGCTCACCTACGATTTCTCCCGCACGCTCGCCAGGAGCTGGTCGCCGGGCGACGAGGTCGTCGTCACACGACTCGACCACGACGCCAACATCCGGCCCTGGATCCAGGCCGCCGAGGCCGTGGGGGCCGTCGTCCGCTGGGCCGACTTCGACCCGGCCACAGGTGAGCTGACGGCGGACGACGTACGTGCTCAGCTGTCCGACCGCACCCGGCTGGTCGCGGTCACCGCCGCCTCCAACTTGATCGGCACCCGCCCGGACATCCCAGCGATCGCCGCCCTGGCCCACGACCGGGGCGCCCTGCTTCATGTCGACGGCGTGCACCACACCGCACACGCCCCGGTGGACCTCGCGGCTCTCGGCGCGGACTTCTTCGTCTGCTCCCCGTACAAGTTCCTCGGCCCCCACCTCGGCGTCCTGGCCGGCCGCCCCGAACTGCTGGAGACCCTGCACCCGGACAAACTGCTGCCCTCGACCGAGGTGGTTCCCGAGCGTTTCGAGCTGGGCACCCTGCCCTACGAACTGCTGGCAGGCACCGCGGCCGCCGTCGACTTCCTCGCCGCGATGGACCCCGCCGGCCGCGGCAGCCGGCGCGAACGGCTGCTCACCTCTCTCGCCTCCCTCGAAGAACACGAGGACGCTCTGCGCCGCCGCATCGAGGACGGCCTGGCCCGCTTCCCGGAGATCACCGTGCACTCGCGGGCGGCCCGCCGCACACCCACCCTGCTGCTGAGCATCGAGGGCCGCAGCGCCGTCGACGCCTACCGCCATCTGGCCGGGCGGGCGGTCGCGGCGCCGGCCGGTTCCTTCTACGCCCTGGAGGCCTCCCGCCGCCTCGGGCTGGGCGACAGCGGGGGTCTGCGCGTCGGCCTGGCCCCCTACACCGACGACGAGGACGTGGACCGGCTCCTCGAAGGGCTGGCGGACTTCCTGCGCCCGGCGCGGTAGGCGGCCGGATCAGGGCTTGCGGGCCACGCCGCCGTGGATGTCCGTGGGCTCGGGGTCCGCGCCGGGCTCGGGGCGCCACAGCGGGCAGGAGACGATACCCGGTTCGAGCAGTTCCAGCCCCTCGTAGTAGGCGGCGAGCTGCTCCGGGCTGCGCAGCACGTACGGGATGGCGCCGGTGTCGTCGTAGCCCTGCTGGGCCTCCTTGAGCGCCTGGTCGGTGTCGGTGCTGTCGTAGTGGACGAAGTAGCTGCCGGAGGGCAGGGCGGCCTGGAGGCGGCGGACGATCGACTTCGCCTCCTCGTAGTCCTGGATGTGACCGAGGATGCCCATGAGCATCAGGGCGACCGGCCGGTCGAAGTCCAGGGTCTTCCCGGCGCGCTCGATGATCCTCTCCGGGTCGTGCAGGTCCGCGTCGATGTACTCGGTGACACCCTCCCGGGTGCTGGTGAGCAGGGCCTGGGCGTGACGGAGCACCAGCGGGTCGTTGTCGACGTAGACGATGCGCGACTCGGGGGCGATGCGCTGGGCGACCTGGTGGGTGTTGTCGTAGGTCGGCAGTCCGGTGCCGATGTCGAGGAACTGGCGGATGCCGAGCTCACCGGCCACGAACGTCACGGCGCGGATCAGGTACCGGCGGGAGGCACGGGCCATCGTCTCGATGGTGGGGGCGTGCTCGCGGTAGGCGTCGCCCGCGATCCGGTCCACCTCGTAGTTGTCCTTGCCGCCCATCCAGTAGTTCCAGATGCGGGCCGAGTGCGGCACCGTCGTGTCGATCTTGGACAACGCGTCCTGGTCGGGGGTGAGTCGGCCGTCTGCCATGGGGGGTCTCCTGCGGTGCGTCACACGCGGTCTGCGTCCGTCCAAACTACCGTCAACAGCCTTACCGGCGGCTCCAGTTCGCGATTCATCCAGTCGCTGTGAGCTGGGAGCCCTGTGCTGGGCGCGGTGAGGAGGACCGCCCGCACGGTCGTCGGACGCCGGGCGAGCGGGACCACCCGCACGGCGGGAGGTGTCGTGCGGGTGATCCCGCGTGGTCGGGCCGGCCGGCGGCCCGGGCCCGGTTCGGCCGAGGCCCGGCCGCTGTCCGGCCCTGGTCCGGTCGCGGCCCCGGTCAGTCGACCAGGAAGTCCGCCAGGCCCGCCTTGGCGCCCTCCAGGAAGGTGATCATCTCGTCCCGGGTGTAGATCAGCGCGGGGCCTTCGGGGTCCGTGGACTGGCGCACGGCCACCCTGCCGTCGGGCAGGCGCTTGGCCTCGACGCAGGAGCCGCCGTTGGTGCCACTCCAGGGCTTGTGCCAGCCCTCGGTACCCAGGTCGCCGGCGGGCATGCCGTTGCGGACGGGACCACCCGATGCCTTGGATGCCATGGATCACAACTCCTTACGCAGTTCGGCCAGGATGTCCCTGGTGCGGGCGACCGGTTCCGCCTGGACGGACATCCGGTCCAGTACTTCGAGGTAGGCGACGACGTCCTCCGGCCGGTCGTAGTAGACGGAGCCGGCGAGGTTCTCGGTGTAGACGATGTCGGGCAGTTCGGAGAATCCGAAGCGGAAGTGGTGGAAGGGGCCGTAGGCGCCCGGGTGGGCCCCCACGGCGAAACGCATGATCTGGATCCGGACCCTCGGCAGGTCCAGGACCTCGACGAGCCGGTCCAGTTGGGCCCGCATCACCTCGGGCCCGCCGACGGGACGGCGCAGCACCGTCTCGTCCAGGACGGCCCAGACGGCCGGGGCGTCCGGCTTTTTGAGCAGGTCCTGGCGCCTGATGCGAAGATCCACGCGGCGGGCGAGCCCCTCCTCCGACTCGTTGGGGAAACCGACGCGCAGGAGCGCCGCGGCGTACTCGGACGTCTGCAACAGGCCGGGCACGTAGTGGGGTTCGTAGAGGCGGATGACGCTGGCCTCGCTCTCCAGGCTCACGTACGCCTTGAACCACTCGGGCAGGACGTCGCGGTACTTGTACCACCACCCGGGCTTGTTGGCCTCCCTGGCCATCGTGACGAAGTCGTCGATCTCCGCCGCCGCGACCCCGTAGGTGCGCAGCAGCTCCCGGACGTACGGGATGCGCAGCCCCACCTCGGCCTTCTCGATGCGGCGGACCGTCAAAGGGGTCACCTCGATGGCCCGTGCCGCGTCCTCGAAGGACACTCCGGCCTGCTCCCGCAGCTGGCGCAGGCGCTTGCCGAGAACCATCCGCAGGACCGTGGGTGCGCCGCCGCCAGAGCGGTTCTCGCTCACTCCTGACCTCCTGGAACGGCTGTCACAGCGTGCAGTGTGCCATGCCGCCGGCGACAGATACAGGGTGATGTGAAGGTGTCTGAAATTATCAGAACGCAGGTTGCGAGCCGAGTGTGTGCCAGATCATAGTGATCCAGGGAGCAGTCGCACGGGCCGCCGTCAAGGACGGCCAACTACGCGCGGCACCACCGGAACTGATGTCCCGACAGATCCGGTGTGCCTGCCCGCCCCCCACCGCACGGGACTGCGAGGCGAGACCTGGATGACCACCGTGACCGACGGACAGTCGAACGCCGAGGACGGACCGGTCGGCCGCACCCCGACTGCTGTGGTCCGGCCTCCCGGGGCCACAGACGTCGCCGGTGCCACCGGGCCGGCCGGGCTCACCGCGGGCGACCCCGTTCCACAATTCCGGTCCGCTCCGCCCGGTTGTCTGCGCACCACGGTGCCCGCCGACCCTTCCAGGGCGTCGGCGGTGCGCCGCCTCGTGACGGAGCACCTGGCCGGCCTGCGGGTACCGGACGACCAGTGCGACAGCGCGGTCCTGGCGGCGGACGAGCTGTTCGCCAACGCGGTCAAACACGCGAGCACCGACCCGGCCGACACGGTCACGCTCACCATCGAGTGGAGTGCCGAGGCCCTGCGTGTCACGGTGGCCGACCGCTCGCCGGTGCTGCCTCGCGGCCGCACGGCGGACACGGACGCCGAGTCGGGGCGCGGGCTGTCCATCGTGGCCGCGCTCGTCGACGACTGGGGCATGGCACCGCCCGAGCCCGGCCGCCCGGGCAAGCGGATGTGGTTCACCCTGCGGCGGAGAGGTGCCGCGCCATGACGTACGGCGACTCGCTGTCCGAGAACCCGGCCGCGGACCGTCCACCCGCCGGTGTCCCGGTCCCGGCACATCCGGGGTCCGGTGACCGGGCGTTGGCGGGCTCGGCGCACGGAGATCCGGCACGCGTCGCCGCGGCGCCGCAGGAGGGTGCGAGCGCGGACGGAGGCGCGGTCGCCGAGCCGAAGCCCGCCACCGACACGACGCAGCGGGCCCGCGCGGTGGACACGGTCTCGACGTGGGCACGGACAGTGCTCCCCTGCCCGGCACCGCCCGGACCGCTCGCCTCGGCCACCGCGATGGGCGTGAGCGCCGCGGCCACCACCGGCTCGGCGCACGGAGATCCGGCACGCGTCGCCGCGGCGCCGCAGGAGGGTGCGAGCGCGGACGGAGGCGCGGTCGCCGAGCCGAAGCCCGCCACCGACACGACGCAGCGGGCCCGCGCGGTGGACACGGTCTCGACGTGGGCACGGACAGTGCTCCCCTGCCCGGCACCGCCCGGACCGCCCGCCTCGGCCACCGCGATGGGCGCGAGCGCCGCGGCCACCGTCGTGGGGACACCTGTCACGGCCGTCGCGGCGGAGGCAGCGCAGCGGGCGGCGGGTGCACGGGCCGGGCATCCGCCGCCGTCGCCGGCGGCG
>NZ_MUBM01000148.1 GCF_002154505.1 Streptomyces carpinensis | reverse complement strand
CGCACCGACTTCGACAAGCTGGTCGTCGACATCGAGACCAAGCAGGCCATGCGTCCGCGTGACGTGATGGCGTCGGCCGGCAAGACCCTGGTCGAGCTGTTCGGTCTCGCCCGCGAGCTGAACATCGACGCCGAGGGCATCGACATGGGCCCGTCCCCGACGGACGCCGCCCTGGCCGCCGACATGGCGCTGCCGATCGAGGAGCTGGAGCTCACGGTCCGCTCCTACAACTGCCTCAAGCGCGAGGGCGTCCACTCCGTGGGTGAGCTCCTGGCGCGCTCCGAGGCCGACCTGCTGGACATCCGCAACTTCGGTGCGAAGTCGATCGACGAGGTCAAGGCGAAGCTGGCCGGCATGGGCCTGGCCCTGAAGGACAGCCCGCCCGGATTCGACCCGACCGCCGCCGCCTTCGACGCGGACGACAACGGAGGTGCGGGTTTCATGGAGAACGAGCAGTACTGAACGCTGCGCCGGGCCGCGGGGAGGCAGGAAGACACAGGAGCCAAGCGCGGGCCCAGCGTTCCTCGTGGGCGACACGTGGCGGCCGTCACACTGCCGGAACCGCTGTTCACCGCCCCGATGCCCAGCCCCGGCCTGCGGCCGGGCTGGGCCGCACAGCCCGGATGAGACGGCTACCGCGCCTTGCTCTCCGTAGACGCGGAGGCCATGTCGGTGCTGCGCTCGCGGCGCGGCACCGACATGGCACAAACCTTCCCGGAAAGCGCGACCGGGTCCGGGCAGCTTCCGGAGGCGACCGCGCTGGGCGGGGGCTGATCGTGTGGGAGGCCGGGCGGCTCGCTTCGGAACGACCGCAAGGGCGGGCTGCAGCAGCGCGGCGCCGGCGCGGCTCGCGCAGCAAGCACCGGTCCACTTCGTCGTCTTCGGCCGGCCCCGACACCACCGCCCGGCCCTACCGGGCCTGGGCCGAGCTGCCCTCAGCCACCACCGCGGAGCCGGCTCCCCGCACCGCCTGGGGCTCGACGACATCGTGATGTGCACGTGGCCGTCGGTCAGCCCGCGAGCGGCGTCGCCGGATTCTGCTGACAGCGCCCCCGATCGCCGCGAGCTACGCAGGCGCCACATCGTGCCGATGAGCTACCGCAAGAGTGCCCCGAACATCAAAAATCCGGGAGAGCACATCGCCCGCGTCCGCGAGGCGGATATGCGACAGGCCACCCGGCCGGCGCGCCCCTGCCCATGGCCGGTGCGCCACCATTGGGCGGCAGGGCCCGTCGACCCCCGGGGACCACGGGCCCTGCCTGCTGCTGCCGTCATTCCGTCGCGATGGCCCGCAGTACGTCCAGCCGGGCCGCGCGCCGGGCCGGGCGCAGCCCCGCCAGGGCGCCTGCCGTGATGCCCACCAGCGCCACCACCGCGAGCCGCGCCGGCGGTAGCGCGAAGGCGAACGCCGTGTCGCTCGCGCCGTCGGACGCCTTCACCAGTACCCATCCCAGGAAGGCGCCCAGGGCGAGCCCGCCGGCCGTGCCGAAGGCGGCGACGAGCACCGACTCCCAGCGGACCATGGCGCGCACCTGGGACCGGGTCTGGCCGACCGCCCGCAGCAGGCCCAGTTCCCGGGTGCGTTCGTGGACGGCCAGCGTGAGCGTGTTGGCGATGCCGAGCAGCGCGATGAGCACCGCGAGGGCGAGCAGGGCGTAGACGAGGGTGAGCATCATGTCGATGCCGCCCGCCGAGGACTGCGCGTACTCGTCGCGGGTCTGCACCTGGGGATCGCCGTACCGGGCGGCGACCTTCTCGACGGCCGCCTTACCCGCGCCCGCGCTCACGCCCGGCTTGAGGGAGACGGCGACGAGCGTGTCGGAGTCCTGGGTGCGGTGCGGGGCCCAGGCCGCGCGGGTGATGACGTAGTCGCCGGCCAGCTCTGACTGGCCGTAGACCGCGCGGACCGTGAAAGTCTGCTTCCTGCCGTCGGTGAAGGTGAGCCGCGCCTTGTCCCCGGTCGTCAGGCCCTGCCTGTCGGCCTCCTTCCGGGTGAGGGCGAGGCCGTCGGCGCCCAGGTCGCGCAAGGAGCCCTGGACCGTGCCGAGGTCGAAGGTGCGGGCGAGCGCGGCCGGGTCGGTGACGGTCAGAGCCCGTCCCTTGCCGTCGACCTCGGCGACGCCCTGCCCCAGCCCGACGGCCGTGTCCACCTCGGGCAGCCCCTGGATCGCCCCGGCGAGCCGGGGGCTCAGGCCGCTGCCGCCCGCGCCGAAGGACGGGGTGCTCACGGCGAGGTCGCCCGCGAAGGAACGGGAGACGGTCTGATCCATGGTGGCCTTGAGCGAGGCGCCGAAGACCGTGAACAGCGACACCACGGCGACGCCGATCATCAGCGCGCTCGCGGTCGCGGCGGTGCGCTTCGGGCTGCGCAGGGCGTTGCGCCGGGCGAGCCCGCCGGTGACTCCGCGCAGCCGGTCGAGCGGGCCGCCGAGCAGCCGTACGACGGTGGCGGAGGCGACCGGACCGAGGACGACGAAGGCGGCCAGGGCGAGCACGGCGCCGAGACCGGCCAGCCAGACGGACGGGGAGACCAGGACGCCCGACAGGGTCGCCGTGATCGCCAGTGCGCCGAGACAGGTGCCGGCGACCGCGCGCGTACGGGAGGCGCCGGAGGAGTCGACGGCCGTCTCGCGCAGCGCGGCCAGCGGCGCCGTGCGGCCCGCGCGCACGGCCGGCACGAGCGCGGACGCCAGACAGACGATCACGCCGACCACCGGCGGCAGCGCCATCGACAGCGGCCGGACGACCAGGCTGGTGTCGGGGAAGGGGAACCCGATCGCCGGGAAGAGCGCCTGCAGCCCGGCGGCGACCCCGATGCCGCCCGCGAGGCCGGCGGCGGACGCGGTGAGCGCGACGGCGCTCGCCTCGGCGAGGGCGGAGCCGGTCACCTGGCGGCGGGAGGCGCCGAGGGCGCGCAGCAGTGCGTTCTCGCGGGCGCGC
Source organism: Streptomyces carpinensis (assembly GCF_002154505.1). Classification (GTDB taxonomy): domain Bacteria; phylum Actinomycetota; class Actinomycetes; order Streptomycetales; family Streptomycetaceae; genus Streptomyces; species Streptomyces carpinensis. The sequence goes on along the minus strand of NZ_MUBM01000148.1, from coordinate 37,362 downwards.
TGGGTGACGACGATCGCGAAGGTGTTGTGGATGGAGAAGGTCGCCACCAGCAGCGCGACGCCCGAGAAGACCAGGAGGAAGGTCGTGAAGATGGTCAGGAACTGGCTGGAGATCGTGTCGGTGTTCTCCTGCGTGGACTCCTGACCGGTGATGGCCTCGACTCCCTTGGGCAGGACGGGAGTCAGCCTGCGGACCAGTTCGGCCTGACTGACACCGGATGCGGCCCGCACCTGGATGCTCGCCGCCTCGCCGGGCCGGGCGGTCAGGTACTTCTCCGCGTCCGCCTGTGTCATGCCCGTGAAGGTGACCTGCGCCATGCCGTCCTCGCCGCCGAAGGTGGCGAGGCCCACGATCGTCACCCTGACCGGGTCGGGGGTGCGCACGGTGGTGGTGTCGCCGATCCGCAGACCGCCTTTCTTGGCGGTGCCGCGGTTGACGACGACCTCGCCGGACCTGGCGGGGGCGCGGCCCTCGGCGAGCCGGTAGGGATTGAGCGTGGGGTCGGTGATCCAGTTGCCGGCGACGGTGGGCGGGCCCTGGCCGCCGATGGCCTTGCCGTTCTTGCCCACCAGTTGCCCCGCGCCCTGGATGTTCGGGGCGGCGGCCGCGACGCCGGGGACGTGATCGACGGTCTTCACCAGGGAGGTGCCCACCGGTTGACGTACGCCCTGGCTCTCGCCGGGGGTGGTGATGACGTCGGCGCTGCGCACGACGGCGTCGGTGCCGCCGTTGGCCTCGCCGAACATCGAGTCGAAACCGGAGCGCAGCGTGTCGCCCATGACGAGCGTCCCGGTGAGGAAGGCGACGCCGAGGAACACGGCGAAGAAGGTGCCGGCGAAGCGCCGTTTGTGGGAGCGCAGCGAGGACAGGCTGAGCCGGACGGAGGTGTTCACGTCCTCACCTCGAAGGCCTTCATGCGGTCCAGGACCTTGTCGGCGGTCGGGGACTCCATCCGGTCGACCAGGCGTCCGTCGGCGAGGAAGAGGACCTCGTCGGCGTGCGCGGCGGCGACCGGGTCGTGGGTGACCATGACGACCGTGCGGTCCATCTGCCGTACGGCGCGGCCGAGCAGGCCCAGCACCTCCTGGCCGGAGCGGGAGTCGAGGTTGCCGGTGGGCTCGTCGGCGAAGACGACGTCGGGCCGCCCGGCGAACGCCCGGGCCACGGCGACGCGTTGCTGCTGTCCTCCGGAGAGTTCGGCGGGCCGGTGGTGCAGGCGGTCGCGCAGTCCGACGACGTCGACGAGCGCGTCGATCCACTCCGCGTCCCCCTTGGCTCCCGCCAGGTCCAGCGGCAGCGTGATGTTCTCCGCCACGGTCAGCGTCGGTACCAGGTTGAACTGCTGGAAGACGAAGCCGATGCGGTCCCGGCGCAGCAGGGTCAGCCGGCGGTCGTCGAGGGCGCTCAGTTCGGTGTCGCCGACATGGGCGGTGCCGGAGGTGAGCGTGTCGAGCCCGGCCGCGCAGTGCATCAGGGTGGACTTGCCGGAGCCCGAGGGCCCCATGATCGCGGTGAAGCGTCCGGCGGGGAAGCCGACGGTCACCCCGTCCAGGGCGCGTACGGCGGTGTCACCGGCGCCGTAGACCTTCACGGCGTCGGTGACCCGGGCGGCCGTGCGGCCGGCCGCTCCGGGGGCGGTGGATCCGGTGGTGGCAGCGGTCGTGGCGGTCACAGGGCACCGTCCTTGCCCGTACGGCCGAACTGCTCCTCCAGCACCGACAGCCGGCGCCAGTACTCGTCCTCGTCGATCTCGCCGGAGGCGAAACGGCGGCCGAGGACGGCGATCGGCGAGTCGCCGGCGGGGCGGCCGTCGGCGCCGCCGCGCCAGGGGTCGGCGGCCATGCCGCGCCACGGTCCGCCGCGGCCGCGCCACGCCGTGCGGCGCAGGACGGTGACGGCGCCGACGACGACGGCCGCCCAGACCAACGGGAAGAAGAGGATCCACGGCCCGGGGTGGCCGTTCCAGTCCGCCAGCGTCTGCATCTCGGTTCATCTCCTTGGAGGGGTCGTCCGGTGATGTCTCGAGAGTGGCTCCCGGGTGGGGTCCGGGTCGTCGTACGGCCAGCGGCAGTGCGCGTACCACGCGGGAAGTACGGGGCCGTGCGGAGGCTGCTTCCCCCGGACCGTCGGTTTCTGTACCTACTAGTATGTATAGTGCTCTCATGAGCACCCCGGAGCGACTGATCGAGTCCACCCGCGAGCTGCTGTGGGAGCGCGGCTACGTGGGCACCAGCCCCAAGGCGATCCTGGAGCGCGCGGGCGCCGGGCAGGGCAGCATGTACCACCATTTCAAGGGCAAGCCCGACCTGGCGCTGGCCGCCGTCCGGCGCACCGCCGAGGACATGCGCGCCACTGCCGAGGGAGTACTCGGCGGCCCCGGAACGCCGTACGAGCGCATCGAGGCGTATCTGCGGCGCGAACGCGACGTGCTGCGCGGCTGCCCGATCGGCCGGCTGACCATGGACCCGGACGTCATCGCCAGCGGCGAGCTGCGCGCGCCGGTCGACGAGACGCTCGACTGGATCCGTGAGCGGCTCGCCGGGATCGTCGAGGAGGGCAGGGAGCAGGGGCAGTTCGCGCCCTCGCTCGACGCGGAGGAGATCGCGGCGACGATCCTCGCGACCGTGCAGGGCGGCTACGTCCTGGCTCGCGCCTCCGGCTCCCCCGCCGCCTTCGACACCGGTGTGCGCGGACTGCTCTCCCTGCTCGCTCCGCGCGGTACGACGACGACCGGGCCCGAGGCCTGAGGAAGGACCTTCCCGATGCACGCGATGCAGTACGAAGTGACCCTGCCCGCCGACTACGACATGGACGTGATCCGGGACCGCGTGGCCCGGCTCGGGCACCTGCTCGACGACTGGGAGGGGCTCGGTCTCAAGGCGTATCTGATGCGCGAGCGCGGGGTCGGCGGATCGCCGGTCAACCAGTACGCGCCGTTCTATCTGTGGGACACCGTGGAGGGCATGAACTCCTTCCTGTGGGGAGGCCCCTTCCAGGGGCTGGCCGGTGACTTCGGCCGACCCACGGTGCGGCAGTGGACCGGCCTGGCGTACGAGGAGGGCACCGCGGGGGACGCGTCCGCCGCCGTCGCCGTACGGCACCGCCGGCCCGTGCCCGAGGGCGTGGTGGTGGCCGACCACATGGCGGACGTGGTGAGTTCGACCCGGCGGTTGGCCGACCGGGACGGCGCGGTGCTCGCGGCGGCGGCGGTGGACACCAGCCGCTGGGAGTCGGTGCACTTCTCGCTCTGGACGCACCGGGACGCCGAGGCGCCCGAGGCCGAGGGCGAGGTGTTCCACGTCCTGCACGTGTCCCGGCCCGGGCCGAAGACGCTGCCGAGGGGACGGCAGTGGTGAGCGCCGTCCGTACGGTCCTCGGCGACGTCCTCCCCGGGGCACTGGGTGTGACCGACGCCCACGACCACCTCTTCCTCCACAGCCCGCAGTTGCCCGGCCGGGAACTGGCCGACGCCACGGCCGCGCGGGCGGAACTGGCCGCGTTCCGCGCGGCGGGCGGGCGGAGCGTGGTGCAGTGGACGCCGTACGGGCTGGGGCGCCGGGCCGCCGACCTGCCGCTGCTCTCCCGGGCGGCCGGGGTGCACGTGGTGTGCGCGACGGGGCTGCACCAGGCGGTCCACTACGACGAGGAGGCGCTCGTCGCACTGCGCGGCCGGCTCGCGGAGGTCTTCGTCTCCGAACTGACCTCCGGAATCGGGACGTCAGGGGTCCGGGCCGGGCTCATCAAGGTCGCCGGCGGTTTCCACGGCCTCGACACGCACGCCCGCTGGACGATGACGGCGGCGGCCGAGGCCCACCATGCCACGGATGCGCCCGTCGCCGTCCACCTGGAGATGGGCACGGCCGCGCTCGATGTGCTGGACCTGCTGTGCGGCGAGTCGGAGGTGCCGCCGCACCGGGTGATCCTCGGGCATCTCAACCGCTTCCCCGACATGGTGGTGCAGCGCGAGGCGGCGCGCAGCGGCTGCTATCTCGCCTTCGACGGACCCTCCCGCGCCCACCACGCCACCGACTGGCACATGCCCGATGCCGTACGGCCCTGGCGGAGGCCGGGTTCGGGGACCGGCTGCTGCTCGGCGGTGACACCGTGGCCGCGGGCGCGCGGTCCGTCGACGGCGGCCCCGGAATGCCGTACCTGCTGCGCCGGCTCGGCCCGCGGCTGGCGGCCGAACTGGGCTCGGATCTGGTCGGCCGTGTGCTCACGGACAACCCGGCCCGCGCCTTCGCCGTCGACTGGCGCTGAGTGCCGGCCGCCGCGAGTGGCCCGATCATGCGCAAGGTTGACCCCCGCAGGCCCTGTCCGCCGCCGCGGCCGGCCGGAGCATGGAGGGCATGCGGCCCCGGACGGGAGGAGAGGCGACGACCATGGCCCTGGAGATGCGTGACCACTGCGAACGCTGTGCGACCGCGGCGCTGCCGCCGGACGCGGCGGCCCGGATCTGCTCCTACGAGTGCACCTTCTGCGGGTCGTGCGCCGAGGCGATGGGGCACGTCTGCCCCAACTGCGGCGGTGAGCTGGTTCCGAGACCCCGGCGTGCAGCGGCCGCCTGAAACCCCGTCCTCAGGCGTCGCGTTGCACGCCGACCCGGCCGTCCTCGGCTGCCGGCCGCGGCTGCTCCGGCCGGTCGGCGGTGGCGGCCCAGTCGGCCAGGAACACAGGCCGTCGTGGGCGGCGGTGCCCGGCTCGGCGCTGTAGGCGGTCAGGGTCAGTCCGGGATCGGCGGGCAGGGGCAGTGCCTCGACGGAGAGGGCGAGGTCGCCGACGGCGGGATGGTGGAAGGTCTTGATCCCTGTCTGGTGCAGACGCACGTCGCGGGCCGCCCACAACGTCCGGAACTCCTCGCTCAGCGTGCGGAGTTCACCGACGAGGTCGGTCAGCTCCCGGTTGCGGGGATCCCGACCGGCCTCGGTGCGCAGCAGGGCGACCGTCGTGTCGGCCGTGCCGTCCCAGTCGGGGTAGAAGTCGCGGGCCCGCGGGTCGAGGAAGCGGAAGCGCGCGAGGTTGGCGGGGCGTGCCGGGCCGGAGAACACCGGCGCGTACAGGGGCCGGCCGAGGCGGTTCGCGGCGAGGACGTCCAGGCGGCCGTTGCGGATGAACGCCGGGGCCTCGGTCATCGCCCGCAGCAGACTGCGCAGGCCGGGCCGGATCTGCCGCGGGAGATCGGGGCGCGGTCCCGGGCGGGTGGTGTTCGCGGTCCGTGCGAGGTCGCAGAGGTGCAGGCGTTCGGCCTCGTCCAGCTGGAGGGCGCGGGCAGCGCGTCGAGCACGGCGTCGGAGACACCGCTGAGGTTGCCGCGTTCCAGCCGGGCGTAGTACTCGACGCTGACCCCCGCGAGCAGCGCGACCTCCTCGCGGCGCAGCCCGGGGACGCGCCGGTTGCCGCCCCTGTTTCTCGTGGCGCTGCGCCGCGGCCCGCGCCGGCTCGGGCTCTATCGACGAAACGGCAGGTCAGACGTGTGGGGAAGGGCCGGCTGATACGTGTACTGGCAGCACACCCCACGCTCCGGGAGGCGCCGCGCCGTCACCGACGACCACGGCGGTGCGGCCGGGCCCGACCTCGGCCGCTGTTCGCTCGCGACGTCACCGGGCCGCGGTCGCTCGGGACGGGTTCCCTGTCGGACGCAGCCTCGATGGCGTGGACAACCGCACCGAGATCCGCGAGTTCCTGACCACCCGCCGGGCCGAGATCGCCCTGCGGCGGGCGGGTCCGCCCTCCCACGTGCCGGCGCGGCCTGGCCCCATGCGGGCCGCCTGGCCCGTCGGCGCGGGCCTGGCCCGTCGGCGCGGTCATCGCTCCCCAGTGCGCCGTGCCCTGTCCTGGTCCGGGATCAGGCCAGCGCGGCCAGCGGGTCGTCCAGGACCGGCTGCCAGGCCAGTTCCGCCGCGCCGACCAGGCTGTTGTGGTCCAGCGTGCAGGGCAGGATGGGGACGCCTCCGCTCTGACCCCACAGGCTGCGGTCGGCGACGACGGCGCGCAGCCGGACCGGGTCGGCGTCGAGCAGGGTGCGGTGCAGTCCGCCGAGGATGATCCGGTCCGGGTTGAGGATGTTCACCAGGCCGGCGAGGCCCAGGCCGAGGCGGTCGACGAGGGCCTCGACGGCCGTGCGGACGGCCGGGTCGTCGTAGTGGTGACGGATCAGGTCGTTGGCCTGTTGCAGCAGCGACACCTCCGGGCCCGGTTCGCGGCCCGCCGCGGTCAGGAAGGCCAGCGGGTCGGCCTCCACGTCGAGGCAGCCGCGGCTGCCGCAGTGGCAGGGGCGGCCCTCGGGGTTGACGGTGAGGTGCCCGACCTCCAGCGCCAGGCCGGAACTGCCCGTGTGCAGTCGCCCGTCGAGGACCAGCGCACCGCCCACCCCCCGGTGCCCGGTGGCCACGCACAGCAGGTCGCGGGCGCCACGCCCGGCGCCGTGCCGGTGCTCGGCGAGCGCGGCGAGGTTGACGTCGTTGGCGGCGAACGCCGGACCCGTGATCCCGGCCGCGCGCACGCACTCGGCGAAGATCCGCCGCACGGGCGCGCCCGGGGGCCAGGCCAGGTGGAGCGGGTTCAGCGCCAGACCCTCCGGTTCGGCGACCGCGGACGGCACGGCGAGTCCGGCGCCGACGCAGCGGCGTCCGGTGCTGCGCAGCAGCTCGGCTCCGGCCTCGACCACGGAGCCGAGCACCTTCGCGGGGTCGGCGTCCACGGTCTCGCAGCCGGGCGCGGTGGCCACGATCCGGCCGCCCAGGCCCACCAGAGCCGCACGGAAGCCGTCGGCGTGCACCTGCGCGGCGAGGGCGACGGGCCCGTCCTCGGCGACCGCGAGCCGGTGCGAGGGCCGCCCCTGCGAACCGGCCGCCGCACCCGGCCGGGCGTCCACCCGGATCAGGCCCAGCGCCTCCAGCTCGGCGGCCACCGCGCCCGCCGTGGCCCGGGTCACCCCCAACTCGGCGGTGAGGACGGCCCTGGTCGGGGCGCGCCCGGTGTGCACGAGCTCCAACGCGGGCCCGAGCGCACCGCGCCCCCGGTCCAGCCGCGTCCTCGAGGTGGTCCCTTCCCCCGCCGTCCGGGGGTCCGCCTTGCCGCTCATGAGGGCGAGTCTCCCATGATCCGCCGGCCGGGCGACCTACAGCCCGCTCACCCGGAGGGTGATGTTCAACCGGCCGCTCAGCCCCAACTCGGGCGGTGCCGTGCCCGGATGGACGCGGGGCACACCGTGGTACGCGAGCCGCGACGGGCCGCCGAAGACGAACAGGTCGCCGCTGCGCAGCTCGACGTCGGTGTAGGGCCTGGCGCGGGTCTCGGTGTTGCCGAAGCGGAACACACAGGTGTCGCCGAGGCTGAGCGAGACGACGGGCGCGTCGGACCGCTCGTCGCTGTCGCGGTGCATGCCCATGCGGGCGTCGGCGTCGTAGAAGTTGATCAGGGCGATGTCGTACTCCGCCCCGGTGGCCGCCGCCGGACCGAGCGCGTCGCTCACCGCGCGCCGCCCCAGCTCGCCCAGCCATGCCGGGAACGGTTTGACCGGGGCGCCGTCGCCGTCCACGACCGTGCGGGCGTAGGCGTACGGGTACCAGTGCCACCCCAGGCAGACCTGCCGGGCGGTCATCGTGCCGCCGCCGGGCGTGCGGACCGTGCGCAGGCCGGCCGGCGGACGGGCCCACTCCCGGCAGGCGGCGAGCAGCTCGCGCTGCCGCGCCGAGTCCAGCCAGTCCGGTACGTGCACCGCGCCCGGCGCGACCTCCGCAGGACCGCGGGGGAACAGCTCGGCGTCCATGGTGCCCATCCTGCCCTAGCGGTCCTGAGCTGGGGCTCGGATAGCCTGGACGGACGATGAGCGACCGTATGACGACCCCCTGGGGCGAGCTCGCGCTGGCCCGGTTCCCCGAGGACCCGCGTGACCGGCTGCGCGCCTGGGACGCCTCCGACGAGTATCTGCTGACACACCTCGCCGAGGAGGCGACCGATCTGTCCGGGACGGTCGTGGTCGTCGGGGACCGTTGGGGAGCGCTGGTGACGGCGCTGGCGGAGCACCGTCCGGCGCAGATCACCGACTCGTTCCTCGGGCAGGAGGCGACCCGCCTCAACCTCGCCCGCAACGGTGTCGAGCCCGGTGCCGTACGGCTGCTCACCACGCAGGACGCGCCGCCCGGCCGGATCGACGTCCTGCTGGTGCGCGTGCCCAAGAGCCTCGCCCTGCTGGAGGACCAGCTGCTGCGGCTGGCTCCCGCGGTGCACGAGGGCACGGTCGTCGTGGGCACCGGCATGGTGAAGGACATCCACACCTCGACGCTCGCGCTGTTCGAGCGGATCCTGGGCCCGACGCGGACCTCGCTCGCGCGGCGCAAGGCCCGGCTGATCCTGTGCACCCCGGACCCGGCCCTGGAACGGCCCGCCAGCCCGTGGCCGTACAGCTACGACCTGCCCGACGGCATCGGCGCCGTCTCCGGCCGCAGGGTCGTCAACCACGCGGGCGTCTTCTGCGCCGACCGGCTCGACATCGGCACCCGCTTCTTCCTGCAGCACCTGCCCGACGGCCGCGGAGCCCGCCGGGTGGTGGACCTGGGCTGCGGCAACGGAGTCGTCGGTACGGCGATGGCGCTGGCGCACCCCGAGGCCGAGGTGCTGTTCACGGACGAGTCGTTCCAGGCGGTGGCCTCGGCAGAGGCGACGTACAGGGCGAACGAGGTGCCGGGGCGCGCCGAGTTCCGGGTCGGCGACGGCCTCTCGGGCGTGCCGGCCGGCAGTGTGGACCTGGTGCTCAACAACCCGCCGTTCCACTCGCAGCAGGCGACGACGGACGCGACGGCGTGGCGGATGTTCACCGGGGCGCGGCGTGCGCTGCGCCCCGGCGGCGAGCTGTGGGTGATCGGCAACCGGCACCTGGGCTACCACGTCAAGCTGCGCCGGCTGTTCGGCAACAGCCGGCTGGTGGCCAGTGACCCGAAGTTCGTGGTGCTGAAGGCCGTCAAGCGGTAGGCGGCGCGGCGGGCGTGCCGACCACGCCGATGAGCCGTTCCACCTCCCGCGCCATCGCCTCCCGGCCCACGCCGAGGTACTTGCGGGAGTCGACCGCCTCGGGATGGGCCGTGAGGAACTCGCGGATCGCGTTGGTCATGGCGAGGTTGAGGGCCGTGCCGATGTTGATCTTGGCGAGACCGCCGGCGACGGCCGCGGTCAGTTCGCCGTCGGGCACGCCGGAGGAGCCGTGCAGGACGAGCGGGACGTCCAGGGTGTCGGCCAGGCGCTTGACGAGGTCGTGGTCGAGGGCCGCGGTGCGCTCGGTCATGGCGTGGGAGTTGCCGATGGCCACGGCAAGCGCGTCCACTCCCGAGTCGGTGACGAACGCGTGCGCCTCGCCGGGGTCGGTGCGGGCGCCGGGGGCGTGGGCGTCCAGCGGCGGCCGGCCGTCCTTGCCGCCGACCTCCCCGAGCTCCGCCTCGATCCAGAGCCCCTGGGCGTGTGCCCATGCGGCGGCGGCGCGGGTCGCGGCGAGGTTCTCCGTGTACGGCAGCCGGGAGGCGTCGTACATCACGGAGCTGAAGCCCGCCTCGGGTGCCTGACGCAGCAGGTCGTCGCTCTGCACGTGGTCGAGGTGCAGGGCGACGGGCACGGAGGCCTGTTCGGCGGCGGCGACGGCCGCGCGGGCGAGCGGCTGCAGCCGCCCGCCCCGGAACCCGACCGCGTTCTGGCTGACCTGGAGGACGACGGGCGCACCGGCCGCCTCGGCGCCGGTGACGACGGCCTCGATGTGTTCCAGCGTGATGACGTTGAAGGCGACGACGGCGGAGCGCGCGGCGGCGGCGCCGCCGACCAGCTCGCCGGTCGGTGCAAGCGGCACGGCTTGTCCTTTCCGGATGCGGGGGGACGTCGGGGGTCGGGCGTCAGGGGGTGAGGATCACCGAGCGGGTGAGGTGGCGTGGCTGGTCCGGGTCGAGGCCGCGGGCCGCGGCGACGGCGACCGCGAGCCGCTGGACGCGGACGAGTTCGGCGAGCGGGTCGAGTCCGCCGTCGACCCACAGCCCGCCCGTGGCGCGCACCTGGTCGGCGAGTCCCTCCGGTGCGCGGCCGAGCATCCAGGTCGCCGTGCCGCGCGTGGTGATGCTGATGGGCCCGTGCCGGTACTCCATCGCCGGGTAGGCCTCGGTCCAGGACAGTGAGGCCTCGCGCATCTTCAGGCCGGCCTCGTTGGCGAGGCCCACGGTCCAGCCCCGGCCCAGGAAGGTGAACTGCGTGCAGTCGACGAGACCTTCGGGCAGGGGCTGGGACAGCGCGGTGCGGGCGTCGGCCACGACGGCGTCGGTGTGCAGGCCGAGGTGGGCACGGAGCAGGGTGAGCGCGGTGGTCGCGAACCGGGTCTGCACCACGGAGCGTTCGTCCGCGTAGTCGAGGACGACGACGTCGTCGGCGGCCGACATGACAGGGGTGTCGGGGTCCGCGGTGACGGCCGTCGTGCGCGTGCGGCCCTTCAACCGGTCCAGCACGTCGAGCACTTCGGTGGTGGTGCCGGAGCGGGTGAGGGCCAGGACCCGGTCGTAGGAGCGGCCGTGGGGGAACTCGGAGGCCGCGAAGGCGTCGGTCTCGCCCTGCCCGGCGCCCTCACGCAGCGCGGCGGCGGCCTGCGCCATGAAGTACGACGTCCCGCAGCCGACGATCGCCACCCGCTCCCCCGGCGCCGGCAGCGCCCCGCCGTGTCCGGCGGCGTCGGCCGCGACACGGGTCCAGCACTCCGGCTGGCTGGTCAGCTCGTCCTCGACATGGCTCATGGCCATACCCTCCCGGGGGATGATTGATTGTTCTTGCAAGATAGCCGTGCTTTTCGAGCAGAATCAAGCATCTGCCTCCGTGTCGGGTGCGCTAGGGTCACGGAGGATCGAGGAACGGAGGCCGCCGATGTCGCGCGATGCCCGCTGGAAGGCGCTGCTGGAGCTGCTCGTCGAGCGCGGCCGGCTGGACGTCGAGGAGGCGGCGGCCGAGCTGCTGGTGTCGGCGGCGACGATCCGGCGGGACTTCGACCAGCTCGCCGAACAGCAGATGCTGGTCCGCACCCGGGGCGGCGCGGTCGTGCACGGCGTCTCCTACGAACTGCCCCTGCGCTACAAGACGGCCCGCCGCGCCTCCGAGAAGCAGCGGATCGCCCGGGCCGTGGCGGACCTCGTGGCACCCGGCGAGGCGGTGGGCCTGACCGGCGGCACGACCACCACGGAGGTGGCCCGCGCCCTCGCGGTGCGCGGCGACCTGGCCTCCGGCTCCCCGGCCCTGACCGTGGTGACGAACGCGCTCAACATCGCCAACGAGCTCGCCGTACGGCCCCAGTTCAAGATCGTGGTGACCGGCGGGGTCGCGCGCCCGCAGTCGTACGAGCTCATCGGCCCGCTGGCGGACGGGGTGCTCGGCCAGATCACGATCGACGTGGCGGTCCTCGGCGTGGTCGCCTTCGACGTCACGCACGGCGCGGCGGCCAACGACGAGGCGGAGGCCGCCATCAACCGGCTGCTGTGCGAGCGCGCCGAACGTGTGGTCGTCGCCGCGGACTCCAGCAAGCTGGGCGGGCGCGCCTTCGCGCGCATCTGCTCCGCTGAGTCGGTGGACACGCTGGTCACGGACGCGGCGGCCGGGAAGGAGACGGTGCGCCGGTTCGAGGAGGCGGGGATCCGGGTCGTCACCGTCTGAGGACGCCCCTGCCGGCGAGCACATGGCGTCAGGTACGCAGGAAGCCCACACCGCGGCCGTCGTTGCAGCCGGAGGGGACCGCCCGGTCCTCGCCGGGACCGCCCTGGTGGGCCTGGAGTGCCACGCTCGTCAGCGACAGGAGGAGATCGACGTCGGCCGACGCGTCGAGGCGGATCGTCACCCAGGACGAGCCCGGTACGACGCGGATCGCGGCGAAACGCCTCAGGTCGCGCGCGAGACGGCGGATGGCCCGGTCGGTGAGGTGGAGGTCGACGTCGCGGTCGGAGTGGAAGTGGGCGATCTCCCCGTGCGCCGAGCTGAGCGCCTGCCCGGTGCCGCAGCTCGGCACCGCTTCCATCAGGTCGGGCCAGGTGGCCAGTTGGGCGAGGGCACGCGCGGCGAGCGTCATGGTCCCATCATGGCGCGCTCACCGCACGGCAACCGATACGTGAGCCGGCCTTAACCGATCCGTGTCCAAAACCGGTCGCGCGCGCTCCGCTCGCAAGCCTGCCGCACGCCGTCCGCACGGCCCGTCCCACCGTCCGCGACGCGGCCCGTCACGCCGTCCGCGCGGGCCGGTGACCCGGGTTTCGTGCTCCCGGGAGCCTCTGATCGCTTCTGGAGGCACACTTGCAGTAAGGGCCGTCGTTGCTCACGAGGGGGTGTCGAAGGTGACACGTCGTGCGGGAGTGTGGCTGTGGCGGTGGCGGCGCAGTCCGCTCAGGCGGACCAGTGATGTCGTGGAGGCGTGGATTCTGCTCGTCGCCTGGGTCCTCGCCCTGGCGGGCGGACTGCTGGCGGGACTGGTGACGGCGGGCGCCATGCAGCAGAGCGCGCAGCACGTGCGCGAGCGGAGCCGTCCGGTGTCGGCCGTGCTGAAGCCGGGGACGACACAGGCGGACGCCCGTCCGACGAGCGGTGCCGTGGTGTGGGGGACGGTGCGCTGGAGCGAACCGGACGGTTCGACGCACACGGGCCGGACCAGAGTCCCCGCCACCGCGACGCCGGGCTCCCACGTCACGGTGTGGACGGACGGGCACGGCACGCTGATGCCGCCGCCCGCCTCCGCGGCCGACACCGCCTTCCAGTCGGTCCTGGGCGGCCTGTGGGCGGGCACGGCCACCGTGGGCCTCGTCATCGGCGGTGCCAAGCTCGTCCAGAGCCGGCTCGACCGTCGCCGCTTCGACCAGTGGGCCGAGGAGTGGGCCCGGGTCGACACGCGGTGGGGGCGCAAGACGGGCTGACGACCACGGGAGCCCCTCGCCGCCCGCACAGGACCGCCGGCCCGCGCGGGCATCGATCTCACCTGCCGCGGTACCCCGAGCGTCGCCTCTGACCTGCCGCTCCCGTCCACCAGCCCCTTGCCCCCGCGCCCACGTCCTCCTAGCCTGACTTTGTGCCGCTTCTAAACAAAGTCCGCCCGCACAGTGTCGTGACGGACAACGCCCTCACCCGACTCCGGGTCACCCTCACCACCTTCTTCGCCCTCGACGGCTTCGTCTTCGCCGGCTGGGTCGTCCGCATCCCGGACGTCAAGCACCAGACCCACGCCTCCACCGGGGCACTCGGCCTCGCCCTCCTCGGTGTCTCCGCCGGGGCCGTCGTCACCATGACGCTCACCGGCCGCCTGTGCCGCCGGTACGGCAGCCATCCGGTCACCGTCGTCTGCGCCGTCCTGCTCTCCCTGAGCGTGGCCCTGCCCCCGCTCACCCACTCCGCCCTGGCGCTGGGCGCGGTCCTGCTGGTCTTCGGTGCCGCGTACGGCGGCATCAACGTCGCCTTCAACAGCGCGGCCGTCGACCTGGTGGCCGCGCTGCGGCGGCCGATCATGCCCAGCTTCCACGCCGCCTTCAGCCTGGGCGGCATGGTGGGAGCGGGAGTCGGCGGCCTCGTGGCCGGATTCCTGTCCCCCACCCGGCACCTGCTGTGCCTGACCGTGATCGGCCTGCTCGTCACCGCCGTCGCGGGGCGCGCGCTCCTGCGGCTGCCGCCCCCGCGCCCGGCCGAGCAGGTCCGGCCCGAGGAGCCGGATCCGCGACGCCTCGACGGCCGCACCCGTGGTGGCGTCCTCGTCCTGGGTCTCATCGCGTTGTGCACGGCCTACGGCGAGGGGGCCATGGCCGACTGGGGCGCGCTCCACTTCCAGCAGGACCTGGACGCCTCGCCGGGCGTCGCGGCGGCCGGCTACTCCTGCTTCGCCCTGGCGATGACGGTCGGGCGGCTGACCGGGACCACCCTCCTCGAACGGCTCGGCCGCACCCGCACGATCGTGGCCGGGGGCTCCGTCGCCGCGGCCGGCATGCTGCTCGGCTGTCTCGCGCCGTCGGTGTGGGCCGCGCTGCTCGGCTTCGCCGTCGCCGGGCTCGGGCTCGCCAACCTCTTTCCGGTCGCCGTGGAACGCGCCGGCGCCCTCGCGGGTCCCAGCGGGGTCGCGATCGCCTCCACCCTCGGCTACGGCGGCATGCTCCTCGGGCCCCCGGCCATCGGGTTCATGGCCGACTGGCTCTCCCTGCCGGCCGCGCTGACCAGTGTCGCCGTTCTGGCCGCCGTCGCCGCCGTGGTCGGGTTCGCGACGAGGCGGTCGACCGGAGCGTGACGGACGGCGAACGCCACTCACCCGGGCCGTGACACACCGAACAGCGGCACACCGAACAGCGACTCACCGTACGGCTCCGACCCCGGTCGCGCGCCGGGTGGCGCCGCTGGTCGGCCGTTCGCACGGCCGGTCCGGGCCGGCCGGTCCGAGGTCGTACGGCGCGTCTCATCAGGCAGTCCGTACCCCCACCGGCGCGGTCCGTCCGGCAGACTTCCCGCCATGAAGACTGCCGAGTTCCTTCACGTGCTGGATCGGGAGGGCCGTCTGCTGGCCGCCGCGGCCGAGGAGGCGGGGACCGACGCCGTCGTGCCGTCCTGTCCGGGCTGGCGGGTGCGGGACCTGCTGGGGCACACGGGCGCGGTGCACGAGTGGGCCGCCGCCTTCGTCGCGGACGGGCACAACTCGCCGCGCCCCATAGGGGATCCCCCCGAGCTCGACGGCGCCGAGCTGGTGGCCTGGTACCGGGACAGCCACCGGCGGCTCGTCGAGACCCTGGCCGGGGCGCCGGCCGACGTGGAGTGCTGGACGTTCCACCCGGCGCCCCAGGCGTCGCCGTCCCCGCTGGCCTTCTGGACCCGGCGGCAGGCGCACGAGACGGCCGTCCACCGTTTCGACGCGGAGCGGGCGCGCGGCGGCACACCGACCCCGATCGGCGGCGAGTTCGCCGTCGACGGCATCGACGAGCTGCTGCGCGGCTTCCACGCCCGCTCCAGGAGCCGGGTCCGCGCTTCCGAGCCGCGCGTGCTGCGGGTGCGTGCGACGGGTACGGCCGAGGGCGCGGACGCGGTGTGGACCGTACGGCTCTCGGACGGGCCGCCGGTCACGGTCCGGGACGCCTCCGCGGCGGCCGACGCCGAACTCTCCGGTCCGGCCGACGAGCTGTACCTGGCGCTGTGGAACCGGGTTCCGGTCCCGGGCGTGACGGGTGACGGTTCGCTCGCCGCGCTGTGGCGGGAGACCTCGGCGATCGTCTGAGTCCGGGCCGGGCCCCGCGGACGGCGGTCGCCTCAGCCCAGCCAGCCGGGCCGCACCAGGCCGGACTCGTAGGCCAGGACGACCAGTTGGGCGCGGTCTCGGGCGCCGAGCTTCACCATGGTGCGGCTGACGTGGGTCTTCGCGGTGAGCGGGCTGACCACCAGGCGGCGGGCGATCTCCTCGTTGGACAGGCCGATGCCGACCAGGGCCATGACCTCGCGTTCGCGCTCGGTGAGCCGGGCGAGGGCGTCGGCGGTGGCGGGCTCCTTGGAGCGGGCGGCGAACTCGGCGATCAGACGGCGGGTGACTCCCGGGGACAGCAGCGCGTCGCCCCCGACCACCGCCCGTACCGCGCGCAGGAGTTCGTCGGGTTCGGTGTCCTTGACCAGGAAGCCGGAGGCTCCCGAGCGGATCGCCTCGAAGACGTACTCGTCGAGTTCGAAGGTGGTGAGCATGACCACCTTTACGTCCTTCAGGTCGGCGTCCTCGGTGAGGCGGCGGGTCGCGGCCAGGCCGTCCAGCGACGGCATGCGGATGTCCATCAGCACCACGTCGGGGCGCATTTCGCGCACCATGCGCAGGGCCTCCTCGCCGTCGGCGGCCTCCCCGGCGACCTCGATGTCCGGCTGCGCGTCGAGCAGTGCCTTGAACCCGGCCCGCACCAGCGACTGGTCGTCGGCGAGAATGACACGGATCACCGGCTCTCCTCCTTGATCGTCAGCGGCAGCACGGCGAGCACCCGCCAGCCGCCGTCGGGACGCGGGCCCGCATCGATGGTGCCACCGAGTGCGGCGGCCCGTTCACGCATCCCGGCCAGTCCGTTGCCGCTGCCGCCCGCGTCCGCCCCGGTCGGCGGCCCGTCGTCGTCGATGCGCAGCCGCAGCGTGTCGGCGTCGTGATCGAGACGCACGCGCGCGTGCCGGGAGCCCGAGTGCCGTACGACGTTGGTGAGGGCCTCCTGCACGATGCGGAAGGCGGCGAGGTCTGTGCCGGGCGGCAGCCGGGGCGGGGAGCCCTCGACGTCGACGGTGAGGCCGGCGCGGGCCGCCTGGTCCACGAGTTCGGGCAGCCGGTCGAGGCCGGGCGCCGGGGCGCGCGGGGCGTCTCCGGGCGTGCGCAGGGTGTCGAGCACCTGGCGCACCTCCCCCAGCGCCTCCTTGCTGGCGGCCTTGATGGTGGTGAGCGCGGTGCGCGCCTGCTCCGGGTCGATGTCCAGGAGTGCGAGACCGACGCCCGCCTGCACGTTGATGACGGAGATGCTGTGGGCGAGGACGTCGTGCAGCTCGCGGGCGATGCGCAGCCGTTCGGCGTCGGCGCGCCGCCGGGCCGCCTGGACGCGCTCGGCGCGCTCCTTGGCCCACTGCTCGCGGCGGACGCGAGCCAGTTCGGACACGGCGACGACGGCCACCACCCAGGTGGCGATGACGAGTTGCTGGCCCCAGGAGGAGGCGCTGTCGCCGGGCGGCGGCAGCCACCGGTAGAGCCACAGCGCGATGAGCGCGTGCCCGGCCCAGAGCACCCCCACGGACGACCACGCGGCCCGGCGGTGCCCGGCGACGACGGCGCTGAAGCAGCTCACGGCGACGGCCAGGAACACGGGACCGTACGGGTATCCGGCGGCGAAGTAGGCCAGCGTGGCCACCGCCGTGCCGTACGCGACGATCACCGGATGCCGCTTGCGCCACAGCAGCAGCCCACAGGCCACGAACAGCAGCGCGTACGCGTATGGGTCCAGCGGCTCCCGGTGGCCGTGCTGGTTGCGGGCCGAGAAGTGCGAGCCTACGAGCACGAAGGCGGTGAACAGCACGGTGGAGACCCAGGGCCAGTGGGCGCCGCGCGTCTCCTCCTCGTCCGCGCGGGTCCACCACGGAGGGCCGTGCCGCCACCACTGCGGCGGACCGCCCGGGCGTACGCGCTGCTCTTCCATGACGGCCACGCTAGACGCCCGGCACCGCCCGCCGCGTCACCCCGGCGAGGTGATCACTCGTACTCCCGGCGAAGTAGGACCGCGCCCGGCGCCGCGGGTGCCGGGCACGAGGTCAGGCAGTCAGGCCCACGCCGTGCGCGAGCCGGATCGCCGCGTGCCGGAAGAACGGCTCGCGGTCCTCCACCACCCGGTGGAACTGCCCGAACAACTCGAACCCGATCAGGCCGTACAGCTGCGCCCAGGCGGCGACGAGGGCGGCGACCACCTCGGGTGGCAGGTCGGGCGCGAGGTCGGCTCGCATCCGCTCGGCCTCCTCGCGCAGCGCGGGGGGGAGCGCGGGCGCGGTCACATGGCCCCGCTCGTGGGCGTCGCGGACGATGCCGATCAGGAGGAGGCCGACGCGGGCGGCGGGCGGCACGGTGGTCTGCGGCGCGGTGTAGCCGGGCACGGGCGAGCCGTAGACGAGGGCGTACTCGTGGGGGTGCGCGAGGGCCCAGCCGCGCACCGCCTCGCACACGGTGGTCCAGCGCTCCAGGGGCCCCGCGTCGGCGACCGCGTGGTGCGCGGCCTCCGCGGCGTGTCCCAGGGAGTCGTACGCGTCGATGATCAGCGCGGTCAGCAGGTCGTCACGGCTGGGGAAGTACCGGTACAGCGCGGAGGAGACCATGCCGAGCTCGCGGGCCACGGCCCGCAGCGACAGCCTCGCGGCTCCCTCGGCCGCGAGCTGTCTGCGCGCCTCGTCCTTGATCGCGGCGGTGATCTCCGTCCTGGCCCGGGCGCGGGCCCCTTGTGCGGTGCTCATGCAGAACAGTGTTCCACGTTTTCAGAGCACCGCACACAAAAGAGAGCGCCGCTCTTGCTATGGAGCACCGATCTGCTCCACACTGAGGACAGCGAGAGCACCGCTCACACTTTCCGCTTCCAGGAGGAAGTCATGTCCGCACACGTCCGGAAGCCCGGCTGGTTCACCGTCAACGTCTTCAACCGCACGGTGGCCTGGATGGCCCGCCGCGGCATCAGCGTCTGGGGCTCCCGGATCCTGGCGGTACGCGGCCGCAAGAGCGGCCAGTGGCGGACCACCCCCGTGAACCTGCTGACCGTCGACGGACAGCAGTACCTTCTCGCGCCGCGCGGCCACGTCCAGTGGACGCACAACATGCGCGCCGCGGGCGGCGGTGAACTGCGCCTGGGCAAGCGGGTGGACGCGTTCACCGCGACGGAGATCGCCGACGACGACAAGGCGCCGCTCCTGCGCGCCTACCTCAAGCGCTGGAAGGCCGAGGTCGGGGTCTTCTTCGACGGCGTCGGCCCCGACTCCTCCGAGGCCGAACTGCGCCGCATCGCCCCCGACCACCCGGTCTTCCGCATCACGGTCACGAACTGACCGCGTCCTGCTCGCTCTCCGCGCCGTCGGCGGCGGGCGTGACCGGCGCGGCGGGCCGCCGGTCCATGGCCGTCAGGGCGCGCTGGGCCACCGGATGGTTGCGGACCAGCTCGCCCAGCGAGGTCGAGCCCTGGGTGATCTCCTTGAACGCCCTCCAGGCCGGACGGAAACCGGTCAGGGCGGCGTGGAAGAGACCGGGACGGCGTTCGAAGACCGCCAGCATCCGCCGGCCGACGGCCATCTCGACGCCGAGCCCCGCCTTGATCGCGAACGCGTAGTTGAGGGCCTGGCGCCGGGCGTCCACCGCGTCGTGCGCCTCGGCGATCCGCACCGCCCACTCCCCCGCGAGCCGCCCGGAACGGAGCGCGAAGGAGATGCCCTCGCGCGTCCACGGCTCCAGCATCCCGGCCGCGTCCCCGCACACCAGCACCCGCCCGCGCGACAGCGGCGAGTCCTCGGCGCGGCAGCGGGTCAGGTGCCCGGAGGAGACGCTCGGCTCGAAGCCGGCCAGGCCGAGACGGGCGATGAAGTCCTCCAAATACCGCTTGGTGGCGGCACCTTCGCCGCGGGCCGAGATCACCCCGACCGTCAGCGTGTCCCCCTTGGGGAACACCCAGCCGTAGCTTCCCGGCATCGGACCCCAGTCGATCAGGACCCGGCCTCGCCAGTCCTCGGCGACGGTCTCGGGCACCGGGATCTCCGCCTCCAGGCCGAGGTCGACCTGGTCCAGCTTCACACCGACGTGGGCGCCTATGCGGCTGGCGCTGCCGTCGGCGCCGACCACGGCACGCGCGAGGACCGTCTCGCCGCCCTGGAGGACCACGGCGACCGTGCGCCGGTCCGGCACCGCCGAGCCGTGCTGCTCGACCCGCGCCACGGTGACCCCGGTGCGCAGTTCGGCACCGGCCTTCTGCGCGTGCTCGACCAGCTGCTGGTCGAACTCGGGCCGGTTGATCAGCCCGAACAGCATCTGCTTGGAGCGGCGGGTACGGGTGAAGCGGCCGTTGTGCGAGAACGTCACCGCGTGCACCCGGTCCTTCAGCGGAAGCTCGAAGCCCGGCGGCAGCGCGTCGCGCGACGGGCCGATGATGCCGCCGCCGCACGTCTTGTAGCGCGGCAGCTCCGCCTTCTCCAGCAGCAGCACGCGCCGCCCCGCGACCGCCGCCGCGTAGGCGGCCGAGGCCCCCGCGGGTCCCGCGCCCACCACGACGACGTCCCACACCTGCCGCACGTCGTCCGCCGAAGAGTTCTCGCTGCTCACGATGGTCTACCGCTCCAGATCAAGCCGGCTGCCGCTGCTGTCCCCCGCATCCTACGGCGGCTCCCGCCCACGGCCGCTGTGGGAGGATCGGCTGCGTACGCGTCCCGCCCACCGGGACGTGCCTACGCTGACACGATCACCCGGAACACAGAAGTGCTCGGAAGTGCCACCCAGGTACGCACCGGCACAACGTCGCACCCACAAGGAGCGTGCCCATGTCGTCGAATCCGGTCGCCGAGACCGTCGCCTCCCTGATGCCCAGGGCCAAGGCGGAGCTCGCCGAACTGGTGGCCTTCAAGTCGGTGGCGGACTTCGACCAGTACCCGAGGAGCGAGAGCGAGGGCGCCGCGAACTGGGTCGCGAACGCGCTGCGCGCCGAGGGCTTCACCGACGTGGCACTGCTCGACACCCCGGACGGCACCCAGTCCGTGTACGGCTTCCTGCCCGGACCGCAGGGCGCGAAGACGGTCCTGCTGTACGCCCACTACGACGTGCAGCCGCCGCTGGACGAGGCCTCCTGGGTCACCCCGCCCTTCGAGCTGACCGAGCGCGACGGCCGCTGGTACGGACGCGGCGCCGCCGACTGCAAGGGCGGGCTCATCATGCACCTGCTCGCGCTGCGCGCCCTCAAGGCCCACGGCGGCATACCCGTCAACGTCAAGGTGATCGCCGAGGGCTCGGAGGAGCAGGGCACCGGCGGCCTGGAGCGCTACGCCGAGGAGCACCCGGAACTCCTGAAGGCCGACACCGTCGTGATCGGCGACACCGGCAACTTCCGCGTCGGGCTGCCCACCGTCACCACCACCCTGCGCGGCATGACCCTGGTCCGCGTGCAGGTCGACACCCTCGAGGGCAACCTGCACTCGGGCCAGTTCGGCGGCGCCGCCCCGGACGCGCTCGCCGCGCTGATCCGCGCCCTGGACTCGCTGCGCGCCGAGGACGGCTCGACGACGGTCGACGGCCTGGGCGGCGACTCCGTCTGGGAGGGCCTGCAGTACGACGAGGAACAGTTCCGCAAGGACGCCAAGGTGCTGGACGGGGTGGAGCTGATCGGCTCCGGCACGGTCGCCGACCGGATCTGGGCCCGGCCGGCCGTCACCGTCCTCGGCATCGACTGCCCGCCGGTCGTCGGCGCCACGCCGTCCGTGCAGGCCGGCGCCCGAGCGCTGGTCAGCCTGCGGGTGCCGCCGGGCGTCGACGCGGCCGAGGGGACCAAGCTGCTCCAGGCCCACCTGGAGGCGCACACGCCGTGGGGCGCCCGGGTGCGCACCGAGCAGATCGGCCAGGGCCAGGCCTTCCGCGCCGACATCACCAGCCCCGCCTACCAGGCGATGGCCGACGCGATGGCCGTCGCCTACCCCGGTGAGGAGCTGCAGTACGCCGGGCAGGGCGGCTCGATCCCGCTGTGCAACACGCTCGCCGCGCTCTACCCGCAGGCCGAGATCCTGCTGATCGGCCTGAGCGAGCCCGAGGCCCAGATCCACGCCGTGAACGAGAGCGTCTCCCCGGAAGAACTGGAGCGGCTGTCGGTCGCCGAGGCGCTGTTCCTGAGCAACTACGCGGTCGGCTGAGCGACGCCCCGCGGCCACGCGGCCGGGGCTGAGCCGTTCCCCGCGGCCATGCGGCCGACCGGGCCACGCTCCGCTCTGCCGACAGCAGAGGGCCCTCGCCCCGGGCGGGGGCCCTCCCTAGGGTCGTGCCATGGACGTCGTAGAGATCCTTCCCCGGCTCCACCTGCTGCGCTTCCCCGTGGGCCAGGCCTACCTCTGGCGCGACGGTGACGAGCTGACCCTCGTCGACGCCGGGGCGAAGGGCGCCGGCGCGCCGATCGCCGAGGCGATCAGGTCCCTCGGGCGGGACCCCGCGGACGTACGGCGGATCGTGCTCACCCACTTCCACGAGGACCACGCGGGGGGTGCCGGGGAGGTGGCCGGGACGACCGGGGCGGCGGTGCTGGCCCACCGCCTGGACGCGCCGTTCGTCCGGGGCGAACTGCCGGGCCCGTCGCCGGTCTTCGAGGACTGGGAGCGCCCGATCCACGCCGAGGCCGCCAAGCACCTGCCCCGGGGTGAGCCGGTCCGGCCGCGCGAGGTCACGGAAGTGACCGACGGCGATGTGCTCGACTTCGGCGGCGGCGCCCGCGTCGTCCACGCCCCCGGCCACACGCACGGCAGCATCGCCCTCCATCTCCCGCGCCACGGTGTGCTCTTCACCGGGGACGCGGTCGCCGCCTCGCCGGTGGACGGCGCGGTCGTGCTGGGCGTGTTCAACCTCGACCGGGCCCTGGCGATCGCCTCCTTCCGGCGTCTGGCCACCCTGGACGTGGACGTGGCCTGCTTCGGGCACGGCGATCCGGTGGCCGTACGGGCCGGGGAGGCACTTCGGAAATCGGCGGACGGACACCGGGCCTCCGGCTGAGGATGGGGCCATGGCTCTCGCGGAACGCATCGCCGCCCACACCGGCATCGCCGCCGCGCTCGCGACCCTGGACGACCGGGACCTCGCGGATCTCCTGGCGTCGGCCCGGCCCGCCGGCACGGGCATCGGAGGACGGTCCCTCCTGCTGGAGGCGGACGGCGGACGGGTCTTCGTCAAGCGAGTGCCGCTGACCGACCTGGAGCGGCTGCCGCGGCACGTCCGCTCCACGGCCGACGTCTTCGCCCTGCCGCCGCACCTGCACTACGGCGTCGGGGCCCTCGGCAGCCCCGGCTTCGGCGCCTGGCGCGAGCTGGCCGTGCACACGATGACGACGGACTGGGTGCTGGCGGGCCGCTTCCCCGGCTTCCCCCTGCTGCACCACTGGCGAGTGCTGCCGTCCTCCCCCCAGCCGCTGCCGGACGAACTCGCCGACGTGGACCGGGCCGTCGACTACTGGAAGGGCGACGGCGACGGCGCGCGGGTACGCGCTCGCATCGAGGGCCTGCGCACGGCCACCGCCTGCCTCACTCTGTTCCTGGAGTACGTCCCGCACACCCTGCACGACTGGTTGGGCCGCCGGCTCCGCACGGACCGGGCGGACGCCGCCTGCCGACTCGTCGCGCGGCAACTGGGTGCCGCGACGCGCTTCCTGCACGAGCACGGGCTGCTGCACTGCGACGCCCACTTCGGCAACATCCTCACCGACGGACGACGGCTCTACCTCACGGACTTCGGTCTGTCCCTCGCCTCCGGTTTCCGGCTCGCCCCCGACGAGTGTGACTTCCTCGACCGCCACCGCGGCTACGACGGCGCCTATGCCGCCACCTACCTGGTGAACTGGCTGGTGACCGCGATCGGGGGACATGACCTCCGCGAGCGCCGCGCCCTCGTCCGCGCCCTGGCGGAGGGCGCGCGGCCCGACGGCGCCGTCCCGCCGGCCGCCGCCGCGATCCTGACCCGCCACGCGCCGCTCGCCGCCCGGATGAACGACTTCCATGACCGGCTGCGCCGGGACAGCCGCCTCACCCCCTACCCGCACGACGAGCTGCGCCGCGCCTACAGCAGTGCCACGCTCTCCGCGTAGTGGCAGGCCACCGGGTGCCCGCCGCCCCGGTCGGCCAGCTCGGGCACCTGCTCGACGCACGCGGTGCGTTCGGCGTCGGTCAACTGGTGGGCGAACTTCGGGCAGCGGGTGCGGAAGCGGCAGCCGCTGGGCGGGCGGACCGGGCTCGGCACGTCCCCCTGCACCACGATCCGCCGGCGGGCCCGTTCCTTGCGCGGGTCCGGCAGCGGGATCGCCGAGACCAGCGCCTGGGTGTACGGGTGCGCGGGGCGGGCGAAGAGCGTGGCGGCCGGGGCGACCTCCACCAGGCGGCCCAGGTACATCACCGCCACCCGGCGGGCGACGTGGCGCATCACGGACAGGTCGTGTGCCACGAACAGGAAGGACAACCCGAGTTCGCCCTGCAGGTCCATCAGCAGGTTGAGGACGCCGGCCTGGATCGACACGTCCAGCGCCGAGACCGGCTCGTCGAGCACCACCACTTTCGGGCGCAGGGCCAGCGCCCGGGCGATGCCGATGCGCTGGCGCTGCCCGCCGGAGAACTCGTGGGCGAAGCGGTTGGCGTGCTCGGGGTTGAGGCCGACCAGCCGGAGCAGTTCGCGCACCTCGCCGGCGGCCTCGGGCCCGTAGCGGCCGTGGATGCGCAGCGGCTCGGCCACGATGTCGTGCACGGAGATCCGCGGATCGAGGGAGGCGTACGGGTCCTGGAAGACGATCTGCAGTTCGCGCCGCAGCGGACGCATCCGGCGCCGGCTCAGCTCGGTCAGCTCGTGCCCCCGGTAGCGGACCCGGCCGGAGGTGGCGGTCTCCAGGTTCAGGATGGTGCGGGAGACGGTGGTCTTGCCCGAGCCGGACTCGCCCACCAGGCCCAGGGTCTCGTTCTCGTACAGGTCGAAGGAGACCCCGCACACGGCGTGCACGTCGCCCACCCGGCGGCGGACGACCCCGCGGGACATGACCGGGAAGTGCTTGACGAGGTCGCGGACCTGGAGGACGGGTTCACCCCTCCCGCCGTGGCCGGGCAGCGGCGGCAGCGACGCGGCCGCCTCGGTGGGTGCGCTCATGCGGGGTCCTCCTCGGCGTGCGTCGACGGTGCCTGGGCCGCCGTGTCGGCGAAGCGGGCCAGCGCCTCGGTGTCGGCGCCGGCCGTGTCGAAGACCTCCCCGGCCCCGGTGCCGACGAGTTCGTCGGCGAAGTGGCAGGCGCTGAGGTGCGCGGCGTGTCCGGCCGGGCGCAGTGGGGGTTCCGTGCGGTCGCAGGTCTCGCGGCGCAGCGGGCAGCGGGGTGCGAAGGGGCAGCCGGGCGGCAGGTTCAGCAGGGAGGGCGGGGAGCCGGTGATCGGGGTGAGACGTTCCTCCTCTCGGTCCAGGCGGGGCAGGGAGCCGAGCAGGCCGAGGGTGTAGGGCATCCGCGGGGTGTAGAAGATGTCCTCGACCGATCCGGTCTCCACGATCCGGCCGGCGTACATCACGGCGACCCGGTCGGTGTGTCCGGCGACCACGCCCAGGTCGTGGGTGATCAGCACGAGAGCGGCACCCGTCTCGGCGCGGGCGGTCTCCAGGGCCTCCAGGATCTGCGCCTGCACCGTGACGTCGAGGGCGGTGGTCGGCTCGTCGGCGATGATCACGTCCGGGTCGTTGGCCATGGCGATCGCGATGACCACGCGCTGGCGCATCCCTCCGGACAACTCGTGCGGATAGTTGTCCACGCGCCGCTCGGGGCTCGGGATGCCGACGGTGCCCAGCAGCTCGACGGCCCGCGCGCGGGCGGCGCGGCTCCTCATCCCGGGGTTGTGCCGCAGCAGCGTCTCACTGATCTGGTAGCCGACGGAGTAGACCGGGTTCAGCGAGGTCATCGGGTCCTGGAAGATCATCGCGACGCCGCTGCCGCGCAGGTCCGACAGCCGGGCGTCGGACAGCCCGAGCAGCTCGGTGCCCTCGAACCGCACCGAGCCGCGCACCCGGGCGGTGCCGGGCAGCAACCCCATCACGGCCAGCGCGGTGACCGACTTGCCCGACCCGGACTCGCCGACGATGCCCAGCGACTCGCCGCGCTCCAGCCGGTAGCCGACGCCGCGCACGGCCCGTACGGTCCCGTCCTCCGTGGGGAACTCCACGTTCAGGTCGTGGACTTCGAGTACGGAGTCCGTCACCGGGACCTCCCGCACTCCATGACTCGTACTCGTCACTGGCGCACCCTTTGCTGCCGGGGGTCGAAGGCGTCGCGCAGCCCGTCACCGATGAAGTTGATGGTCAGGGCGATGGCGATGATGAAGAAGCCGGGGATGTAGAAGAGCCAGGGCCGGGTGTCCACGGCCGTCTGCGCCTGGGAGACGAGCAGTCCTAGCGAGGTGTCGGGCGGCTGGACGCCGAACCCCACGAAGGACAGGGCGGTCTCGGTCAGGATGCCGGTGGCCACCAGCACGGTCGCGTTGACGATGATCGGCCCGAGCGCGTTCGGCAGCAGGTGCCGGAAGATGATCCACGCGTCCGAGGCGCCCAGCGCGCGGGCCGCCTCCACGAACTCCTTCTCGCGCAGCGAGAGCACGGCGGAGCGGACCACGCGGGACACGTACGCCCAGGTCAGTCCGGCGATGACGACGGCGATCCAGTACCAGGCGCCGCCGCTGCGGGAGGAGATGACCAGCGCGATCGCGAACAACGGCAGGGTCAGCACCAGATCGGCGATGCGCATCATCACCGCGTCGACGACGCCCCGGTAGAAGCCCGCGACCGCGCCCCAGACCGCGCCCACCACGGTGGAGCCGAGCGCGATCAGGATGGCGACCTCCAGGGAGGTCTGGGTGCCGCGCATGACCTGGGCGTAGGCGTCGTAGCCGGAGGCGTTGGTGCCGAACGGGTGCTTCCACGACGGCGCCTGGGAGTTGTCGGCGGTGTACTTCTGGTACGAGTAGTGCCACAGGTGCGGGCCGATGAACGCCCACAGCACGATCAGCACGAACACGACGAGGCTGACCATGGCGGCCCGGTGGCGCACGAAGCGGCGCAGCACCAACTGGGTCTGGGTGCGGTGCCGGACGGTGAACTCGTGGTCGGCGCGCGGCAGCCCGGTGCCGGCGGACCCGGGGGCCTCGATGTCAGTCATAGCGGATCCTCGGGTCGAGTACGGCGTAGAGGAGATCGGCGACGAGGTTGAACCCGATGACGACGACGGCGGACAGCAGCAGCCAGGCCATGGTCCGGTAGACGTCCACGGTCTGCGCCGACTGGACGAGCATCTCGCCCATGCCGTGCCACTGGAAGATCGTCTCGGTGATCACGGCGCCGCCCAGGACGATCGCGATGTCGAGCGCCGTGACGGTGGTGAGCGGGATGAGCGCGGTGCGCAGGGCGTGCCGCACCAGGACCTTGCCGCGCCGCAGCCCCTTGGCCCTGGCCAGCCGTATGTAGTCGCTGTTCAGCACCTCCAGCATGGAGGCGCGGGTGTAGCGGGTCCAGGAGGCGAAGGAGACCAGGGCGAGCGTGATGGTGGGCAGGACGAGATGGCCGATGTGGTCGGTGAACTCGTTCCAGGTGGTGTCCACGTCGAGGTACGGCGACTTCTCGCCGATGGTGCCGAGGAACTGGCTGCCGGTCTGCTGGTTGAACCAGATGCCGGCCTGCTTGAGCAGCACGGCGAACCAGAACACCGGCATGGCGAGGAAGAGGAAGCCGAGGAAGGTGATGACGTAGTCGGCGACGCTGTACTGGCGGATCGCGCTGAACACACCGAAGATCACGGCCATGATCAGCGCGATGACGATGGAGGCGGCGACCAGCGTGACGGTGACGCGGAAGCGGGTGAACAGGTCGTGCCCGATGTTCAGGTTGGTCTGCACGGACGGACCGAAGTCGCCGTGCAGGACGCCGGTGATCCAGTTCCAGTAGCGCTCGACGGCCGGCTGGTCGGCGTGGATGTGCCGGGCGAAGGCGGCGACGGCGGCCTTGCTGGGCGCGGGCTGCCGGGAGGTGGCGAAGTTGGCCACCGGGTCACCGGAGTTGATGACGACCAGGAAGACGACGAACGTCGACACGATCAGGACCGGGACGGAGACAAGGATGCGGCGCACGGTGTAGGCGAGCATGCGGCCTTCTCTCGGACAGGGGCTGGTCCCGGCCCCGGGGTCGCCGGGGCCGGGCGTGTGCGCGAGGGTGCTGCCGGGCCTACTTCTTCAGGCCCCACTCGGCGGTGTTGTACGGCGGGCCCACGTTGGTGGCGTTGTCCCGCATGTTCACGAACCGCGTCTGCACCGCGAGGAAGGTCGGCTTCTGGTACAGCGGCAGGACGTAGGCGTCGTCCACCATGATCTTGTCGGCCTGGTTCAGCAGCGAGGCGGCCTTGCTCTGGTCGGTCTCGCCGACGGCCTGGGTGACCAGCTGGTCGACCGTCTTGTTGCTGTAGCCGCCGTAGTTGCCGCCGCCGCCCGTCACCCAGTTCTGCTGGGCGTTGGCGCTGGGGAACGGCGAGGCGACCCAGGCGAAGACGATGATGTCGTACTGGTGCCCCACCAGGACCGTGCCGAGGTCGGCGGCGCCGATCGGCTTGATGGTCACCTTGATGCCGAGGGAGGCCAGGTTGCTCTGCAGGATCTGGCACTCGCTCTGCCGGATCTGGTTGCCCGTGGTGTAACGGCAGTTGAAGGGGCCGACCGCCTTGCCGTCGGGTGTCTTCAGGGCCGTACCGACTCCGGTGAACTTCGCGTCGGTGAGGTACTTCTTCGCCTTGGCCAGGTCGCCCGAGCCCTGGCCCGTGCCGGCGACCAGGTCCTGGTAGCCCGCCTGGCCCGGAACATAGTTGTGGCTGCCGAGTTGCTTCACCTTCGGGTCGAACTGGCCGACCGTCTTGGACACGATGTCCTTGATGTTGATGGCGGTGAACATCGCCTGGCGCAGCGGCTTGTACTTGCCGATCACCGGGTTGTGCAGGTTGAGGTCGAAGTGCTCCCAGTTCAGGCCGTTTCCGATGGTGTAGGTCACCTTGGGGATGGACTTGATCTGGTTGACCAGGTCGACCTCGGGCTGCGGGTAGATGCCCTGGACCTCGTTGTTGCGCAGGGCGGTGGGCTCCTGCGTGGCGTCCGTGATGACCTTGAAGATCAGGCGGTCGAGGGACGGCTTGGTCTTCCCCCACCACTTGGGGTCGGGCACGAAGGTGGCGTGGTCGTTGTCCGTCCAGTCCTGCATCTTGTAGGGCCCGGCCGTGGCGTACTTGGACGGCGGGGTCTTCTGGAAGTACTGCCAGGCCTGGGTCATCTGGGCGGCCGTCATGTGCGCCGCGTCGCCCGCCTTGGCACCGGAGAGCTTCTCGGCGACGTGCGCCGGGTACAGCGGATAGCCGGCGCCGAACAGCTGCTTCCAGTCGGAGAAGGGCTTGGCCATCACGACGGTGACCGTCTTGCCGCCGTCGGAGCCGGTGACGGACTTGATCCGGTCGTAGCCGGCCGTGCTCTGCGGCAGACAGCCCTTGGTCTGGCTGGCGTCGCTCGCGGGCGGCGGCGGGCAGTCCTTGCCGTCGTTGGTGCGCCAGTAGTAGACGAAGTCGTCCGCGGTGATGGGGGTGCCGTCGTTCCAGGACGCCTTGGGGTCGATCTTGTAGACGAGGGTCTGCGGGCTGGTGCTCGTCTGGGTCACGGAGGTCACCAGGTCGGTGTTGAGGGTGACGGAGAAGTCGGGCTTCGGGACGAAGACCTCGGGCAGCACGACGCCCAGGGCCTCGCCGTTCTCGAAGGTGTTGCCGTTGGCGTCCTGGACGTTCCACTGCTGGATGTTCTTCTCCAGCGTGTAGGTGAACGTTCCGCCGGCCTTGGTGGCGCCGGAGTTGCAGGTGTTGGCCTTGCCCTGGGTACCGCAGGAGGCGAGGCCGGCGGAGTCGCCCTTGCCGTTGCCGGAGCCGCCGCTCCCGCCACCACTGCTGCAGGCGGCCAGTACCAGAGTGAGCCCGGCGGCGAGCGTGAGTCCCCTTGTGAGGGCCGATCGTTGCACGCGCATGTCCCTCCTTCGACAGGCGGAAGAACCGGCCGCACACGCCGGCCGGTGGCCGTGGGAGAACTGAGCTGCGCACTGACGGTAGAACTCTTGTGAACTTTCTTCAGTTCCGCGTTCATACCGGGACGGCGACGATTCAGACTCGCTTTTCCCTCGGAACCCTCCACGCCGGGCAAAGTCGCCTGGTGGCGGGGTCGGCGGCGTGCGATTTCAGCCAACGTCACCTGGGCGCAAGGAAGTTACGACGCGTCAGCCGCCGACCGGTACGCCCGCCTCCAGATACACCGCCGCGCCTCGCTCGCGGGCCCGCAGCGCCCAGCGCAGCCGTTCGTAGCGGATGGGCGGCAGCAGCCTCGCGGCCTCCTGCTCGGTGACGAACCGGCAGTCGCGCAGCTCGGGTCCGGGCAGCAGCAGACCGCCGGCCGCCGCGGAGTCCAGCCGTCCACCGTCGAACAGCAGGCGCAGACCGCCGAACGCGGGGGGCGCCGGCCGTTCCCAGTCGACGACGAGCAGCCGGGGCACCTCGTCCAGCCGCAGCCCGATCTCCTCGGCGACCTCGCGCATCCCCGCGCGGGCCGGGGCCTCGCCGGGTTCGACGACACCGCCGGGGAACTCCCAGCCGGGCTTGTAGGTGGGGTCGACGAGCAGCACCCGGTCCTGCTCGTCGAAGAGGAGCACACCGGAGGCGACGGTCTCCCCGGTGGGCTCGGGGGTCTGCACGATGTCGCAGGCGGGCGCGGCGCCGCTGCCGACGGCCTCGGCGATGCGGACGGCCGTCTCGTGCGGGGTGAGGGCACTGGTGTCGACGAGGTGGGCGTCGGCGGCGAGCCAGGAGGCGAGGGCGGCGCGGTAGGACTCGATGTGGTCGTAGGCCCACTGGCGCACCCGCATCTCGCCGTCGGGCAGGTCGGACGGGACCTCTCGGCCGGCTATCCGCTCCCGCAGGATCGTTTCCGCCGGGGCGAGGAGAACGTGCCGGACGCTGATCCGACGGGCGGCGAGACCGCCGAAGACCTCGTCGCGGTGCTCCTGACGCAGCAGGGTCATGGGGACCACGAGGGTGCCGCCGAGTTCGGCGAGCATCGCCGCCGCCGTGTCGATCACCAGCCGGCGCCAGATCGGCAGGTCCTGGAAGTCGCCGACCTCGGCGAGGTGTTTGGGCGGCAGGAGGTGGTGCGTGAGCACGCCGCCGATGACCTCGGGGTCGAAGAGCGTGCTGTTCGGGATCAGGTCGATCAGTTCCCGCGCGGTCGTGGTCTTCCCCGCACCGAACGAGCCGTTGATCCAGACGATCACGGGTCCCCCTCTTCTGTTGGCCCCCTGTGGCTTGCCCGCTTCACCCTGCCACGGAAACCAGCCCCAGTTGAGGGCGTGGACGCGTCACGGCGCCGGCGCCCCCACGGCGGGGGCGCCGGCGCCGCGCGTGCCGAGCCGGTCTCAGCCGTTCTGCCCCAGGGCGCCGTGGTCCAGGTCCAGGCTGTCCTGGCTGACCAGGTGGTCCACCGTACCCACGGTGTCCTTGACGTTCAGATCACCGAGCGCGTCGCGGTCGGCCGCGTGCGAGGGGGTGACGGCGGCCACGACGAAGCCGGTGGCGAGGGACGCGAGGGCGAGCATGCTGCGCTTCTTCATGGCCGGTTCAACTGCGCCGACCCGGCGGAGGTCACGCGCCCGCACACGCCACGGCCTTCCACCCACCGGACGCGGCGGCGTTCTGCCCGGAGACGCTGCGGTCGAACGGTTTCGAACAGGCCGGTAGGACCTCTTCCAACAGAGTCCCACAGCTTCTACCGTGAACGCGCAGTGATGACGCGGACATGACGCGTCATCGGCCATCCCGTCTTCGCGAGTTCGGAGGAACGCCCCCGATGCGCCACCCGCACACGCGCACCATCCGTCGAAGAGTGCTCGGCGCACTCACCGCAGGGCTGCTGGGCACGGCCGGACTGGCCGCACCCGCCGTCGCGGCCCCCGTCCACGGCAACGCCACGCCCGGGCAGGAGGAGGTGACGCCCACCCCGGCCGACGGGCTCGCCATGACCCCGCCGATGGGCTTCAACAACTGGAACTCCACGCACTGCCGTGCCGAGTTCAACGAGTCCATGGTCAAGGGCATCGCCGACCTCTTCGTCGACAAGGGCCTGAAGGACGCCGGATACCAGTACGTCAACCTCGACGACTGCTGGGCCCTGCCCGCCCGCGACGCGAACGGCCTGCTCGTCCCGGACCCGGTCCGCTTCCCCCACGGCATCAAGGCGGTCGCCGACTACGTCCACGCCAAGGGGCTCAAGCTCGGCATCTACACCAGCGCGGGCACCAAGACCTGCAACAGCGCGGGCTTCCCGGGCGCGCTCGGTCACGAGTACAGCGACGCCCGGCAGTTCGCCGACTGGGGCGTCGACTACCTCAAGTACGACAACTGCAACAACCAGGGCGTGGACGCCAGGCAGCGCTACACCACCATGAGGGACGCCCTGAAGGCGACCGGCCGGCCCATCGTCTACAGCATCTGCGAGTGGGGGCAGAACAAGCCCTGGGAGTGGGCGTCGGACATCGGACAGCTGTGGCGCACCACCGGCGACATCAGCGACAGCTGGGGCTCGATGCTGTCGATCCTCAAGCAGAACCTGCCGCTCGCCCCGTACGCCGGACCCGGGCACTGGAACGACCCGGACATGCTGGAGGTCGGCAACGGCGGCATGACGGACACCGAGTACCGCACGCACTTCTCGATGTGGTCGGTCATGGCCGCGCCGCTCCTGATCGGCTCGGACCTGCGCAAGGCCTCCCCGGCCACCCTCGACATCCTGAGCAACAGGGAGGTCATCGCCGTCGACCAGGACCCGCTGGGCAAGCAGGGCGCCGTCGTCTCCTCCGGGGGCGGACGCTGGGTGGTCGCCAAGGAGATGAAGGACGGCAGCCGCGCGGTGGCCCTGTTCAACGAGACCGGCACCCCGCAGCACATCGCCACCACCGCACAGGCCGTGGGCCTGCCCGACGCCTCCGCCTACACGCTGCGCGACCTGTGGCAGCACCGGAGCTACAACACCGCCGGCACGATCTCGGCCACCGTCCCGGCCCACGGCACCGCCCTCGTCCGTGTCTCCGCGGACCCACGCTGGGCCGAGTACCCGCCCGCCGTCGAACTCGGACTGAGCGGCAGTCCATTGATCGAGGCGGGCAAGCCCGCCACGCTGACGACCACGGTGACCGATCTGGGCCGGACACCGGCCAACCGCGTCACCGTGTCGCTGAGCGGCCCGGAGGGCTGGACGGTGCGGGCCCAGTCGCCGACCAGCGCCCCCGCCGTCCCGACCGGCGAGGCGCTGCGCACCGAGTGGACGGTCACGGCGCCGCCCGGCACGCCCACGGGCTCGTACGACCTGACGCTGAAGGCGAGTCACCACTCCCCGACCGGCGAACGCGTCGACAGCACACTGCCGCTCGGTGCGTCCGTGGTGGTGCCGCCGCCCGCCGGTACCTCCTACCTCGGTGACCTTCCCTGGCTGTCGGCCACCAACGGCTACGGTCCCGTGGAGCGCGACACCAGCAACGGCGAGAGCGCCGCGGGCGACGGCCATCCGATCACCCTCGGCGGCGTGGTGTACACCAAGGGACTCGGTGTCCATGCCGAGAGCGCCGTGGAGTACTACACCGGCGGGGCGTGCACCAAGGTCACCGCGGACGTCGGGGTGGACGACGAGAAGGGCGCCAAGGGCACCGTCGCCTTCGAGATCTGGGCGGACGGCACCAAGACCGCCTCGACCGGTGTCCTCACCAACGCCATGCCGGCCCAGCCGATCACGGCGGACGTCACCGGCGCGCAGGTGGTCCGGCTCGTCGTCACCGACGGCGGTGACGGCATCGACTCCGACCACGCGGACTGGGCGGACGCACGCCTGACCTGCTGAAACGGAACGTGGAGGCCCGTTCGGCCGACGCCGGCGGCGCCTCCGCGGCAAGCGGCCGGGCCCGGGAGCCCGGCCGCGGAGCACGGCACCCACTGCGCCCGTCAGCGCCGGGCGACTTCCACCGGCGCCGGGGCCCTGCCTGACGAGGGCGGGGCCCCGCGCCCTGGCGTCAGACGCCGGCGGCCGTCGCGTTCGCCCGGGCCTCCAGGGCCGCCGCGGCGGCCCCCACCAGGCCGGCGTCCGTGCCCATGCGGGCCGGGACGACCGTCAGGCGCCGGACGAAGGAGAGGGTCGCGTAGTCGGTCAGGGCCTTGCGCAGAGGGGCGAAAAGCACGTCCCCCGCCTTGCCCACTCCCCCGCCGATCACCGCGATGTCGATCTCGACGAGCGTCGCGGTCGCGGCGACGCCGGCGGCCAGGGCGCGCGCGGCACGTTCGAAGGAGGCCACCGCCACCGGGTCCCCGGAGCGTGCGGCCTCGGCCACCGCGGCGGCCGAGGTGTCACCGTCGGGCCCCGGCCGCCAGCCGTCCTCGAGCGCCCGGCGGGCGATGTTCGGGCCGCTCGCGATGCGCTCCACACAGCCGCGCGAGCCGCACGGGCACGGATCCCCGTCCAGGTCGACGCTGATGTGGCCGATGTGGCCCGCATTGCCCGTCGGTCCGGGATGCAGCCGGCCGCCCAGGACCAGGCCGCCACCCACACCGGTGGACACCACCATGCACAGCGCGTTGTCGTGGCCTCGGGCCGCGCCCTGCCAGTGTTCGGCCGCCGTGATCGCCACGCCGTCACCGATCAGCTCCACGGGCAGCCCCCCGGCCGCGGCCCGGGCCCGCTCCACGAGCGGGTAGTCGCGCCAGCCCGGCACGTTGACGGGGCTGACGGTGCCGGCGGAGGCGTCCACCGGGCCCGCGCTGCCGATGCCGAGGGCCGTGGCCCTGCTCCACAGCGGCGTCGCGGCCAGATCCCCGAGCACGTCCTCCACGGCCCGCATCACGGTGTCACCGTCCTCCTGCGCGGGCGTGGCGCGCTGCGCGCGCACCAGGATGCTGCCGTGGCCGTCCACCAGCGCTCCGGCAATCTTGGTGCCGCCGATGTCGAGCGCCGCCACGAGGTCGGTGTGCATCAGAGTCAGATCTCCCCGTCAACCATGAAGGAACCAAGAGGTGAGCGCAGCCCGGTCTCACGGTGGGAACGCAGGCCGGAGTATGCGATGGACAGTCTCTCGCGCGCATGACAACGTTGTCCAGGTTCTATGCTCGACGCCACATCCTCATACGCATGTCAGAGAACCAACCACCCCCGTGGACGACAGGACAGGACGCCGCATCGTGCCAGAGACCGCCCCCCGAGCAGACCGCCCGGCCGACCGCCTCCGGGACCGCACCTCCGGGACCCGCTACGGCAACCGTCCGACGATGAAGGACGTGGCGGCCCGGGCCGGCGTGGGCCTGAAGACCGTCTCCCGGGTGGTCAACGGCGAGCCCGGAGTCACCCCGGACACGGAGCGGCGCGTCCAGGAGGCCATCGAGGCGCTCGGCTTCCGCCGCAACGACAGCGCACGAGTGCTGCGCAAGGGCCGGACCGCGAGCATAGGCCTGATCCTGGAGGACCTCGCCGACCCCTTCTACGGGCCGCTCAGCCGCGCGGTCGAGGAGGTGGCCCGGGCGCACGGGGCCCTGCTGATCAACGGCTCCAGCGCGGAGGACCCGGACCGCGAGCAGGAGCTGGCGCTGGCGCTGTGCGCGCGGCGGGTGGACGGGCTGGTGGTGATCCCGGCCGGGGACGACCACCGGTATCTGGAGCCGGAGATCAGGGCGGGCGTGGCGACCGTGTTCGTGGACCGCCCGGCGGGGCGCATCGAGGCCGACGTGGTGCTCTCGGACAACTTCGGCGGCGCCCGTGACGGCGTGGCGCACCTGATCGCGCACGGCCACCGCAGGATCGGCTTCATCGGCGACATGCCCCGGATCCACACCGCCGCCGAGCGCCTTCGCGGCTACCGGGCGGCGATGGAGGACGCGGGTATAGCCGTGGCGGACTCCTGGATGTCGCTGGGCGTCACCGATCCGGAGCGGGTGCGCCGGGCCGCCGAGGCGATGCTGACCGGGCCTGAGCCGGTCACCGCCGTCTTCGCGGGCAACAACCGGGTGACGGTCACGGTGATCCGCGTCCTGGCCGGGCTGTCCCGTCAGGTCGCCCTCGTCGGCTTCGACGACATCGAACTGGCGGACCTGCTCCAGCCGGGCGTCACGGTCGTCGCCCAGGACGCGGCGGCCCTCGGGCGCACCGCCGCCGAGCGCCTCTTCCGCCAGTTGGACGGCACTCATCTCACCCCCGAGCGCATCGAGTTGCCGACCCGGCTGGTCACGCGGGGCTCGGGGGAGCTGCCGCCCTCGGACTGAGCGGACGCCGCCGTATCGCACGACACGGACGGCGTCCGCCCCGAACTACTGGGCGGAGGCCGTGAGGTCGCCGCGGCGCGGGGCGGCGAAGCCCTCCAGGTCGGCCCGGGTCAGGCCGGTGAGGCGGGCCACCTCGGCGACGTCGAGGGCGCCGCAGTCCAGGCCGCGCAGCAGGTAGCCGCTGAGCGCCTTGGCGGTGGCGGGCTCGTCCATCACGTCGCCGCCTGCGCGGTTGACGTAGCGGGAGAGGCGGGCGGCCGCCTGCTCGAAGCCCTCGCGGTAGAAGGCGAACACGGCCGCGTACCGCGTGGGGATGTGGCCGGGGTGCATGTCCCAGCCCTGGTAGTAGGCGCGGGCCAGGGCGCGGCGGGTGAGGGCGTAGTGGAGCCGCCAGGCGTCGTGCACCTTCTCGGTCGGGCCGACCGGCAGGACGTTGGTGGAGCCGTCCGAGACCCGCACCCCCGTGCCGGCCGCGGCGACCTGCATGACGGCCTTGGCGTGGTCGGCGGCCGGGTGGTCGCTGGCCTGGTAGGCGGCGGAGACGCCGAGGCAGGCGCTGTAGTCGAAGGTGCCGTAGTGCAGGCCCGTGGCCCGGCCCTCGGAGGCCTGGATCATGCGGGCGACGGTGGCGGTGCCGTCGGCGGCGAGGATGGACTGGCTGGTCTCGATCTGGATCTCGAATCCGAGGCGCCCCGGCTGAAGCCCGTGAGCCTTCTCGAAGGCCTCCAGGAGCCGCACCATCGCGGTGACCTGCTCGGGGTACGTCACCTTCGGCAGCGTCAGGACCAGCCCGCCGGGCAGGCCGCCGGCCTCCATCAGTCCGGTGAGAAAAACGTCCAGGGTGCGGATGCCCCGGTCGCGCACCGGGGCCTCCATGCACTTCATACGGATGCCCATGTAGGGCGCGGCGGTGCCCTTCGCGTACGCCTCGGCGACCAGCCGGGCCGCGCGGGCGGCTGCCTGGTCCTCCTCGGCGTCGGGGCGGGGCCCGTAGCCGTCCTCGAAGTCGATGCGCAGGTCCTCGATCGGCTCGCGTTCCAGCTTGGCGCGGACGCGGGAGTAGACCGGCTCCGCGAGTTCGTCGCTCAGCCCCAGGACCTCGGCGAAGGAGGCGGCGTCCGGGGCGTGTTCGTCGAGCGCGGCGAGGGCCTGGTCGCCCCAGGAGCGGATGGTGTCGGCGGCGAAGACGTCACCGGGCACGTAGACGGTGTGGACGGGCTGCCGGGTGCCCGGGTCGCCCGGGTAGCGGCGCTCCAGCTCGGCGTCGACCGGCGCGAGGGAGGCACTGATCTCCTCGCTGACGGCGCCCGCGAGGCTCGTCGCCACCTGCTCCTGCTGGCCCTGACCCATTCCCACATCCTCCTGTTTTCCGCTGTGCGGAATCAACAATCCGTAGAGCGAAGTTATCCATGGATCTTCCGTGGG
Source organism: Streptomyces carpinensis (assembly GCF_002154505.1). Taxonomy (GTDB): domain Bacteria; phylum Actinomycetota; class Actinomycetes; order Streptomycetales; family Streptomycetaceae; genus Streptomyces; species Streptomyces carpinensis. The sequence goes on along the minus strand of NZ_MUBM01000148.1, from coordinate 349 downwards.
TCAACACCTGTCCGCAGCCTGAGCCATAGGCGGCCCGAGGACAACCGGACAGGCCGAGGCCCCCGTGACCAGCGGGGGTCACGGGGGCCTCGTGGTGACTCGGGTCCGAGCCGGCGGACTGGACTCAGCCCTTGCGGGTCTTGATCTCCTCGGTGAGCTGGGGGACGACGTCGAACAGGTCGCCGACGACGCCGTAGTCGACCAGGTCGAAGATCGGGGCCTCGGGGTCCTTGTTGACCGCGACGATCGTCTTGGAGGTCTGCATGCCGGCCCGGTGCTGGATCGCTCCGGAGATGCCGTTGGCGATGTACAGCTGCGGCGAGACGGACTTGCCGGTCTGGCCGACCTG
>NZ_MUBM01000147.1 GCF_002154505.1 Streptomyces carpinensis | reverse complement strand
CGACGGCTCCCACAAGGTCTCGCTGGACAAGGTCATCAAGACCATGAAGGAGACCGGCGCGGACATGTCGGTGAAGTACAAGGAGACCGCCCGCGGCGGCCTCGCCGTCAACATCATCGAATGCTGAGCGGGACCGTGGGCACCGCCGAGTCCGCCGCCGGCCTGTCGGACCCTCGACGCCGCCCCCGTCGCGTGGCGATGCTGAGCGTGCACACCTCGCCGCTGCACCAGCCCGGTACGGGGGACGCGGGCGGGATGAACGTCTACGTCGTCGAGCTCGCCAAGCGCCTGGCCGCCGCCGACGTCGAGGTGGAGATCTTCACCCGGGCCACCTCCCCCACGCTGCCGCCGGCCGTCGACCTGGCGCCCGGCGTCCTGGTCCGGCATGTACCCGCGGGCCCCTACGAGGGCTTGGCCAAGGAGGACCTGCCCGGCCGGCTGTGCGCCTTCACGCACGGTGTGACGCGGGTGTGGGCCGGCCACCGCCCCGGGCACTACGACCTGATCCACTCGCACTACTGGCTGTCCGGACACGTCGGCCGGCTCGCCGCCGCACGCTGGGGCGTACCGCTCGTGCACACCATGCACACCATGGCCAAGGTCAAGAACGCCTCCCTCGCCGTGGGCGACGCACCCGAACCCGCTGCGCGTGTGAGCGGGGAGGCGCGGATCGTGCGCGCCGCCGACCGGCTCATCGCCAACACCGGCAATGAGGCCGCCGAGCTGATCCGCCACTACGACGCGCCCACCGCGCGGGTCGCCGTCGTCCCGCCGGGCGTGGACCTGGAGCGCTTCCGGCCGGACAGCTCGGGGATCGAGGCCGGCCGGGCCGCGGCCCGTGTCCGCCTCGGGCTGCCGCCCGACGCGTTGGTGCCGCTGTTCGCGGGCCGTATCCAGCCCCTGAAGGCGCCGGACGTGGTACTGCTCGCCGTGGCCCGGCTGCTGGAGGAACGGCCGTGGCTGCGCGAGCGGCTAGTCGTGCCGGTGGTGGGCGGACCGAGCGGATCCGGGCCGGTCGAGCCGGAGGGCCTGCAGAAGCTGGCCGCGCGGCTCGGCATCGGCGATGTCGTACTGTTCCGTCCGCCGGTGGAGCAGACCCGCCTGGCCGACTGGTACCGGGCGGCGTCCGTCCTGGTCATGCCGTCCTACAGCGAGTCCTTCGGGCTGGTGGCCCTCGAGGCGCAGGCCTGCGGCACGCCGGTGATCGCGGCCGAGGTGGGCGGTCTGCCGGTGGCGGTGCGGCACGAGGTGAGCGGCGTGCTCGTGCCGGGGCACGACCCGGCCGACTACGCGCGGGCCCTGGGCCGCTTCGCCGACGACCCGTCGCTCTCGGCCCGGATGGGTGCCGCGGCCGTCCGGCACGCCCGGTCCTTCGGCTGGGACGCGGCGGCCTCCGCGACGGTGGACGTGTATACGGACGCGCTTCGGCGACGGCCGCGACCGCTCCGCGACACCGGCCGGCAGCCGGTCACCGTCGTGTGAGAAGAGCGCTTCGGGAGCCCCCTGTCGGCTCCCACAGCAGTCGGGGCGCGGGACTCACGGGGTGGCGGCCGCGGCGGGGATGAGGGTGCGGCGGAGCCGGTTGAACAGCTTGGGCTGGTGCCACGGAGAGCACGGCGACGGGGTTGCCCTCGCGCCGGTAGACAGGCGGTGAAGGAGCGGCTGTCGAGGTCGCCGTCGGCGACCCTGAGTTCGGCGCCGGAAGCGATGTGTCCGGCGAGCCGGATGCGCACGGGTGCTTGTCGGACCAGAAGTACGGCGCGGTCGGTGGGGCGGTGGCCGACGCCCCGTCAAGCAGCGTGCGGGCGTCGGTCTTCGCCTGCTCGGTGGCGTTGCTCCAGTGCTCGATGCGTGCGTGCCGCGCGGTGAACAGGTCGGGGCAGCGGGCGACGTCGCCGACGGCGACCACACCGGGGACGCCGGTCGCGAAGCCGGCGTCGCACACCACGCCGTCGTTCACCCGCAGCCGGAACCGGCGAACTCTCCGTTGCTTCGGGCCGCTGCCAAGGGGACGAGGGGCACCGGTCCCCTACGGCGAACGCATGCGCGCGGTGGGCGACACAGGGCGCCTGGCGGCAGGTTCGGCCCGGCGTCAGAGCGACGGCTCGTCCCACTCGTCCAGCAGGGCATCGCCCACGGCGTCGTCCAGCCCGGCCTCGGGGGCGTTCAGGGACTGCTCACTCCAGATGACCTTGCCGCGGGCGGTGTACCGGGTGCCCCAGCGGCGGGCGAGCTGGGCGACGAGGAACAGTCCTCGCCCGCCCTCGTCGGTCGCGGCCGCGCGGCGCAGGTGCGGAGACGTGCTGCTGCCGTCCGCGACCTCGCAGATCAGGCTCTCCCGGTCGTACAGCAGACGCAGCCGGATGGGCTCGGAGCCGTAGCGGATGGCGTTGGTGACCAGCTCGCTGAGAATGAGCTCGGTGGTGAAGCCGATCTCATCCAGGCCCCACCCCTGGAGTCTGCGGGCGCAGGCGGCCCGGAGCGGGCCGAGGGCCGCGGGATCGCTGGGCACGTCCCAGTCGGCGACCCGATCGGGGTCCAGCAGCCGCGTGCGGGCCAGCATGAGCGCGACGTCGTCGCGGGGGCGGTCGGGCAGCAGGGCGTCGAGCACCGCCTGACACGCCTGCTCGGGGTCCCGGGGGGAATGCGCCAGGGCGCCCTTGAGGAGTTCGAGGCTCGTGTCGATGTCCCGGTCGCGGTCCTCGACGAGCCCGTCGGTGTACAGGGCGAGCATGGAGCCCTCGGCGAGTTGCAGTTCGGCGGTCTCGACCGGCAGGCCGGTACCGAGGCCGAGCGGTGGTGAAACGGGGACGTCCGGGAAGGTGACGGCGCCGTCGGGGTGGACGAGGGCGGGTCCGGGATGACCGGCCCGGGCGATGCCGCAGTGGCCGGAGACCGGGTCGTAGATCGCGAACAGGCAGGTGGCGCCCGTGATGCCGGCGCCGTCGCCCTCCCCCTGGGTGGCCTCGCTCTCGTCGATGTGGGCGACCAGCTCGTCCAGGTGGCTCAGGATCTCGTCCGAGGGCAGGTCGAGGGCACAGAAGTTGTGCACCACCGTGCGCAGGCGGCCCATGGTCGCGGCGGCGTGCAGGCCGTGACCGACGACGTCGCCGACCACCAGGGCGACCCGGGCGCCGGGCAGCGGGATGACGTCGAACCAGTCCCCGCTCACCCCGCCCTGGGCCGGCAGGTAGCGGTGGGCCACCTCCAGGGCCGACTGCTCGGGCAGGGCACTGGGCAGCAGGCTGCGCTGCAGGGTGACCGCCATGGCGTGCTCGCGGGTGTAACGACGCGCGTTGTCGATCGCCACCGCAGCACGGGCGGCAAGCTCCTCGGCGAAGGCCAGGTCCTCCTCCGCGAAGGCGTCCTTGTCCGAGCGCCAGAAGTCGGCCATCCCCAGCACCACGCCCCGGGCCTGCAACGGCACACTGATCAGCGAGTGGATACCGAAGTCGAGCATGCGCCGCGCCCGCTCGGGATCCAGCGCCTGCCAGCCGCGGGCGGCCCGCAGATCCGGCTCCAGCACCGCGTGACCGCTCTGCAGCCCCCTCGCTTGCGGCATGGTCGGCAGGAAGGTGATCTCCGCGTTCACCGGGTACAGCGAGTGGCCGTCGCGGACGCCGCGCACGGCGGTGCGGTGCATGGCCAGGCTTCCGGTGTCCGGTTCGTCGCCCCGCCGCACGGCGTCCGGCAAGTCGACGGTGGCGAAGTCGGCGAACCGGGGGACCGCTACTTCGGCCAGTTCCTCGGAGGTGCGCACCACGTCGAGTGTGGTGCCGATCCGCAGCCCGGCGTCGTAGAGCAGTTGCAGGCGGTCCCGCGCCTTCCGGGCCCGGCCCGCAAGGACACGCAGCTCGGTGGTGTCCCGCAGCGTCGCCACACTCCCGGTCGGCCCCCCGTGCGGGGCGGTGGGCCGCAGGTTCACCGCCAGCAGCCGCCTCCCCTCCAAAAGCACCTCGTCGGTGGCTGCCACGCCCGACGCCAACAGCGCCGCGGTGCGCGGGGCGAGTCCGAGGTCGGTGACACGGTGGCCGTCCGCGTCGTCGGGCAGGTCCAGCAGTCGGCGTGCCTCGTCGTTGGCCAGCAGCAGCCGGCCCTCGCCACTGATGACGAGCACGCCCTCGCGGACCGAGTGCAGGACCGCGTCGTGGTGCTCGTACATCCGGGTCATCTGGGCCGGTTCCAGGCCGTGCGTCTGGCGTCGTAGTCGCCGGCTCACCAGCGTCGACCCGGTCGTGACCAGCACCAGCCCGCCGGCGGCGGAGCCGAGCAGCAGGGGCAGCTGCTCCGTCACCCGGTGTTGCACGCGCTTGACCGTGATACCGGCGGACACCAGTCCGACGACCTTGCCGTCGGTGTCCATGACGGGGACCATCGTGTCCACGGCGCGGCCGACGCCGGGCGTGTCGTAGGTGGCCTGGTGCACCTTGCCGGCGAGCGCGTCCGCGTAGGAGCCGACGACGCGCCTGCCGATCAGACGCGGATCGGGGTGGGTCCAGCGGATGCCGGACGGACTGAAGGCGATGATGTAGTTGACCCTGGACAGCTTCCGGGCTTCCTCCGCGCGCGGCTGCAGCAGCGCGCTGGGGTCGGGGGATTTCATGGCCTGCAGCGTGCCCGGGGCGTGTGCGAAGGTCTCGGCGGCGACGCGCGAGCGGTCACGGGCCTCCTGAAGGCTGGTGCTGCGGGCCTGCAGCACCAGCGCCACCACGGCCGCCACGACGAGGAGCAGGACCACCGCCACCTGGAGGATGAGGACCTGGCCCGCGACGCTGCGCACGTGCAGCACGGAGGGCAGGCGGGCCGGCGGCCGCTGTGAGGCGTCGCGCTCGTCCTCGGTCCGCGTCGGCCGCGCCGTGCCGGACCGCCTGGGCTCACGCCGATGCATCGCCATGTCTCCAGTATGGGTGGCCACCCACACGAAGCGTCCGGCCCGGCAGCCCGGTGACCCGCCCACCTGCCGGAGGGGCCGGGCAGCAGGTGGACGGGCGGTACCGGGGCGGGAAGGGGTCACTGGGTGGGCGGGACGTCCAGCCTCTCCTGCAGCCACGTGTGGAAGGCGCCGATGCCGTGCTCGCCGGGAACGAGGACACCGCCCTTGGCGTAGGCCCGCGAGGTCATCCCCGGCTGAGTACGCTCACAGGCGTCGAAGTCCTGCCGGTTCACCCGGTGGAACAACTCCACCGAACGCTCCACATCCTGGCCACCCTCCACGACATGCGGCAGATAGAGCCAGTCACACTCCACCACCGTGCGGTCATGCGCCATCGGACACATCCGGTGGAAGATCACATGGTCGGGCACCAGGTTGACGAACACCTGCGGCTTGACCGAGATCGCGTAGGGTTCAGCGCCGGATGCGTGCCATCTCCGGGTCGAACAGCGGCTCCGTGGCGGCGACGGCGGCGACCTCGGCTCCGAAGTACTCGATGTCCACCGGTGTTTCGGCGGCCGCGTGCTCGGCCGGCAGCCAGGCGTAGGCGATCGGCGCGCCGACGGAGCAGCCGTAGGCGGCGCTGGTCACGTATCCGACGGGCGGCCGTTCACGTACACCGGTTCGTGGCCCATGACCACGGCCTGCTGGTCCTGGATCAGCAGAGGGACGAGCCGGCGGCTGACCGTGTCGGTGCGGGCGGCGGTGCGGGCGTGGGGCGTGCCGAAGGGTCCGGAGGTGACCAGGTGCTCGATCCGCGCCGTCACAGGACGACCACCGAGCGCAGGACCTCGCCGCGGTGCATCTTGCCGAACGCCGCCTCCACCTCGTCCAGGGCGATCGTCTCGGTGACGAACTCCTGCAGGTCGAAGCGGCCTTGCAGGTAGAGGTCGACGAGGGCGGGGAAGTCGCGGGAGGGCAGGCAGTCGCCGTACCAGGAGGACTTCAGCGCCCCGCCGCGGCCGAAGACGTCCAGCAGGGGCAGCTCGACGGTCAGCTCCGGGGTGGGTACGCCGACCAGGACGGCGGTGCCGGCCAGATCGCGGGCGTAGAAGGCCTGCTCGTAGGTCTCGGGGCGGCCCACCGCGTCCACGACGACGTCGGCGCCGAAGCCGCCGGTGAGGCTGCGGACGGCCTCGACGGCGTCGGTCTTGGAGGAGTCGACGGTGTCGGTGGCACCGAACCGCTCGGCCCACTTCAGTTTCCGCTCGTCGACGTCGACGGCGATGATCTTCGAGGCGCCGGCCACCTTGGCGCCCGCGATGCCGGCCATGCCCACGCCGCCGCAGCCGATCACGGCGATCGAGTCGCCGCGGCCGACGCCGCCGGTGTTGACCGCGGCGCCGAAGCCGGCCATCACACCGCAGCCGAGCAGACCGGCCGCGGCGGCCGAGGCGGTGGCGTCCACCTTGGTGCACTGGCCGGCGGCAACCAGGGTCTTCTCGGCGAACGCACCGATGCCCAGGGCCGGGGAGAGCGGGGTCCCGTCGGCCAGCGTCATCGGCTGGGCGGCGGTGTGGGTGGCGAAGCAGTACCACGGCCTGCCCTTGCGGCAGGCCCGGCACCGGCCGCACACCGCGCGCCAGTTGAGTACGACGAAATCGCCGGGCGCGACGTCGGTGACACCCTCGCCGACCGCCTCGACCACGCCGGCGGCCTCGTGACCGAGCAGGAAGGGGAACTCGTCGGAGATTGCGCCCTCCCGGTAGTGCAGGTCCGTGTGGCAGACGCCGCAGGACTGGACCTGCACCAGCGCCTCGCCCGGTCCGGGGTCCGGCACCAGGACGGTCTCCACCGAGACCGGGGCACCCTTCTTCAGGGCGACGACGGCGCGTACCTCGTGTGTCACTGCCGATCTCCTCGCTGAGGGAGGCCGAGTGCGGAACTTCGGCCGGTGTTCTGGATGGCGGGGGTCCGATCGCTCCGGCGGAGCGGTCGACGAGGGGAGAGAGTCCGGACCGACGTGCCCGGAGCCTGGGGAAGGCCGAGATCGAGCCGCCGCGTCTGTTGCGTAATGCGCGATGAAGTTCACCATGAGCAACGGTCACACTGTCTTCTCTCCGAGTGACCAGTGTCAAGGGGTTGGCCGGGCGAAGTTCGCCGACGCATGGACGCACGCAGCCGGCCGCCCTCCGAAGAGGGGCGGCCGGCTGCGTGTCGGGCGGTTCGGCGTGCGTACGCCGTCAGGAGCGTTCGAGGTCGCGGTCCCGATCGGCCGCCGAGGGCCGCGGGGTGCGGCCGGGGAGGGCGCTGGTCTCGGCAAGGGTGCGGCCGCGGGTCTCCTCGGCCCAGGCGAGGGACACCACCCAGCCCACCAGAGTGATACCGGCACCGATCAGCATGGTCGGGCCGATGCCCAGCTTGTCGAGGGAGATCGGCAGGAGGTAGGTGCCCGCCGCGGCGCCGATACGACTGATCGAGGTGGACACACCTCCGGCCGTGGCCCGGATGCCGGTCGGGAACAACTCGTTGGGATACGTCCACTCCAGCACCGTGGGACCACCCGAGAAGAGCGCATAGGCGCAGAAGCAGACGACGACCACGGTCAGGGGCAGCGTCGAGCCGCCGCCCAGCACCGCGAGCGGAACCACCATCAACGCGAACGACCACACGATGAGGGGCCGGCGTCCGATCCGGTCGACCATGCGCAGGGCGGGGACACAGCCCAGGACGAACACGATGCTGATCAGCGCCGAACCCAGATTCCCGGCGTTGCCCTCCCCGAGCCCGAACGAACCCAGGATCGCCGGACCGAAGGTGTACAGGGCGAACATCGGCGTGATCTGACACATGTAGAACAACCCGCAGAACAACGTCCGCCGCAGATACCTGCCCTGGAACAGATCACGGAACCCGCCCTGCTCCACCGACCGCTCGGCAGCCGAAGCGGCAAGCAGATCACCCAGGGGAACAGTACGGCCCAGAGCACGCTCGATCGCCTTCTGCGCATCAGCCGTCCGCCCCTTGTTCACCAGCCACAACGGCGACTCCGGCGTACCGATACGCAACAACAGGATCACCGCACTCAGCAAAGCACCCGAGCCCAGCATCCACCGCCACGTACCCGAACCACCGACCCCCGCCATCACATACCCGACCACATACGCCGCCGCCGCACCCACATACCAGGCCAGGATCAGCACACCCAGCAGCCGGCCACGATGCCGGTTGGGCACCCACTCCGCCAACAACGACGTCGCGATCGGATAGTCCGCACCGATCGCCACACCCACCACGAAACGCAGCACCACGACCTGCCAGGCATCCGTGGCGAACACCGACAACACCGACCCACCCACCAGCACCGCGAGATCGATCGTGTACATCGCCTCACGACCCAGCCGGTCCGTCACCGCACCGAAGAACAGACCACCCACGAAGATCCCCACCAGGGCGGCCGCACCGATGAGACTCTCCTCCCCCGTCGACAGGTGCAACTCACTGCTCATACCGGCAAGCGCGACACCGATGATGCTCAGCAGATAACCATCGAGGAAAGGACCACCCGCACACGCCCAGGTCAGCTTGCGATGGAATCTGCTCAACGGCGCCTCGTCGATGGCACGGATCGACATGGGACCTCCCGGTCTGGGGGACTGTGAAACGAGTTGCGTTGCGCTTCGCAAAACGCGTCTCTGCCTACGCAACGGAACATCGAGAGCGTTTCGCCGTCAAGACACGCGACGGAAGCTCTTGCGACTTCCTTGGACTTCCCGCCATGATGTTGCGCATTGCGATTCTCAATTCGCATTGCGAGACACGCTGTTCCTCGTACAGCGTGCACGAATCCCGTGACACCCGCAACGCGCATGCATCTCGCGACACATACAAGGAGACGGGCATGACCATCAGCCTGGCCACCGGATCACTGTCCTCGGACCAGCTCGAGGACAGGTTCGTCCTCCACCGGTAGAAGTCACGGGCCAAAGCCTCGACGGCCACCCGACACCCGAGCGGGCGGCCCCCTCGCACGAGTCTCAGTCCCCGGTGCAGTCGGTGGAGCGGGGCCGCGGGCATTCTCGAATTCCTGGGCCGCCAGGAGGAAGCGGGCGTCGCGGAGATCGCCGCCGAGCTCGGCGTCCACAAGTCGACGGCGTCCCGGCTCGCCACCGCCCTGGAGCTGCGCGGGCTCCTCGAGCAGGCGGAGGAGCGCGGCGGGTACCGCGTGGGCCTCGGCCTGATCCGCCTGGCCGGTGCCGCCACCGTCCGGCTCGATCTGTCCCGGCAGAGCCGCGCGATCTGCGAAGAGCCGGCGGCCCGGGTCCCGGAGACCGTCAACCTGGCCATCCTCGACGGGGGCGCCGCGATCAACATCGGCCAGGCACTCGGCCCCTCGGCCATCACCACGCACAACTGGCTGGGCCGGCGCACGCCGCTGCACGCCACCTCCAGCGGCACGGTGCTCCTTGCGCATCTGCCCGAGCCCGAGCGCGAAAGACGGCTCACGGCGGCCCTGGCGCGCTACACACCGCGCGCCGTCACCGACACCGACATGCTCCGAAGTCAGCTGAGGAGCACCCGCACGGAGGGCTGCGCCTACAGCGTCGAGGAGCTCGAAACAGGCCTGAACGCGGTGGCCGCGCCGGTCGTCACCTTCAACGGCCAGGTGGTGGCCGCACTCAGCGCCTCGGGGCCGTCCTTCCGGCTGACCGCGCAGCGACTCCGCGAGGTCGCCACCCCGGTGCGCACCGCGGCCGCGGAGATCTCCGCCCGGCTCGGCCATCTCGGCCACCGCTGAGGGGCTGACCGTTGCACGGCACGCGATGTGAGCGGCGTCAGGCTCGTCGGCGACTGCACGGTCCTCTTCGTCTTCCGCCGACACCACCGGCTGCAGGCGGCTCCCGAACCCCGAGGGTCGCCGTATACCCTCCCTCTGCGCATGCCGCACAACTCCCCTCCGCGGATGAGGGATCAACTGGGCCGGCATTGCGTATAGTTGCGCCATGAGCAACTACGCCGCAGATGACGAAACAGCGGGTCCGGCGGTGAACGGGGTGCAGTCCGTCGACCGTGCCGTCAGCGTCCTGGAGATCCTCGCCCAGCGCGGGGAGGCGGGCGTCAGCGAGGTCGCCGCCGAGATCGACGTCCACAAGTCGACGGCGTTCCGCCTGCTCGGGGCACTGGAGGCACGCGGACTGGTCGAGCAGGCCGCCGAGCGCGGCAAGTACCGGCTCGGCTTCGGGATCGTACGCCTGGCCGGAGCCGTCACGGGCCGCCTCGACATCACGCAGCAGAGCCGGGAGGTGTGCGAGCGGCTCAGCGAGGAGATCGGCGAGACCGTCAACATCGCCGTCCTTCAGGAGCACTACGCCGTCAACCTCCATCAGGTGCGCGGTCCGGGCGCCGTCGGCACCCACAACTGGGTCGGGCAGCTCACCCCGGTGCACGCCACGTCCAGCGGCAAGATGCTGCTCGCGCACCTGCCGGAGCGGGAGCGCGCCCAGGTGCTCGCGGCGTCCGGCGCGCAGAAGTTCACGCCACACACGCTCACCGCCCGGACCAGGCTGGAGAAGAACCTCACCGAGGCGCGGGAGCGCGGGTACGCGGTGACGCTGGAGGAGCTGGAGATCGGACTGCACGCGATGGCGGCCCCGATCCGGTCCCACCACGGCGACGTCGTCGCCGCCCTCAGCGCCTCCGGTCCCGCCTATCGCTTCACCGAGGAGCGCATCCATGAGCTCGCCCCCCTGCTGATCAAGGGCGCCGAGGAGATCAGCCACCGGATGGGCTACGTGGGCTGACCCTGCCCCGCTGCGGGGGAGGGGGCGGCTGGGAACTCCGTCATGCCCCCACGCGTTGCAGGGGCATCCGGGCAGCGGCTGCCGTCTCGGCGCCCCAGCGGGCGGTCACCCGTACCGCGTCGAGCGTGGCGGCCACGTCGTGCACCCTCAGGCACCAGACGCCCTGCGCGGCGGCGAGCACGGAAACGGCGGTGGTCGCGGCGTCCCGCAGCCGCGCCGGGCGCGGTCGCCCCGTCGCCGGATCGGCCAGCACCTGGCCCAGGAACGACTTGCGCGACGCGCCCACGAGAACGGGACGGCCCAGCGCGCCGACCTCCCCGAGACGGCCCAGCAGCTCCCAGTTGTGCCCGGGCGTCTTGGCGAAGCCCAGCCCGGGGTCGACGATCAGGCGGTCGGGCCGGATCCCCGCCTCGAGCGCGGTGTCGATCCTCAGACGCAACTCGTCGACCACGTCGGCGACGACGTCGTCGTAGACGGCGTTCGCCTGCATGCCGGCGGAGTGGCCGCGCCAGTGCATCATCACGTACGGCGTGCCCGCCCGGGCCATCAGCGGCAGCATCGCCGGGTCGGCGAGGCCGCCCGAGACGTCGTTGATCAGCCGTGCACCCGCGTCGAGCGCCTGGGCGGCCACCTCGGCACGCATGGTGTCGACGCTGACGACGGCGCCCGCCGCGGCGAGCCGGCGGACGACGGGCAGGACGCGCCGCAGTTCCTCCTCCACGGGCGGGCGCGCCGCGCCGGGGCGGGTCGACTCGCCGCCCACGTCCACGATGTCGGCTCCCTGCTCCAGCAGCGCGACTCCGTGCGCCACGGCCGCCTCCGGGGCGAACGACCGGCCGCCGTCGGAGAACGAGTCCGGCGTGACGTTCACGACCCCCATCACCAGCGCCCGGCCGGGCCGCGGAAGCCCGTACGGATGGAGCTCCGGCGTCCCCGGGCACGGCGGGATGGCGCCGTGGGAGGCGGCGGTCACGGAGCCCCGATCCGCTGCCCCGCTGGTGCCGCCAGCTGCCGGCGCCAGCGCATGAAGGGCCGGGTCCGGTTCACGCCGAGCACAGCGACCGGGCGGTCCGCCTGCCGGTAGACGGCGAGGAAGCTGCGGTCGTCGGCGGCGCCCTCCTCGATGGTCACGCTGTCGGCTCCGGCCGCGTGGCCGGCGAACTGGATGCGCACGCCGTACTGGTCGGACCAGAAGTACGGCGGCCGGGGCGGCTCGGGTACGGCCGCGCCACCGGAGAGCAGAGCGGTCACGGCCGCCGCCGGCCGCTCGCGTGCGCCGGTCCAGTGCTCGACGCGGCGGTGCGCTCCGACCGCGGGGTCGTACCAGGCCGCACAGTCGCCGACCGCGACGACACCGGGGATGTTCGTGGCACCGGCGGCGTCGCACCGCACGCCGTTGTCCAGGGCCACGCCGGAGCCCTCCAGCCACTCGACGCAGGGGCGGGCACCCACCCCGGCGACGACGGTGTCGGCGGGAAGGCTGCGGCCGTCCTCCAGCAGGACCGCCGTCACCCTCCCCCGGCTGCCGCTGAGCGCCTGTACGCCGACGCCGCACAGCAGCCGTACGCCGTGGTCGGCGTGGAGGGCGGAGACGAGCTCGCCCATCGCCGTTCCGAGCGGACCGGCCAGGGGGGTCGGCGCGGCCTCGACGACCGTGACGTCGAGCCCGAGTTCGTGGGCGGTCGAGGCGACCTCTGCGCCGATGAAGCCACCGCCGATGACGACGAGCTGGCCACCGCGGGCCAGGTCCGCGCGCAGGGCGCGGGCGTCGTCGAGTGTGCGCAGGACGTGGACGCCGCCGAGTCCGTGCCCTCCCTGAAGGGTTCTGGCGGCGGCTCCGGTGGCCAGCACGATCCCGTCGGCACGGACGGTACGGCCGTCGGCCAGCCGTACCGCGCGGTCCGCGCGGTCCAGTCCGACGGCACGGGCGCCGAGCAGCCACTGTGCTCCCAGATCCTCGCCGTCCGCTTCGAGCAGCAGCTCGGACTCCGCTGTCCGGCCGGACAGGAACTCCTTGGACAGCGGCGGCCGGTCGTAGGGACGGTGGGTCTCTTCGCCGACGATGACGAGCCGTCCGTCGTAGCCCTGGGCGCGCAGTGCGCGGGCGGCCGACAGCCCGGCGAGTGAGGCGCCGACGACCGCCACGCTCCTCACGCGACACCTCCGGTGGCCGCGATGCCGCCGAGCCGGGCGGCGGCGCAGGAGGGCGGCAGGTTCGGCGGGGCGTCGGAGAGCTTGACGTAGATCATGCCGTCCTCGACGAGGACCTGGTGGGTGCGCACGGATAGCCGGGCGGGGGGCGCGTCCACGCCGCCGGTGCGCAGATCGAACTTCGAGGCATGCAGGGGGCATTCGACCTCGCACCCTTCCAGCCAGCCGTCGGCGAGCGAGGCGTCCTGGTGGGTGCAGGTGTCGTCGATCGCGTAGACCTCGCCGTCCTCGGTGTGGAACACGGCGACGGGCGGATCGGTCTGGAGCCGGAACGCCTCGCCTCGCGGCAGATCGGCGAGAGGGCACGCGGGAATCATCATGACCACCTCGGCGCGTATTAAGAAACTTGGTGCGCGAAGCGCAACGTCAGTCTGGGGTTGGCCCTATCCGTTGTCAAGGAGTCGGCCGGGCGTCCATGGGAGTCCGCCTCGCCGACGCCACCGCGGGCAGCCTGGACGCCTTCAGGTCGGTCTCCCGCCACTCCCGGTCGGACTCGAAACCCCAGTGATGCCGGCGCCGGTACCGAGGCGGAGCCGCCCCTCGGCGCAGTCGATCCAGAAGGTGCGGATATCGACGGCCACTTCGCCCACGCCCCGGTCGGCGTGGACCCGGCCGACGCCGCCGCAGTGCGGGCGCGCGGGACCGTCTCCAGTTCGTCGACGGCCCCGAGAGCGTTCGCCCTGGAGCGCCGGTGACCGAGCCGGGCGGGAGGGCGGCGGCGAGGAACGCGGGCCGGCCGGCTCCGGGAAGCAGCTCGCCGCGCACGGTGGAGACCAGGTGGACCAGCCCCGGGTGCTGCTCGACGGCGCACAGCTCGGGAACGGTGACGTTGCCGGTGGCGCACACGCGGCCGAGGTCGTTGCGGACCGGGTCCACGATCACCACGTTCTCTGCTGGTCTCCAGCAGGTCCGCCTCGGTCCGTCCGGTGCCCATGATCGGCCCGACTCGACGATCCGCCCGCGGGGCGAAGGAACAGCTCCGGGTACGCAGTGGCGATCTTCACCCGGTGCACGGGCAGCCGGATCGTTCCGGCGTACCGTGCCGGGTGGCCACGGGGCCGGCAGAGCGGTCAGCGCGTCCACGTCGGCCTCGGGCGCCACGGGCGCGGACAGCACCTGGCAGAGGTTCGCCTGGCAGACCTCCCCGGCCGCGCTGTACTCGCGGATGCGCCGCACGGCTGGCGTGTACGCGGCACGGTAACGTCCCGTCACCGGCGAAACGGTCTCGGAAGCGGGCCCGGGGGGCGACGCCCCGCACGGCTGCGAGCCGTTCTCGTGCTCGGTCTTCGAGCAGGCCGGGCCGGTGGACATGCGACAGGCGGTGCCGGGCCGACTGTCCGCGTCGGCCCGGCACCGCCAGGTCACTTCCGCCGCCCTGCCGGGCCGCTCACCGGTATTCGACGGCCGCGTCCAGCAGCCAGTCCGTCAGGTAGCCGGCGAAGGAGGAGCGCACGAGGACCCAGAAACCGGCCCTGGCCTCGTCGCGGGCCACCAGTACGACCTGGGTGCGGGCCAGCGTCGTCTGGGCGCAGCGGCCGGGGCCGAAGGCGCGCGGATGCAGGTCCAGCGCGCAGCCGTGGGCCAGCAGGTCGCGGGCGCGGCGTCCGGCGACCAGAAGGGTGGTGCGCTGGGCGGAGACGTCGACGACCGAGACCGGTTCGTCACCCGCCGCCGCGCGGATCCGGCTCTCCAGGTCCCGCTGGGTGCCGGGTCGGCCCACCACCAGCCATTCGTCGGGGCCGAGCCACACCGCGGTCACCTCCCCCGCGTGCACGACGGTGTTGGGTTCCAGGGGCAGTTGGATCCCCAGGGCGAGTCCGACGGCGTCCGCCGCAGGACTCTTGGCGTCCAGGCGGACGTTCACCTGGGCCAGGAAGGGGAGTTCGGCCAGGCGGATCGCGCCCCCGGAGGAGCGCGTCGCGGCCGCCAGGCGGTGGGCGGCGTCTGCCAGGGGGCTGCGCTGCCGTGCGGTCAGGGCGGTGTCAGCCATCGCGGCGGGCTCCCTCGGGGTCGTAGAGGACGGGGCTTGCGACGGTCACCGGGAGCAGCCGATCGCCGACGGGTGCGTAGAGGCGTTCGCCGATCCGGTCCCGGCCGCCCTTGACGAGGGCGAGCGCGAAGGTCCGGCCGAGCGCCGCGCTGCGGTAGCTGGAGGTGACGTGACCGAGCATCGGGACGGGCGGTGCGGGCAGTTCGCTGTCCGCGACCAGGTGGGTGCCCTCGGGCAGGAAGGCGGCCGGGTCCTCGGGAAGGAGGCCGACCAGGTGCTTGCGGTCGGGGCGGACGGTGTCGGCGCGGGCGTAGGAGCGCTTGCCGATGAAGTCGGGCTTCTTCTTCGACACCGCCCAGCTCATACCGAGGTCCTGCGGAGTGACGGTGCCGTCGGTGTCCTGGCCGACGATCGGGTAGCCCTTCTCGGCGCGCAGGACGTGCATGGTCTCGGTGCCGTACGGGGTGATGCCGTACGGGGCGCCGGCCTCGTACAGCGCCTCCCACAGGGCGAGGGCGTCCCACGGCGACACGTTGATCTCGTAGGCGAGCTCGCCGGAGAAGCTGATCCGGCACACGCGCGCGTCGACACCGGCGACGGTCGTCTCCCGCCACGCCATGAACGGGAAGTCGTCGTTGCCGACGGCCAGTTCAGGCGCGAGGGAGCCGAGGACCGCACGGGAGCGCGGGCCGACGAGGGCCACGGTGGCCCACTGCTCGGTGACCGAGGTGCAGTGGACCTTCAGTTCGGGCCACTCGGTCTGCAGCCACTCCTCCATCCAGTCCAGGACAGCCGCCGCGTTGCCGGTCGTGGTGGTGACCAGGAAGCGGTCCGGCGCGAGCCGGATGACCGTGCCGTCGTCGAAGACCATCCCGTCCGGACGGCACATGACGCCGTAGCGGATCATGCCGACCTTCAGGGTGCTCATCATGTTGGTGTAGAGCCGGTCGAGGAGGACCGCGGCGTCCGGGCCCTGCACGTCGATCTTGCCGAGCGTGGAGGCGTCCATGAACGCGACGCCCTCGCGCGCGGCGCGGCACTCGCGCAGCACGGCGGTCTCCATGTCCTCGCCGTCCCGCGGGTAGTACCAGGGCCGCTTCCACTGGCCGACGTTCTCGAAGACGGCGCCGTGCTCGACGTGCCGCCCGTGCAGGGCGGTGGTGCGGATCGGGTCGTGCAGCGCGCCGCGGTCGCGGCCGGCGAGGGTGGCGAAGGAGACGGGGGTGTACGGCGGGCGGAACGTGGGCAGGCCGAGCGCCGAGATGTCCACGCCGAGCAGCTCGCCGACGACCCCGCTGGCCAGGACCCCGCCCGTCCTGCCCTGGTCGCCCCCGGTACCGGCGGTGGTGTAGCGCTTGGTGTGCTCCACCGAGCGCAGGCCCGCCCCGGTCGCCCGCGCCAGGTCGTCGACCGTGACGTCGCGCTGGAGGTCGACGAAACGGGGGGCGCCGGTGGAAGTGGGGACGGTGAAGACCTGCATGGGCGGGGTGTGCGGCTGGGCGGCCACGGCCGGCAGGGCGGGCGCGTCTGCCGTGTAGCCCTCCGCCTCGACCGCGCGAGCACCGGCCGCGGCGCCCTCCGCGAGGACCGCGGAGAGGTCGAAGGCCCCGTTCGCGCTGCCCGCGACCTCCACCGCCTGGCGGCAGTCGTCGGGGACGAACGCGCCCAGTGCCTCGTCGTGGCGGAGCTTGCCGCCGGCCTGGCTGAACAGGTGCGCGACCGGGTTCCAGCCGCCGGCGACCAGGAGCAGGTCGACGGCGAACTCCCGCTGTCCGGCGCTCTCCCCGTGCGGGGCGACCGCCACGGCGGTGAGGCGGGCCTCGCCCTCCGTGCCGGTGACCGCGTGACCGGCGAGCACCTCGATCCCGGCGGACCGGGCGCGCTCGGCCCACTCCCCCGGCTCGGGCCGGGTGTCGACGATCGCGGCGATGTCCACGCCCGCCGCCGCCAGGTCGAGCGCGGCGGCGTAGGCGCTGTCGTTGGTGGTGAACACGACCGCGTGCCGGCCTGGCAGAACGGCGTAGCGGTGGAGGTACGTCCGGGCCGATGACGCCAGCATCACGCCGGGTCGGTCGTTGTCGCCGAACGCCAGCGAGCGCTCGTGGGCGCCGGTCGCGAGGACCACGCGCCGGGCCCGGATCCGCCAGACTCGCTCGCGGGAGACGTCGGCCGGTGCCTGGGCGCCGAGGTGGCTGGTGCGGCGCTCGACGGCGAGGAGGTGGTTGTCGTCGTAGTGGCCGAAGACGCTGGTGCGCCGCAGGACGCGTACCTCGGGGGCGGCCTCGAGCCGTGCGCGCGTCCCCGCAACCCAGTCGAGGTGTTCGCCGGTGCCGAGCAGACTGCCGCCGAGTTCCGGCTGGTCGTCGGCGAGGATGACGCGCGCGCCGCTGCGCGCCGCCGCCGCTGCCGCCGCGAGGCCCGCCGGTCCGGCGCCCACGACCAGCAGGTCGCAGTGGGCGTGTACGGCGTCGTAGCGGGCGGGGTCGGGCTCGGTGGCGAGGCGTCCCTGGCCCGGGAGGCTGCTCGCGACCAGGCCGTCGTACAGCTCGACGGTCGTGGCGGGCAGCATGGGCTCCGGGAAGGGAGCCTCGATCTGGACGACCGCGTTGGGTTCTTCGACGCCGGCGGAGAAGATGCCCCGGGGGCGGCCGAACTTGATGCTCGTCGCTGCCGCGATGACGCCGTTGGCGAGGAGCGCCGAGGCGAGGGTGTCGCCGCGGTAGCCCTGGTATTGGGTGCCGTCGAGGGTGAAGGCCAGGGGTTCGTCGCGGTCGATGCGGCCGCCGGTGACCAGGCGGTGCGGTTGGCTCCCGAGCCGCGCCGGGGGCTCCGCCCCCGCACCCCCGATCGGGACTGAACGGGCCTCGTCCTCGAACGCCGGACCGGCTGGTTGCACCGACCGCGGCTGAGCGGTCACCGGACGCGGCTCAAGCGTCTTCGGACGCGGCTCCCCCGCCTTGTACACGGCCAGGATCTCGTTCGTCGCCGTGTCCCGGACCGCGTTGAACCACCGGCGGCAGCCCGCCGCGTGGCTCCAGCGCTCGGCGAACGGGCCCTTGGGGTTGTCGCGGAAGAACAGATACCGGGCCCACTCCTCGTCGGTGAGGGCGGCGGGCTCCTCGGGGTAGGGCACGTGCGCCTGGCCGCCGTAGTGGAACTCGGCCTCGTCGCGGGGCCCGCACCACGGGCAGGAAATGAGCAGCATGGTTCGGCTCCTCTAGTGGTCCTAGTGGGCCACCGCGGCCGCGCCGTGCTCGTCGACGAGCGCGCCGGTGGTGAAACGGTCGAGCGAGAAGGGGGCGTTCAGGGCGTGCGGTGTGTCGTGGGCGATGGTGTGGGCGTAGACCCAGCCGACGCCCGGGGTGGCCTTGAAGCCGCCCGTGCCCCAGCCGCAGTTGAGGTAGAGGTTGTCGACCGGGGTGAGGCCGACGATGGCGGAGGCGTCCGGGGTGACGTCGACGATGCCGCCCCAGGTGCGCAGCACGTGGGCGCGGGCGAAGACCGGGAAGAGCTCCAGGGCGGCCGACATCTGCTCCTCGATGATGTGGAACGCGCCGCGCTGGGTGTAGGAGTTGTAGGCGTCGATGCCCGCGCCCATCACCAGCTCGCCCTTGTGCGCCTGGCTGACGTACACGTGCACGGCGTTGGACATGACCACCGTGGGGTGCACCGGCTCCAGGAGTTCGGAGACCAGGGCCTGCAGCGGGTGGCTCTGCAGCGGGAGCTCGATGCCGGCCATGGCGGCGAGGACCGAGGTGTGCCCGGCCGAGCACAGGGCCACCTTGCCCGCCGCGATCGGTCCGCGCGTGGTCTGCACACCGACCACGCGGCCGCCGACCACGTCCAGGCCGGTGACCTCGCAGTTCTGGATGATGTCGATGCCGGCGGCGTCGGCGGAGCGGGCGAAGCCCCAGGCCACGTAGTCGTGTTTGGCGATGCCGGCGCGCGGCTGGTAGGTGCCGCCGAGGACCGGGTAGCGCACGTCGGGTGAGATGTCGACGATCGGGCAGACCTCCTTGACCTGCTCGGCGTCGAGCCACTCGGCGTCGACGCCGTTGAGCCGGTTGGCCTCGACCCGGCGGACGCTGTCGCGGACGTCCTGCAGGCTGTGGGCGAGGTTCAGCACGCCGCGCTGGGAGAAGAGGATCGGGTAGTCGAGCTCCTCCTCCAGTCCCTCCCACAGTTTGAGGGCGTGCTCGTAGATGCCGGCGCTCTCGTCCCACAGGTAGTTGGAGCGGATGATCGTGGTGTTGCGGGCCATGTTGCCGCCCGCCAGCCAGCCCTTCTCCAGCACGGCGACGTTGGTGATGCCGTGGTTCTTCGCCAGGTAGTGGGCGGTGGCCAGGCCGTGTCCGCCGCCGCCCACGATCACCACGTCGTACGACCGCTCGGGTTCCGGATCGCGCCACAGCCACTCGGGGTGGTCGGGCAGGTCGGCGCCGGGGGTGCGGGGGCTCATCGGGCGCCTCCTGAAGGGCCGGAAAGGTGCGGGTAGAGCGGGTGCTTCGCGGCCAGCGCCTCGGTGCGGGCGCGCAGTGCGGCAACGTTCGGCTCGGGCTGGAGGGCGAGCGCGATCAGGTCGGCGACCTCGGCGAAGTCCTCCTCGGTGAAGCCCCGGGTGGCAAGGGCCGGGGTGCCGATGCGCAGGCCGGAGGTGACCATGGGCGGGCGCGGGTCGAAGGGAACGGCGTTGCGGTTGACGGTGATGCCGATCTCGTGCAGGAGGTCTTCGGCCCGCTTTCCGTCGAGCTCGGAGTCCCGCAGGTCGACGAGGACGAGGTGGACGTCCGTTCCGCCGGTCAGCACCTTCACTCCGGCCGCGGCCGCGTCGGGCTGTGCGAGACGCTCGGCGAGGACGCGGGCGCCGGCCAGGGTGCGGGCCTGGCGTTCGGCGAACTCGGGCGAGGCCGCCACCTTGAAGGAGACCGCCTTCGCGGCGATGACGTGCTCCAGCGGGCCGCCCTGCATTCCGGGGAACACCGCCGAGTTGATCTTCTTGGCGAGGTCGGCGTCGTCGGTGAGGATCACGCCGCCGCGGGGACCGCCGAGCGTCTTGTGCGTGGTGGTGGTGACCACGTGCGCGTGCGGGACGGGGCTGGGGTGCAGTCCGGCGGCGACCAGGCCCGCGAAGTGCGCCATGTCGACCATGAGGAGGGCACCGACCTCGTCGGCGATCCGGCGGAAGGCGGCGAAGTCCAGCTGCCTGGGGTACGCCGACCAGCCCGCAATGATCATCTTGGGGCGGTGCTCCTTGGCGAGCCGCTCCACCTCGTCCATGTCCACGAGGTTGTCCGCCTCGGACACGTGGTACGGCACCACGTTGAGCATCTTGCCGCTGTAGTTGATGCGCATGCCGTGGGTGAGGTGACCGCCGTGCGCGAGGTCGAGACCGAGGATCGTGTCGCCGGGCCGGAGCAGGGCGAAGAAGACGGCGGTGTTCGCCTGGGCGCCCGAGTGCGGCTGGACGTTGGCGAAGGCCGCCCCGAAGAGGGACTTGACCCGCTCGATGGCGAGCCGCTCGGTGACGTCGACGTGTTCGCAGCCGCCGTAGTAGCGGCGGCCTGGGTAGCCCTCGGCGTACTTGTTGGTCGCCACCGAGCCCTGCGCCTCCATCACGGCGGTGGGCGCGAAGTTCTCGGAGGCGATCATCTCCAGGGTGGACTGCTGGCGGTGCAGCTCGGCGCGGAGGGCTTCGTGGACCTCGGGGTCCAGTTCCGCGAGGGGGGTGTTCAACGCGTTCATACGGTGTTGGCGTTCCTCTCGGCGGCCTCGACGACGTTGGCGAGCAACATCGCCCGGGTCATGGGTCCCACGCCTCCGGGCATCGGCGCGAGCCACCCGGCGACCTGGGCCGCGTCCGGATGTACGTCGCCGACGAGCCCGTTGCCGGTGCGGGTGATACCGACGTCCAGGACGGCCGCGCCGGGGCGCAGCATGTCCTTGGTGATCAGTCCGGGCGAGCCGGCCGCGGCGACGACGATGTCCGCCTCGCGTGCGTGCCGGGCCAGGCCCTTGGTGCCTGTGTGGCAGAGGGTGACGGTGGCGTTCTCGGACCTGCGGGTGAGCAGGAGGCCGATGGGCCGGCCCACGGTGATGCCCCGGCCGATCACGCAGACGCGCGCGCCGGCGATCGGTACCTCGTGGCGGCGGAGCAGTTCGACGATGCCGCGCGGGGTGCAGGGCAGCGGGGCGTCGACGCCGAGGACGAGCCGGCCGAGGTTGACCGGGTGCAGTCCGTCGGCGTCCTTGGCCGGGTCCATGCGGGTGAGCACGGCGTTCGCGTCCAGGTGGCGCGGGAGCGGGAGCTGGACGATGTAGCCGGTGCAGGCCGGGTCGGCGTTGAGTTCGTCGACGACGTCCTCGACCTGCTGCTGGGTGGCGTCGGCGGGCAGTTCGCGGCGCAGGGAGGCGATGCCGACCTGTGCGCAGTCGCGGTGCTTCCCGGCCACGTAGGCGTGGCTGCCCGGGTCGTCGCCGACCAGGACGGTGCCCAGGCCGGGCCGGCGGCCGGTGATGGCGGTCACCTTGGCCACTCGCTCGGCGAGTTCGCGGCGGATGACGGCGGCGGTCGCCCTGCCGTCGAGGAGTTGTGCGGTCACCGGCGGTGCTCCTTCCTAACCACGGAGGCGGGACATGGTCGGGTCGAACAGGGGCTCCTCGGCGACGACCGCCTCGACGCGCTGGTCGAAGTAGCCGATGTGCACGGTGGTACCGGGGGTCGCGAGCTCCGCCGGGAGCCAGGCGTAGGCGATGCCCTTGCCGATCGTGTAGCCGTGGGCGGCGCTGGTGACGTAGCCGACGGCGCGGTCCCCGTCGTACACCGGCTCCTTGCCCATGACGACGGCCCGCGGGTCGTCGATGGTCAGGCAGCTCAGCCTGCGCCGCATGTCGGCCTTGCGCCGTTCCAGTGCGGCCTGGCCGATGAAGTCGCCCTTGTCGAGCTTGACGGCGAAGCCGACGCCGGCCTCGTAGGGGTCGTGCTCGTAGGTCATGTCGGTGCCGAAGGAGCGGTAGCCCTTCTCCAGGCGCAGGCTGTTGAAGGCGCCACGGCCGGCGATGATGCCGCCCAGCGGCTCGGCCGCCTGCCACAGGGTGTCCCACAGCTTGAGGCCCTGGTCGGCGGTCGTGTAGAGCTCCCAGCCGAGCTCGCCCACGTACGACAGCCGCAGCGCGGTGACCGGCACGGAGCCGATGTGGGCGCGCTTGGCCCGGAAGTACTTCAGGCCCTCGTTGGAGAAGTCGGCGTCGGTGAGGGGCTGCAGGACCTCGCGGGCGAGCGGGCCCCACAGGCCGATGCAGCAGGTGCCGGCCGTGATGTCGCGGACCTGGACCGAGCCGTCGGCGGGCAGGTGCCGGGTGAACCAGTCGAGGTCGAGGTTGCCGTTGGCGCCGACCTGGAACAGGTCGCGGGCCAGGCGGGCGACGGTGATGTCGCTGCGGATGCCGCCGTCGTGGTCCAGGAGCAGGGTGTACGTCACCGAGCCGACCGACTTGTCCACCTTGCCGGTGGACAGCCGCTCCAGGAAGGCGGCGGCACCCGGGCCGCTCACCTCGAGGCGCTTGAGGGCCGTCATGTCGTACAGGGCGACGGTCTCGCGCGTGACCTGGGCCTCGGCACCGACGATGGGCGACCAGTACTGCGCGGCCCAGTCATTGGGGGTCGGCACGGAGCGGCCCTCGACCAGCCCCGCGTTGGCCTCGTACCACTGGGGGCGCTCCCAGCCGTTCGCCTCCAGGAAGAACGCGCCGTGTTCCTGCTGGCGGGCGTAGAAGGGGCTGGTGCGGATCGGGCGCGGCTTCCCGGACGGCTGGAGGGGGTGGAGGATGTCGTAGACCTCGACGAAGTTCTGGCAGTCGCGGGCCAGGACGTACTCCGGGGCGAGCTGGTGCGGCTCGAAGCGGTTGAGGTCGCACTCGTGCAGGTCGAAGGAGGAGCAGTAGCCGTCGACCAGCCATTCGGCGACGGCCCGGCCGACGCCCGCGGAGTGGGTGACCCACACGGCCTCGGCGACCCAGAAGCCCTTGACGTCCGGGGACTCGCCGAGCAGCGGGAAGTTGTCTGTGGTGAAGGAGAACAGGCCGTTGATGCCCTCCTCGACCTTCGCCTCCCTGGTCGCCGGGAGCAGGGACTGGGTCTCGGTCCAGGCGTCCTCGAAGTCCTCCTCGGTGAACTTCAGGACCGAGGGCATCCCCTCCGCCTCGTCCACGGAGAGGATGTCGTCGGCGGAGACCGGCATCGGCCGGTGGCCGTAGTAGCCGATGCCCAGGCCGTCGAAGCGGTCGCGGTAGTAGAGGTCGGCGTCCTGGTGGCGCAGGATCGGGCGGACCGCCTCCTCGGTCTGACCCGCGAGGGCGGGGACCGGGCCGGTCCAGGCGAGCTGGTGGGCGAGTGGGGTCAGCGGCAGGTTCAGGCCGACCATGCGGGCGATCTTCGGGCCCCAGATGCCGGCGCAGCACACGACGATGTCGGCGGGGATGTCGCCCTGGTCCGTCACGACCCCGGTGACGCGGCCCTCGCTCTGCCGGACGTCGAGGACCTCGTGACGGGCGAGGAAACGCACGCCGCGCCCGGTCGCCCGGCGGATCTGCGCCTCGACGGCGAGGACGGCCTTGGCGAGGCCGTCGGTGGGCACCAGGAGGCCGCCCAGGATCTTGTCGCGGTCGAGCAGCGGGTGCCGCTCCACGCACTCGTCGGGGGTCAGCAGGCGCCCCTCGATGCCCCAGGCGGTGATCCAGCCGTGGCGGCGCCGGAGCTCCGCGAGCCGCTCGGGGCTCGTGGCCACTTCCAGGCCGCCGACCTGGAGGAAGCAGGGCTTGCCGTCGACCTCGAGCGAGGAGAACTTCTCGACGGTGTAGCGGGCCAGCTCCGCCATCGTCTTGGAGCTGTTCGTCTGGAAGACCAGGCCCGGGGCGTGGGAGGAGGACCCCCCGGTGGCCGGCAGGGGGCCCTGGTCGACCACGGTCACTTCGGTCCAGCCGCGTGCGGAGATCTCATCCGCGAGGGCCGCTCCCACGACGCCCGCTCCGATGATGACCACTCGGGGTCCCGCCATCGCCCAACCTCCGAACTCGCTCTAGTTGCTTTTTGCGCAACTCGATTCAGGTTGCGCAACTCAATGTGCCTGCCGCCGGG
>NZ_MUBM01000146.1 GCF_002154505.1 Streptomyces carpinensis | reverse complement strand
ACAATCCCCGCTCCGGGGCGGTGACCAGCGGCTTTCCCCGGTCGGGGGGTCACCGCCCCGGAGCGGGGATTGTCGGTGGTGGTCGATAAAGTCGCGGGCATGGCACGGATTGCGGTGATCGGCGCCGGGACGGGCGCGATGGCGGCCGCCGCCCGGCTGGCCGTCGCGGGCCACCGGGTGACGGTGTACGAGCGTACGGAGACGTATGGCGGAGCGGTGCGCCGCCTCGAGCGGGACGGTTTCGCCTTCGACACCGGGCCCGGGCTGCTTCCGCTGCCCGCGGTCTACCGCGACCTGTTCGTCAAGACCGGCAAGGAGCCGCTGGAGGACTGCGTCGACCTGGTCCAGGTCGACCCGGCGGCACGGCACGTGTTCGCGGACGGCACCGAGGTGTCGCTGCCGAACGCCTCGCGCGCGGGCGTCGTCACCGCCCTGGACGAGGCGCTCGGGTCGGGCGCCGGGCAGCGCTGGGGCGACTTCCTGGTGCGGGCGCGCGAGGCATGGGACCGCACCCGCCGGCCCCTGCTGGAGGAACCGCTGTGGCCCAACTGGTCGGTGCTGGCCGAGCGTGAGCCCTATCCGGCGGTCCCGCACAAGCGCCTGCTGCGCACCCGGACCGCCGCCACGCTCGCCGAGGTCGGCACCTGGGAGCTGCGCGATCCGCGCCTCGCCACGCTCCTGGAGAGCCACGCGCTCGCGTACGGCCTCGATCCCCGCACCGCCCCGGCGAGCGCGGCCGTACTGCCGTACATCGAGCACGCCTTCGGCGTCTGGTACGTCCGCGGCGGCCTGCGCGAACTGGCACGCGCGGTGTACGAGCGGTGCCTGGCCCGCAGGGTCGAGTTCGTCTTCGGCGCCGAGGTCGTGCGGATCGTCGAGAAGGACGGCCGGGCGACGGGCCTGGAGTTCACCGGGGGCGCCTCCCAGGCGTCCGGCTTGGAGGGAGGAGGCGTCGCGGAGGCGGACTTCGTGGTCGCCGGTGTGGCACCTGGGACGCTGAGCAGCTTCGTGGCGGGCGCGGCGCCGAGGGGTGCGGGCCAAGTGCCCGCGCAGCAAGGGCTGCCGAGCCGCCTGACCGTGCTGCTGGCGCTGCGCGGCGGCCGTCCCGAGGGAACGGCCCATCGCACCGTGGTGCACACGGACGACCACGAGTCCGAGCTGGACGCCCTCTTCGGTACGGCCCCGGAGATGCCCGCGCGGCCCACGGTCACGGTGTCGCGCCCCGACGA
This sequence comes from Streptomyces carpinensis, assembly GCF_002154505.1. Classification (GTDB taxonomy): domain Bacteria; phylum Actinomycetota; class Actinomycetes; order Streptomycetales; family Streptomycetaceae; genus Streptomyces; species Streptomyces carpinensis. Next base: position 12,872 of record NZ_MUBM01000146.1, on the reverse strand, counting down.
CCCGGCGCTGGTCCCGGACCTGGAGCACGAGGCGATCACACTCACGGCCACGGTCCCGGCACTGCGTGAAGGAGAGGGCCGGGCCGACAGCGCGGCCTGGGAAGCACAGGCCGACCGTATGATCACCGCCGCCGAGCGGGCCGTTCCGGGTCTACGCGACCGCATCCTGTGGCGCGAGACGCGCACCCCGGCCGACATCGCCCGGGCAACGGGCGCGGCGGGCGGGGCCGTTCCGGTGCCGGCGCTGGCCGCGGCGCGGGGCCGGCTGCTGCACCCGGCGAACTCCACGGCAATCGACGGCCTGTTCACCGTGGGCGGCTGGTCGCATCCGGGCGGCGGACTGCCGCACGCGGGGATGTCGGGCGCGCTGGTGGCCGGACTGATCGTGGAGGGACCGGAGTTCCGCGGCTCGCAGTGAGGCGGCACCGGGAGTATCCCGGTCGCTGAGCCGGTTCAGGGGCGGGACCGGACTGGGGGCCGGGTCCGCGATCCGGGCCGGTTGCTGGCCGGCCCGGTCCTGGAGCCCGGTTCAGAAACGGTACTGCTCGTCGAAGCCGGCGCCGTGCTGCGCCTGCCCGTAGCCCTGACCGTTGCCCTGGTACGGGTAGGGCTGCTCGGGCGGGAGTTGGCCGTCGTAGGAGTCGTCGGTGCGCTGCTGCGGGACCCACACCCCGCCGGCCGGGGTCTCGCCGCCGTAGCCGCCCGTGGCGTACGGGTCCTGGGCGCCGTATTCCTGCTGCCCGTAGTCCTGCTGCCCGTAGCCCTGCTGACCGCCGTAGGCGCTGTCGTAGGAGGCGCCGCCGTAGCTCTGGTCTCCGATGTACGGGTCCGAGTAGGCGGCGTAGCCCTGCTGGCCGGAGCCGTCGTAGCCGTAACTCTGCTGCCCGTAGCCGGAGTAGTCGTACCCGTACCCCTGGTCGGCGCCCTGGGCCGCGGTGGCGTACTGGTCCTGGGGCAGGCCGGCCTGCTGGCCGGAGTCGCCGTAGACGCCGTAGGAACCGGTGTCGTCGGGCAGGGGCTGCGGCTGGTACACGGCGGTGGTCTCGGCGGCCGTGGGCGCGGCGGGGCGGGCGGGGGTGAAGACGTCGTCCTGCTCGTAGTCGTCGTGCCCGTACGACAGGCCGTCACGGGATACCGTGCCGTCCGCGCCGTCCGTGTCGTCATGGCCGTCGTGCCCGGCCTCGGCGGCTTCGAGGTCGGAGACCTCCAGGGTCGGGTCCGTGCGCTCGGCCCTGCCGCGGCGTCGCTTGGTGCCTTCGCCGCCCGGGTGCCTGACGGCCCAGCCGGCGGCGAAGCCGCGGCGGAAGGACAGCGTCACGTAGGTCTGCCCGATCGCGAACGCGGCGGCGCCCACACCGATCACCACAACAGACGGCATCAGAACGCCGAGCACGACGCACAGGAAGCCGGCGAAGGCGAGCAGCCGCCAGCGCAGCCGCGCCTTGTACTGCAGCAGCACCTCACCGAGCAGCCACAGCGCGACGATGCCGAACGCGATGTAGAGGACCGTCCAGCCCATGTACGCCCCTCTCCCAGTGGCCGTTCCGCAGTGTGTCGTACGCGGATGCGGCCGGTCTAGGCCCGCGGTGGGTGGTGCAGACCCAGGTTCTCGTAGATTTCCAGCGTCGCCGTGGAGTTGTTGAGCGTGATGAAGTGAAGTCCGGGCACACCTTCGGCCAGCAGCCGCGCGCAGAACTCCGTGGCGAACTCGATGCCAATGGAGCGTACCGCCGTCGGATCGTCTTGTGCTGTGAGGATCCGCTCTTTCAGCGCGGCCGGGAAGGCGGCATTGGTGAGGTACGGGATCCGCGCCAGTGTCTTCGCACTGGCGATCGGCATGACCTCGGGGATGATCGGGGTTTCGCAGCCAGCGGCCGCGACCCGGTCGCGCAGCCGCAGGTAGTCCTCCGGCTGGAAGAACATCTGCGTGATGGCGTAGTCGGCGCCCGCGCGGCACTTGTCGACGAAGTGACGGACGTCGGCCTCCCAGTCGTCGGAGCGCGGGTGCATCGCGGGGAAGGCCGCGACACCGACGCAGAAGTCACCGGACGCCTTGATCAGTTCGACGAGTTCGGCGGCGTAGGTGAGGCCCTGGGGGTGCGCCACCCACTCGCCCATCGGATCGCCGGGCGGGTCGCCGCGCAGCGCCAGCATGTTGCGGATCCCGGCGTCGGCGTACTGCCCGATGATGTTGCGCAGGTCGGCCACCGAGTGGTCGACGGCGGTGAGGTGGGCGATCGGGGTCAGGGTGGTGTCGGAGGCGATGGCCTCGGTCGCCTTGACCGTGCCCGCGCGGGTGGAACCGCCCGCACCGTAGGTCACGGAGACGAAGTCGGGAGCCACGGCCTCGACCCGGCGCAGCGCGTTCCACAGGTTCCGCTCGCCCTTGGGGGTCTTGGGGGCGTAGAACTCGAACGAATACGTCGTCTTGCCCGTCGCGAGCATGTCGCGCACGGTACGGGCATGGTCCGACCTGGTGGATGCGGTGCCGAGGGCCATACTCGCAGGTTAGCCAGGGTCCGGCGGTCCCCCAACCGGACGGTGGGAATTTGCCGCAATTGTCGGGTTCTTGTCCACCCATCGGACAACCCGGCCCGATATGGGGTGCTCGGGGCGTTCCAGCCGTCCGGAAAGCGAGACGCCTGCCCGCTACCCCGCGTGCCGCAGCCGCTTGGCGAACTCCGCCGCCGCCGCGCCCGGGTCGTCGGCCTCGGTGATCGCCCGGACCACGACCACGCGCCGGGCGCCGGCCTGGAGGACCTCGTCCAGATTGCCGAGGTCGATGCCGCCGATGGCGAACCAGGGGCGCTCGGTGCCGAGGGATGCGGTGTACCGCACCAGGCCGAGACCGGGTGCGTGGCGGCCGGGCTTGGTGGGCGTGGGCCAGCAGGGGCCCGTGCAGAAGTAGTCCACGCCGTCCTGGACGGCGGCCGCGGCGGCCTCGGACTCGGCGTGCGTGGACCGGCCGATCAGGACGTCGTCACCGAGTATCGCGCGGGCCGCGGGCACCGGCAGGTCGCCCTGGCCGAGGTGCAGCACGTCCGCGCGGGCGGCGTGGGCGACGTCCGCACGGTCGTTGACCGCGAGCAGCCTGCCGTGGCGGGCGCAGGCGTCGGCGAACACCTCCAGGTGCTCCAGCTCCTCGCCCGCCTCCATGCCCTTGTCGCGCAGCTGCACGATGTCGACCCCGCCGGCCAGCACCGCGTCGAGGAACTCGGGCAGGTCGCCCTGGCGGGTACGGGCGTCCGTGCACAGGTACAGGCGCGCGTCGGCGAGCCGGTCGCGGGCGGAGGCTGCGGCGGTGTCGGACATGGGTGGATCCCCCCGTTGTCGGTGCGGTGTCGCGTGTGTCGATGGCGTACGGGCCGCGGCGGAGCGGCGGCGGCCGCCCCGGCCGTGGCCCGTACGCCGGACGGGTCGTTCAGGCGGTGCCGGTCAGACGGCGAGCGCCTGGGCGCGGCGCTTCACCTCCGTGCCGCGATTCTCGCTCAGGGCCTGCGCGGGGGTGCCGGGCAGGGTCGGGTCGGGGGTGAAGAGCCACTCGATCATCTCTTCGACCGTGAAGCCGTCGTCCCGCAGGAGCGTCAGGGTCCCGGACAGGCCCTTGACGACCTTGTCCCCGTCGATGAAGGCGGCGGGGACGTGCAGCGCGCGGTTCTCACCACGGCGTACGGCGATGAGCTGGCCCTCCTTGACCAGCTGCCGCACACGTGTCACCTCGACGCCGAGCATTTCGGCGATGTCGGGGAGGGTGAGCCAGGCGGGGACGAGAGCATCGATCTTCGCGTCAATCTCGGTCACGGAACCAAGCGTGCCATCTGCCACTGACAGTCGGAAGTCAGGCCCGGCCACCTGGGAGGACACGCCGGAGAAACATCGCACGTGCGGCGTCCTACGCCGTGGCCGCCTTCAGCGGCCTGGCCGGGTCCGCGAGCAGGTCCGGGTCCATCGGCGTGCCGGCCTCGATCAGCCGTCTGCCCTGCGCGAGGTCCCGCGGCCGGCCGACCGCCAGTAGAGCGACCAGCCGGCTTCCGTGCAGCCAGCAGACCGTCCACGCCGGCCCGGACGGCTCACCGCGCCAGACCGTGGTGTCGGCGGACGTGTGGTGGCCGGCGTACTGCACGAAGCGGCCGAACTGCTCCGACCAGAAGTACGGCACCGGGTCGTAGGCGGCGGGGGTCAGGTCGATGATGTTGGCGGCGACCGTGCGCGGGCCCTGGAGCGCGTTGTCCCAGTGGTGCACCAGCAGGCGCTCGCCGTACCGCCGGGAGGGGAAGGAGGCGCAGTCGCCGACCGCGTACACGTCCGGCACGGACGTGCGCAGGTGGTCGTCGGCGAGCACCTCCCCGTGCTCGCCCAGCTCGATGCCGGAGCCGGCGAGCCAGGCGGTGGCGGGGCGCGCGCCGATACCGACGACGACGGCGCCCGCGGGCAGCCGCGTGCCGTCGTCGAGCACCACCGCGCCGGGCTCGACACGCTCCACGCGCGCGTGCGTGCGCAGGTCGATGCCGCTGTCGGCGTACCAGGCGCTCATCGGCGCGGCCACCTCGGCGGGCAGGGCCCCGGCGAGCGGCCGGTCCGCGGCCTCCACGACCGTCACGCCGCAGCCCGCCTCACGGGCGGCGGTGGCGAACTCGGCGCCGATCCAGCCCGCCCCGACGACCACGATGTCGTGCTGCTCGGCGAGCACGGGCCGCAGCCGTTCGGCGTCGTCCAGGGTGCGCAGCAGGTGGATGCCGGGGACGCCCTCGGCGCCGGGCAGCCGGATCGGTTCGGCGCCGGTGGCCACGACGAGGACGTCGTAGGGCACCGGCCCCTCGGAGGTGTCGAGCACATGCGCGTCGGCGCGGACGGCGAGCGCCTCGCAGCCGAGCCGCAGTTCGAGGGCGAGCGACTCGAAGTCGACGTCGAAGGCCGAACCCTCGGCCTTGCCGAGCAGGACGGCCTTGGACAGCGGCGGCCGGTCGTAGGGCTGGTGGGGCTCGGCGCCGATCAGCGTGACGGTGCCGGTGAAGCCCTGCTCGCGCAGGGCCACCGCGGTCTGCACGCCGGCCATGCCCGCGCCCACGACGACCACGCGCCGCGGCTGTGACATGCCCTGTTCCTGCGTCTGCTCGCTCACCTGATCACCATAGTCAGCTGACGTACTGTCAGTCGGAGGCGTGCGGAGTGGCCTCCTCCACAGGCGCTGAAGCCGCTGCAACCGCAGCAGCCACGGCGACCGCAGCCACCACCCGCGTCACCCGGTCACCTGCTCCACCACACTGGTTCCGCTGCCCGGCCGCGACTCCCACTCCCACGTCTCCTCCAACCGCAGCCGTCCGTCGGGCAGTTCGACCACCGTGGACACACAGTGTCCGGAGGACGTCGTCCCGTCGTGCCGCAGCTGGACGTACCGGAAGTCGAGCCGGTCTTCCTCGCGGGTACCCACCAGATGGCCGCGTACGACGTCACCGCCCGCGTAAGCGGCCCAGATCACACCGTCCCGCTCGTGGTAGCGGAACCGGGTGCGTGTGCCCACCTGGCCCGGTGCCTGATCGGCGACGGGGGCGAGCACGAGACCGTCCAACGAGCGCGGCATGCGAGAGGCTCCCTTACAAGTGCGCTGCTCCAGGGGCTAGGGTGGCCACCGTACAAGCACTCGCGGGAGCCCGGACGCACCGGGCTGAGAGGGAGGCTGGCGGCCTCCGACCGTACGAACCTGATCCGGGTCATGCCGGCGAAGGGAGGGGCTGGACGCCCATGTCGTTGCCACGTACGTCAGACGTCCTCGTCGTCGGGGGCGGGATCATCGGGCTCGTGACGGCCTGGCGCGCGGCGCAGCGCGGGTTCGCCACGGCCGTGGTGGATCCCGAGCCGGGCGGTGGGGCCGCGCAGGTGGCGGCCGGGATGCTGGCCGCCGTCACGGAACTGCACTACGGCGAGCAGACCCTGCTCGGGCTCAACCTCGCCTCGGCCCGCCGCTATCCGGACTTCGCGGCCGAGCTGACCGAGCTGACCGGCCACGACCTCGGCTACCGCCGCTGCGGCACACTCGCCGTGGCGCTGGACGCCGACGACCGTGCCCACCTACGGGAACTGCACGACCTGCAGCGCGCCTCGGGGCTGGAGTCGCAGTGGCTGTCCGGGCGGGACTGCCGGCGCCTGGAGCCGATGCTCGCGCCGGGTGTGCGCGGCGGTCTGCGGGTGGACGGCGACCACCAGATCGATCCCCGGCGGCTCGCCGCCGCCCTGGTGGCCGCGTGCGAGCGGTCCGGGGTGCTCTTCCACCGCGCGTGGGCCGAGCGGCTCACCGTGCGGGGGGAGCGGGCCGCGGGCTGTGTGCTGCGCGACGGCACGGAGCTCGGCGCGGGGCAGGTGGTGCTCGCCGCGGGCAGCCTCAGCGGGCGGCTGGCGGGGGTGCCGGACGAGGTGCTGCCGCCGGTCCGGCCGGTCAAGGGGCAGGTGCTGCGGCTGACCGTGCCGAAGCGGTACGCGCCGTTCCTGAGCCGCACCGTGCGGGCCGTGGTGCGCGGCAGCCAGGTGTACCTGGTGCCGCGGCTCAGCGGCGAGCTGGTCGTCGGCGCCACCAGCGAGGAGCTGGGCTGGGACACGACGGTGACGGCGGGCGGTGTGTACGAGCTGCTGCGCGACGCGCACGAGCTGGTCCCCGGGATCACCGAGCTGCCGCTGACCGAGACCCGGGCCGGGCTGCGTCCCGGCTCGCCGGACAACGCGCCGCTGCTCGGCCCGACCGAGCTGGACGGGCTGCTGCTGGCCACCGGGCACTACCGCAACGGCGTGCTGCTCACGCCGGTCACCGGTGACGCCATGGCGCACGTCCTGACCACCGGCGAACTGCCGGACGAGGCCCGTCCCTTCACCCCGCGGCGCTTTCGTGCCGCCGCCCTCACGGAGCAGCCCGCATGAACATCTCCCTCAACGGTGAGCCCCGGGAGTTCTCGCCCGGCACGGCTCTGGACACCGTCGTGCAGTCCCTGACCCCGGCGCCCTCGGGGGTGGCCGCCGCCCTGAACGAGACCGTCGTCCCGCGCGCGCAGTGGTCGTCCACGCCCCTGGCCGACGGCGACCGCGTCGAAGTGCTGACCGCCGTGCAGGGGGGCTGACCCATGGCCGACGATCCCCTCGTCCTCGGTGGTACGTCCTTCACGTCCCGGCTGATCATGGGCACGGGCGGTGCGCCCAGCCTGGATGTGCTGGAGCGGTCCCTGGTGGCGTCCGGTACGGAGCTGACCACGGTCGCGATGCGCCGGGTGGACCCCTCGGTGCACGGTTCCGTGCTGTCGGTGCTGGAGAAGCTGGGCATCCGGGTGCTGCCCAACACGGCGGGGTGCTTCACGGCGGGTGAGGCGGTGCTCACGGCCCGCCTCGCGCGCGAGGCGCTGGGCACCGACCTGATCAAGCTGGAGGTCATCGCCGACGAGCGGACGCTGCTGCCTGACCCGATCGAACTGCTGGACGCGGCGGAGACGCTCGTCGACGACGGATTCACGGTGCTGCCGTACACGAACGACGACCCGGTGCTCGCGCGGAAGCTGGAGGACGTGGGCTGTGCGGCGATCATGCCGCTGGGCTCGCCGATCGGTTCCGGGCTCGGCATCCGCAACCCGCACAACTTCCAGCTGATCGTCGAGCACGCGCGCGTGCCGGTGATCCTGGACGCGGGCGCCGGCACGGCCTCGGACGTGTCGCTGGCCATGGAGCTGGGCTGTGCGGGGGTGATGCTCGCCTCGGCGGTGACGCGGGCCCAGGAGCCGGCGGTGATGGCCGAGGCGATGAGGCACGCGGTGGCGGCGGGGCGGCTGGCCCGCCTGGCCGGGCGCATCCCCAAGCGGCACTTCGCCGAGGCGTCCTCTCCGACGGAGGGCCTGGCCAGGCTGGACCCCGAGCGCCCGGCCTTCTAGAGAGCCGACTGCCCGTGGGCTGTGTGTACCGCGTCACAGGTCGGCTTCAGTAGCGCTGCCGAGCCCGGCTGAGACGCGTGGGTGTCCGTCGCGGCTCGTAGACTCGCCTGCGTGGATACGACCCTTCAGGACCCTCTCGTCGGGCAGGTGCTCGACGGCCGTTATCGCGTCGACGCGCGGATCGCCGTCGGCGGGATGGCCACGGTCTACCGGGGCCTGGACACCCGCCTGGACCGCGTCCTCGCGCTCAAGGTGATGCACCCATCGCTCGCGGCCGACGGCTCCTTCGTCGAGCGCTTCATACGCGAGGCCAAGTCGGCCGCCCGCCTGGACCACCCCAACGTCGTGCAGGTGTTCGATCAGGGCACCGACGGGTCGTACGTCTACCTGGCCATGGAGTACGTCCCCGGCTGCACCCTGCGCGACGTGCTGCGCGAGCGCGGGGCGCTGCAGCCGCGCGCCGCGCTGGACATCCTGGAGCCGGTGCTCGCCGCGCTCGGCGCCGCGCACCGCGCCGGGTTCGTGCACCGCGACATGAAGCCGGAGAACGTCCTGATAGGGGACGACGGCCGGGTCAAGGTCGCCGACTTCGGACTGGTGCGGGCCGTGAACACGGTGACCAGCACCACCGGCACGGTCCTCGGCACCGTCTCCTACCTCGCCCCCGAGCAGATCGAACAGGGCACCGCCGACCCCCGGGTCGACGTGTACGCGTGCGGTGTCGTCCTCTACGAGATGCTGACCGGCGGCAAGCCCCATCAGGGGGAGAACCCCGCCCAGGTGCTGTACCAGCACCTCCACGAGGACGTGCCGGCCCCGTCGGCCGCCGTGCCCGGGCTGGCGTACGAGCTGGACGAGCTGGTCGCGACGGCCACCGCCCGCACCCCGGACGTGCGGCCGCACGACGCGGTGGCGCTGCTGGCGCGGGTCCGCGAGGCCCGCGCGGCGCTCGGCCCGGAACAGCTGGACGCGGTACCGCCGCAGGCCCTCACCCAGGGCCACGACAACGCCGAGGACCGCACGAGCGTGATCCCGCGCGCGCTGACCGTGCCGCGCCCGCTGCCCGTCGACGAGGACGGCGAGGCCTCAGCGGCCGAGACGGCCCTCAATCGCACCAGCCGCCTGGAGGCCCCTCCCGCCCCGCGGCGTCCCGGCCGCCGGCCCCGGCGTGCCCTGCTGACCGTGGTCGCCGCCGTCCTGCTGGCCCTCGGGCTCGGCGGTGGCGTGTGGTACATCAACTCCGGCCAGTTCACCAAGGTCCCGCCGCTGCTGGCGAAGACGGAGACGCAGGCGAGGCAGCGGCTCAAGGAGGCCGGTCTCGACGTCAAGGGCGTCAAGCACGCCTACAGCGACACGGTCCAGCGGGGCACGGTCATCAGCACGGACCCCGAGGCGGGCGCCCGGATCCGCAGCAACGACTCGGTGACGCTGACCGTCTCCGACGGGCCGGAGACCGTGAAGGTGCCCGGGCTGGAGGGGCGCCCGCTGGGCCAGGCGCAGCGGGCGCTGAAGAAGGCCGGGCTGGAGCCGGGCATGGTGAGCCGGGCGTTCAGCGAGGACGTCCCCAAGGGCTCGGTGGTCAGCACGGACCCCGCGGCGGGCACGGAGCGGCACGCCGGCTCGGCGATCGCGCTCGTCGTCAGCAAGGGCCACCCGGTGGACGTGCCGGACGTCACCGGCGAGGACGTGGACGAGGCGAAGTCCGACCTGCAGGACGCCGGCCTGAAGGTGACGGTCTCCCCCCAGCAGGTCAACTCCCAGTTCGACAAGGGGCAGGTCGCCGAGCAGTCCCCGGCCGGCGGCGGCAAGGCCGCCGAGGGCGACACGGTCACGCTGACGCTGTCCAAGGGCCCGGAGATGGTCGAGGTGCCGGACGTCACCGGCGACAGCGTCGACGACGCGAAGAAGACGCTGCAGCAGGCCGGCTTCAAGGTCGAGGAGGACCGCGGGATCCTCGGGTTCTTCGGCGACACCGTCAAGAAGCAGTCGGTGCAGGGCGGCGACCGGGCGCCGAAGGGCTCGACGATAACGATCACCATCCGGTGACGGCGATGGCCGTCGGTCGCGGACGGCCACGGCCCGAGGTGAGGAGACCGGGATCACGACGGCCCGTGGCCGGCGGCGGCCGGCCACGTGACACCCTGAACGGGTGAGCAGTCAGCAGTCCCCCACTCCCCGCGCCGTCCCGGCCGCCCCGGGCCGCTCGCGCAACCCCGTCGGCAGCCACGTCCCCGTGGCGGGCGGCCTGAACTCCGTGGGCCTGTCCTACGCCCGTGAGCTGGGCGCCGAGACCGTGCAGGTCTTCGTCGCCAATCCCCGGGGCTGGGCCACGCCCGTGGGCAGTGGGCGGCAGGACGAGGAGTTCCGCGCGGCCTGCGCCGAGGAGTCGATCCCGGCGTACGTGCACGCGCCGTACCTGATCAACTTCGGCTCGCACACCGAGGCGACCGTCGAGCGGTCGGTCCAGTCGCTGCGGCACTCGCTGCGGCGCGGCCGGGAGATCGGCGCGCTCGGCGTCGTCGTGCACACGGGCAGCGCGACCGGTGGCCGGGACCGGGCGGTGGCGCTGAAGCAGGTGCGCGAGCACCTGCTGCCGCTGCTGGACGAGCTCACCCACGACGACGATCCGTACCTGCTCCTGGAGTCGACCGCGGGGCAGGGCGCCTCGCTGTGCTCCCGCACCTGGGACTTCGGGCCGTACTTCGAGGCACTGGACGCCCATCCCAGGCTGGGCGTGTGTCTGGACACCTGCCACGTCTTCGCCGCCGGGCACGACCTGACCGGTCCGAACGGCATGCACCAGACACTGGACCTGCTGGTGGACACGGTCGGCGCGGGCCGGCTGAGGCTGATCCACGCCAACGACTCCAAGGACGTGGTGGGCGCGCACAAGGACCGGCACGAGAACATCGGCGCCGGCCACATCGGTGAGGATCCCTTCCGCGCCCTGATGACCCATCCCGCCACCGAGGGCGTCCCGCTGATCATCGAGACCCCCGGCCGCAAGGAGGGCCACGCGGCGGACGTGGCGCGCCTGAAGAGGCTCAGGGACGGCTGAGGAGGCGGGGTCGGCCCCGGGATTGCGGGCGCGACCTCAGAGCTCGGGCCCGTCGCCCGGCTCCTCCTGGTAGGAGTAGCGCTGTTCCTTCCAGGGGTCGCCGAGGTTGTGGTAGCCGCGCTCCTCCCAGAAGCCGCGGCGGTCGGCGGTCATGTACTCCACGCCCCGCACCCATTTGGGGCCCTTCCAGGCGTACAGGTGGGGGACGATCAGGCGGAGCGGGAAGCCGTGCTCGGCGGTGAGGAGTTCGCCGTCCTTGTGGGTGGCGAAGAGGGTGCGCTCGGAGCCGAAGTCGGCCAGGCGGAGATTGGAGCTGAAGCCGTACTCGGCCCACACCATCACGTGGGTGACGTTCGGCGCGGGCGGGGCGATGTCCAGGATCGTCCGGGCCGGGATGCCGCCCCATTCGGCGCCGAGCATGCTGTACTTCGTCACGCAGTGCAGGTCGGCCACCACGGTGGTGTACGGCAGAGCCGTGAACTCCTCGTGGGTCCAGCAGTGCTTCTCGCCGTCGGCGGTGGCTCCGAAGACCCGGAACTCCCAGCGCTCGGGGCGGAACTTGGGCACGGGCCCGTAGTGCGTGACCGGCCAGCCGCGTTGCAGCCGCTGTCCCGGCGGAAGCTCGGGCTGTGCCGCTCCTTGCGGCGCCGCCGCGGACGCTCCTTTCGCACCTGCTCCAGACGCGTCCCCACATGCGCGTTCCACCGGCTGACCCATGACTCCATCCTGACAGACCGGAGGGGGTGCACATGACCAGCCCGGGTACGAATGGGACCGATTACACTAAGTGTGCACTTACTGGACGGCTCTGTACGCCGGTGCAATCATGCGGCGCTATCGGCCCAGACTCGTCCGGAAGGAGCCCGTCAGGATGCAAGGCGACCCCGAGGTCATCGAACTGCTCAACGAGCAGTTGACCGCCGAGCTCACCGCCATCAACCAGTACTTCCTGCATGCGAAGCTGCAGGACCACAAGGGGTGGACGAAGCTCGCCAAGTACACCCGGGACGAGTCCTTCGACGAGATGCGGCACGCCGAGCTCCTGACCGACCGCATCCTGCTGCTCGACGGCCTGCCCAACTACCAGCGGCTCTTCCATGTGCAGGTAGGACAGACGGTGACGGAGATGTTCCGGGCCGACCGGCAGATCGAGGTCGAGGCCATCGACCGGCTGCGCCGGGGCGTCGACGTGATGCGCGAGAAGGGGGACATCACGTCGGCGAACATCTTCGAGGCGATCCTCGCCGACGAGGAACACCACATCGACTACCTGGACACCCAGCTGGAGCTGGTGGACAAACTGGGCGAGGCCCTCTACCTGTCGACGGTGATCGAGCAGAGCCAACCGGACCCCTCGGGCCCGGGCACGCACGGCTTCTCGACGCCTTAGCCGGAGCACCGGCCCCACACCGCCACGAGATCCGCACCGGGTCCCGACCCCGGGCCCGGACGCCGGGTCTCGGCGCGAAGGGTCACACAGAAGGGCTAGGCGGCGTCGCCGAGCTCCGCCGCGGGGGCCGGCTGGGGAAGCCGGGTGAACGGCGACGTTCCCCGGTCGGCCAGTTCCCGGCGGGGGCAGGCGCCCCGGCCGAGCAACGCCTGGATGCGCCGTACGCAGCCGCCGCAGTCCGTGCCCGCCTTGCAGGCAGAGGCGATCTGGCGGGGCGTGCAGGCGCCGTTCTTCGCGTGCTGCTTGACCTGCTGTTCGGTGATGCCGAAGCAGCTGCAGACGTACACGCGCGACTCACCTCCCGCCGGGATCGATCAGTGGTGCCGTCCCGACTTCTCGGTGAGGCAAACCTAACCTTACCCGGCACCCCGGACCGGCAAAAGTGGGGCGGGGCGCGGATCGCATGTGATCCGCGCCCCACTCATCCGTCGGTACCGGGCGACCCGCTCACTGGTCGCGG